>JALGZP010000023.1 GCA_025774845.1 bacterium
ATGCTTGCTCTGGTCGCCGACATGATCTCGAAGGTGATGGGTGTCGGCAGGTGTCAGCTCTTCCTCGAGGACTCGGCCACGGGCGAACTCGTGCTGGGCGCGAGCGTGAATTATAACCCTCCCGGCCAGGGCAGAACTGTCGTGGGCAAGGGTGAGGGTCTAACCGGGGCCGTCTTCGAGGAGGGCCAGCCCATAGTCCTCAACTCCGCAGGGGAACTTGCCGATTCAAAGATTGGTGAGACATTGCCGTTTGAGCGGGTGCCGTGTATCTCGGCTCCGATCAAACTCGGCGGAAGGGCTGTTGGTGTACTCACCGTGTCGGACAAGCAGGAGAGTGATGCGTTCTTCGATGAGAATGACCTGTGCCTGCTTACTGCGCTTGGCGACAGGATTGCCGTTGCCATCGAGAGAGCTACGAGTTACGAGAGCGCAAGAGACCAGTTCGTGAGTGCCATGGTCGCGATGAGATCTCTCCTCGAGGCACGAAGAGCGCCTGTCGACAAGTCCGGCGATCACGGCGCTCTGGTTGTTGAGTTGGGCCACTCGATGGGCCTGCATGATGAGGAGGTTCGGTTGCTTCAGTATGTGTCCCGGATCCACGATGTCGGGATGGTAAGGGTGGGCGAAGGGATCCTCAAGAAGCCGGGCGGGCTGGGTGAGGGCGAGTATGAAAGCGTCAAGAAACATCCCGAAGAGGGAGTCGATATAGTCGGACCGATCGAGTTCCTGGATCAGGTCAAGGATGTGATTCTCCATCATCACGAACGTTATGACGGAGAAGGTTATCCCGGGAGGCTTTCAGGTGAATCGATCCCGATAGGAGCGCGGATACTCGCAGTGGTTGATGCGTTTGGTTCGATGGTAAGTGACCGTCCTTACAGGTCTGCGATGCCGGTGGACGAAGCTTTGGAAGAGCTGAGGCGTTGCAGCGGCACGCAGTTTGACCCGGACGTTGTTGAAAGATTCATCAACATAGTCGGCAAAACAGCATCGGACGTCCAGTTACAGGAGAGAGCATGATACCCGAGTTTGTTGCCCAACTCTATGCGGCCAAGGCCGGTGAGCTGGTGACTGAAGCTGTTGTGGGGTTTGCCCTCGTCGGGCTTGCCGGTTTCGCGGTCTATGCCTTCAGGTGCCGGGCTGCGGCACGGTCATGTGCCAGACACGAGCGGGAGCGAGCCAAAGAAATCGAGGACAGGGAAAGAACCAGGGTCAACCACCTGGCTGAGATACTGGACATATCGAACACGATAAACGCCAACCTTGAACTTGAACCTCTTCTCAATGAGGTCGCCAGGGCGGTGAGTGAAAGCCTGGGCTTCAGAATGGCCCTGGTAAGAATACTCGATGAGGAAAACACGTGTTTCGTCGCCAGGGCGTTTGCCGGACTGGACGATGAGGCGGTGGCCAAACTCAGCGCAAGAACGGTTCCGATGGACACCTTTAAGACCTGGATGAGAGACGAGTTCAAGATATCCCGGTCCTACTTCATAAGCCATGAGTATGGCTTCTGGAGCAATCATGAGGACGAGGTGTACGTGCCGGATCTCGGTGAAAGACAAAATGGCGAGTGGCATCCCATGGACAGTCTTTTCGTGCCGCTCTGGACACGTGACCAGCAGCTGGTAGGCTACCTCTCGGTGGACGATCCTGTCGACCGCAGAATCCCGACGATGGAGACGGTCGAAACCATCGAGATATTCGCCAACCAGGCAGTGACTGCCATAGAGAATGCCAGACTCTACGGAAGGCTGGAAGAGCACGTTATCCAACTGAGGGCGATGACCAAGAGGCTCAAGGAACTCAACGAGATAAAGTCGAACTTCGTTGCCACTGTCTCCCATGAGCTGAGAACACCTCTTACATCTATAAGGGCGTATGCTGAGACCCTTGCACGCGATCTCGGCAATTCACCCAGGGAGACCGAAATCGAGTTCCTCAAGATCATTGAAGAGGAGGCCCAGCGGCTGTCGACAATAGTCGAAGAGATGCTGGATCTCAGCCGGATGGAATCCGGCAAGGTTGAGATGAAGAAGACCGAAACGGATGTACGGAAGATCGTCACGGACGTCTTTCAGGTACTTTCTCCCGCGGCCCATAAGAAATACATAATGCTCAACGTCCCGACCGAGGGCGAGGCGGTGTTGGGTTACCTTGATGAGGGTATGATCAAGCAGCTCCTTGTAAACCTCGTGGGCAATGCAATCAAGTTCACGCCGGAAGGCGGGAAGGTATCCATCGGGATCGAGGATCTTGATTCGACAATCGAGTTGTGTGTTGAAGACACAGGCATAGGAATTCCGTCCTCGAACGTCAAACGCATCTTTGATGAGTTCTATCAGGTCGACTCCTCCGCAACCAGGCAGTACGGCGGTGTGGGGTTGGGTCTGGCAATAGTCAAAAGCATAGTCGAATGGCATGACGGCAAGATCTGGGTGGAAAGTGAAGACGGCAAGGGAGCCAAGTTCACGGTCAGCCTGCCCAAACGGAAAGCAGTCGCCCGGGTGGGTGACGAAGTCACCACCACGGATGACACCTGGCAGTGTGAGAAGCACATACCGGAACTCGTGGTGGATATGATTGCGGAACTGATCGGCGTGAAGACGGCCTCGTTGATGCTCGTCGACAGCGAGAAGGATGATCTCTATGTCAGTGCCGCGATGGGACTCAACGAAAGAGTGATGAAGGACGCACGCGTCAAGAAGGGGGAAGGCATCTCCGGCTGGGTGGCAAAGACGGGGACCCCCGTACTCATACATGATATCGACATTGACGAGCGGTTCGAACGCCAGAATCGGCCCCAGTACGAAACCAGGTCGGTTATAAGCGTTCCTCTCAAGGACCGGGGAAAGGTGATCGGGGTGATCAATGTCACCAACAAGATCGACCTGACACCATTTGGCGACGATGATGCTGAGATCCTGCAGATTCTCGCCGACCGCGTTACAACGGTGCTCGACAAGGTGAGAGACTACGAAGGAATAAAGAGTGAGTTCGGCTCTATCGCCAATTCGCTTCGATGCCTGATCGAGGCGAGACGGCTGCCACACACCAGAAAGGGTGAGGAGTTGACCGCGCTGGTCGTTGACCTGGGTCATTCGATGGGTCTGCGTGACGAGGAAGTGCGGTTGCTTCAGTATGTGTCCAGGATCTATGACGTCGGGATGGTGAAGGTGGGTGAGGGGATCCTCAGGAAGCCCGGCGGGCTGGGAGCAAGCGAGTATGAGAGTGTTAAGAAACATCCCGAAGAGGGAGTCGACATAGTTGGACCGATAGAGTTCCTGGATCAGGTCAAGGATGTGATTCTCCATCATCATGAGCGTTACGACGGAGAAGGTTATCCCGGCGGTCTGTCGGGTGAATCGATACCGGTGGGCGCCCGGATACTTGCAGTGGTTGATGCTTACGGTTCGATGATAAGTGACCGTCCGTACAGGTCTGCGATGTCGGTGGACGAGGCTTTAGAAGAGTTGAGGCTCTGCAGTGGTACCCAGTTCGACCCAGAGGTCGTTGAGAGCCTCACGGAGATACTGAAGGAGCGCACACAGGAAGTTCTTCCAGTAACGGGTTAAGACATCAGGAGGTGAGCTTATGTCGCGCGGCAAGGTACTCGTGGTCGATGACGAGGAGTACATACAGCATATTCTCAATTTCAGTTTCGGTGCTGAAGGCTACGAGGTGGTTACGGCGGCCGATGGCGAAGAAGCCGTTGCGAAAGCGCGGAACGAGAAGCCGGACATAATCGTCCTGGACATAATGATGCCCAAGATGGACGGATATGAGGCTTGCAGGAAGCTGAAATCGGATCCCAAGACCAAGGATATTCCCGTCATTCTGCTTACGGCGAAGGGAAGGGATGTCGACAGGAAGCTGGGTTCGGAAGCGGGCGCCGATGACTACGTGGTCAAGCCCTTCAGCCCCGGGAGGCTGATCGAGAGGGTCGACGGAATGATGAAGAGGTAAGGCCCTCCCATGCAGGACAAAGACAACCCAAGGTCCGGCTACAACAACGTCCTCCAGCAGGATACCTCAAGTGCGGCAAGTCTTCTGACGAGCACCAAGGACATCCTCACCAGTCTTGACCTGAGTGCACCGCTTGTGAAACTCGCCGAGGCACTCGGCCCGTTTATAAGGGTCGATGCGGTTTCACTCAAACTCAATAACCTCACTGAGGAGCTCCTGTTGCTCAAACGAGGCGATACGTTCAAACAGGAGATCATCTACGGCAGCAGGATAACGGCGTCCGGGAGCTTCGCATCGGAAGCCATGCTTTCAAACTCGCCGAGCATTCTGCATGAAATCGCTGCAAACACCCAGTTCTCATTCCCGTCATATGTCGCCGAGGAGAAGTTCCAGTCTCTGGTTGCACTTCCGCTTACATCGGGGACACGCCAGACGGGGATACTGACGATATACCTGAAGGAGTCCGCCGACGTTTCGTCCGATGTGCTCGCCATCGTCTCCATCGTTGCCAATGTGACCGCCACCGCGGTTGAGAATACGCAGCTCGTGAGCCGTATTGAGAAGAACTACTTCTCAACAGTCGAGGCACTTACCGCTGCGATCGAGGCAAAGGATGCGTACACGAGAGGGCATTCAAAACGGGTCACTCAATTCGCGATAACTCTGGCGGAGCGCTTCGGGGTATCCGAGACCGACATACGAAACCTCCAGTACGGTGCAACACTGCATGACATCGGCAAGATCGGGATCAGCGGTAAGATCCTTAATAAGAACGGCAGGTTGACCGAAGCCGAGTACGAGGTGATCAAGAAGCACCCCGTGATCGGCGAACGCATTATCGAGCGTGTGGACTTTCTTCAAGGGGCGCGACCCATTGTGAGAGGTCATCACGAGCGTTTCGACGGAACCGGTTACCCTGACGGGCTCAGAGATGAGGAGATTCCTTTTCTTGCCAGGATATCCGCCGTAGTCGACTTCTTCGATGCACTGACCTCCGACAGACCCTATCGCCGCGCTTATTCGGCCGAGCAGGCGCTCCTGATGGTCAGGGAGAGTATCGGCCGGGAATTCGATCCGGTGGTTGCCAGAGAGTTCCTGGAAATGGGCCCGGTCCTTGCCGCGGCATACCAGGAAGCCCCCGTCCCCGTCCTCGAAATCTAATTCTACTTCCACTGACCGCTTCCGCCGAAGCGACCTTCTACGCTCAGGCTGATCGTTTCGGGAATTCCCACGCGTACTTCCTGAAATCGTGAACTCGGGCTTCGCCCTCAGACATTCACCCAGCCTGAGCAAGGCGTTCCGAAGGCGCACCAGCAATCCTAATAGCAAGATTGCAAGCCTGATCCCATTTCGTTATAATAGCGGCGGTCGGTAGGTTTCTTAGCTAATCCCGGAGATTTGTGCATTTGAAAGAGGTATTGAAGACCGAGGTCGCGGTTCCCCTACCAATAGACACAACGCTCACCTATCTCGTTCCCGAGGAGTTTAAGGACACGATCCAGGTCGGTATGCGGGTTACGATTCCAGTACGACGCAAAGTCGTGACCGGTATGGTGTGGCGACTCTACCGCGATGCCGGCAAGCAACGGGGACTCAAAGCGATCAGGCAGATCGCCGATGATTCCCCGGTGCTCAATAAGGAGCTGATGGAACTCGCGGCATGGATATCCGAGTACTACGTTGCGCCGATCGGTGAGGTCACAGCCATCATGTCGCCGCCACGGCCTGAGCTCAAACGCGTTTACCGGTTGAAGGCATGCCCGGGTGATCTCGAGATCGAGATAATGCGGACGACTCATCCTACGCGGGCCGAGATCATCGAGCTTCTCAGGGAAGGCAAGCCGCTCGGCATGGATACGATAAAGCGCAAGGTGGGTTCAAAGTCTGTTGCCGAGCACCTTGAAGCTCTTGAAAAGGAGGGGCAGGTAGTCCATGAGGTGGTGGCCCGGAAGCGGCGAAAACCCAGGCAGCATGTCCCCGAAGGCGGTGTGGCTGCCGGCAGGGATGCTTCGAATGAGAGATTCGAGCTCACACCCCACCAGCAGGCCGCATTCGATGGAATACGGTCTGCGATCGATGCAAAGCAGTCACGTAACTTCCTCCTGCTGGGGGTCACGGGGAGCGGCAAGACCGAGGTTTACCTGCGTTGTATTGATCAGGCCCTCAAGAGTGGAAGGAAGGCGATCTACCTGGTTCCGGAAATAGCACTGACCCCCCAGATCATGGAACGCGTCAGAGAACGTTTCGGCGAGAGATCGGCCCTTCTCCACAGCGGGCTTTCAAATGCACAGCGCTTCGCCACCTGGCGCATGATAATGGCAGGGGACATAGACGTGGTGGTTGGTGCAAGATCGGCGGTCTTCGCACCTTTTAAGGATCTCGGTGTCATTGTAGTTGATGAGGAGCATGATACCTCCTATAAGCAGCAGGATTCCCCGCGCTATAACGCCCGCGATGTGGCGATGGTCCGCGCGAAGCGGGCGGGGGCAGTTGTTATCCTGGGCAGTGCGACCCCGGCGCTCGAGTCATACCATAATGCACTCAGCGGGAAGTACGGCCTCTTTGAGTTACCCGAGCGAATATCGGGAGGAGACCTTCCGGAGGTACGGGTTGTGGACATGCGTTTGTGCGAAGACCCGGCTCCGATTTCAGAGGAAGCCGAGAGAGCCATAGCGGATTCGATTGAACGTCAGGAACAGGTTCTCCTTTTCCTGAACCGGAGGGGTTTTTCGAACTACGTTCAATGCCGCGACTGCGGACTGGTGCCGAGATGCAAGAACTGCCACGTAACGCTGACCTATCATCTCGGCGGAAAGCAGCTTAAGTGTCATTACTGTGGATACGCCGAGAGAGGTTGGGAGCAATGCCCCGGATGCGGGGGGACACATGTCGAGTACGTCGGATCGGGTACACAGAAGATCGAAGACTACATCGCGGAGAAATTCCCCGGCACTTCGTGTGCCCGTTTTGACAGGGATGCGACACGGAAGAAGGGTTCCGCTGAGGATCTGCTCACGGATTTCTCAAGCGGACTCGTCAGGTTTCTAGTCGGGACCCAGATGGTGGCCAAGGGCCATGACTTCAGACGAGTGGGGCTGGTCGTTGTGGTCAGCGCCGATGTGTCCATGAACCTGCCTGACTTCAGATCAGGCGAACGAACTTTTCAAATCCTCACCCAGGTTGCCGGCAGGGCAGGGCGCGGGGACATCCCCGGCAGGGTCATGATACAGACCTTTAACCCCGACCATCATTCTCTGTCCCATGTGGCCAACCATGATTTCAAAGGGTTCTATGGGGAGGAGGTCGGCTTCAGGGAAGAGCTTCGCTATCCACCGTTTGCCGGCCTTGTCCGTGTTGTGGTGGAGGCCAGACGGGAGGCCGCTGCCAAGGGAGCGGCAAAGCAGTTTGCGGGTCTCGCGATGCATCACAGTAAGAACCTCAAGGGAAATCTGGATATCATCGGTCCGTCGAGAGCTCCCATATCGAGGATCAGGAATGTTTACAGGTGGCACCTTCTCCTCAAAGGGGAAAGGACCCCTAGCCTCTCACAGTTTGCGAAGACCTGTCTGAGCAAACTCAGGATGAAAGCCCTTGATGAGGGTGCCAGATTCGCCATAGACGTGGATCCGCAGGTCATGATGTGAGCTTGACAATACCGCGGATGCTGCTATTCTCTCCCTGACAAGCCACTTTGCGACACAGAAGAGGATGTCTGTGTCACTTGCATGGGTTACCTCCGGCACAGGATGTGAAATCGATGGAGCGACCGAAAGATGAGCTAACCCGGATGCGGGAACGACCTTCACAGTCACCCTACCGATCACGAAACACACAGAGGAGGTCTGAAATGGAGGAGTTGGGCAGGATTCTCATTGCGGATGACGAAGACGTATTCCTCTCTTCGACGGCCGACCTCCTGCGCCGAGAGGGTTACTACTGCGATTGCGTGCCGGACGGCCCGTCCGCCGCCCAGAAGCTCCGGGAAAACCAGTATGACCTGCTGGTCGCAGATATCAAGATGCCGGGCAATCCGGAACTGGAGCTGGTCAAAGAGGTAAAGGAGAAGAACCACGGTCTTCAGGTGATCCTCGTGACGGGATACCCGTCGATGGGATCGGCAATTGAGTCTATCGGTCTTCCTGTTGTAGCCTATCTGGTCAAGCCCATCGAAATAGACGAGCTGGTTACTCATGTCAGTGAAGCGGTGGAGCGTTCCAGGGTCTACCGGACGCTTGAGAGCACCCAGAATCATCTGCAGGAGTGGCACGGGAAACTGGAGCGGATGCGCGTGGTGCTCAAGGAAAACCCGGCCGACATCGGTCTTGTGCCCGTCGAGTCGTTCGTAACCGTGACACTCAACAACATCGTCCTGAGCCTTAAGAGTCTGAAGGATGTGACCGAGGCCCTTGCGAGACTGACGGATGACCAGAACGTATGCCATCTGCTCAACTGCCCGAGGATGAACACCCTGGTCGGTGTCCTGAGGGAGACAGTAGAGGGACTCAAGAAGACCAAGAGCTCCTTTAAGTCCAAGGAACTTGGAGAGCTCAGACAGCGGCTCGAAGCGATCCTCGAAGAGCAGGCCTGACAGATCCGGTCTCACCCGGATAATCCCCAAACATCTGCCAGGATCGGCAATTACAGTCTATTCTTGACGAAATTTGCACAATCAGCTAAAGTGACGGCGTCGCCAGCCGGTAAGTTGACTGATGATGGATTACGACGGTGTCAAAAGAGGCAAGAGGAGTCAGCGCTTGACGAGGATCAGACAACTAGCTAAAGTCAAAAAGTCGGGCGCCGATAACTTGTCTGACATTGCTTCGTGACACGGACTCAAGTGTCCTTGTCGGGTAGGTTATAGACTTACAAGTCGAAGGCACAATTGAGATGGCTTTCCTCAAGGGGAAGCGATTTCGGTTGTGCCTTCAGGTTTTTTGAGGAGAGACTGTGGGGGTTCTGGGTTTGATAGGTAAAGGGGAAGGAGCCAGGAACGATAAGGGGCCCAACCTTGTCGCTGGCGACAGAGAGATGTTCCTGTACCGGGTGGCCGCCTCCCGTATGGGAACGGCAATAGTGGCTACGTCTTTGATACCGTCCTGCACACCACTGACGACCTCCTGTGCGGGACATGGTATGAAGCAGTTGCACCCTGGCCACGATCTGCACACCACCGACGACCTCCTGTGCAGGTCACTTGTGCCGGGTGCAACAATGCCCTGGACACAGCCACTACCGCACACATGCCCAGAACCTCCCATCCCCATCTCAAGAACCGGTCGGTGACATGGCCGGTTCACGGGCTCTCATAACATCTCTCGCCCGTGTGTACCCTCTTCTTTAGGTCTGGCTACACCCGAGCTTTGCCGACGATCGCGGTAGAATGTCTCATGACGACCTCTTGCATCAACTGTTGTTGCCTACATTACTCCGGTTCAGCCATCAGCTGCCGGGCCCGTGCCGCTGGCGGCATTGTGGAGGTTGGGCGGGGCCGGGTGTTCTACCTGCGAGCCCGGCACTCAAACTCGCTGGGACGCTTGCAGATTACAGGAGACCCCGCCCGTCAACAAAGCCACAGGAGAAGGAGACTGCCGTCTCTTTTCTGCGCCCTTCCTCATCCCGCTACATGTTCAGTGCAGGATGAAGCTCGCCCAAGCTGGAGGTGCTTACAGAGAGAGAACGGCGTTTTTCCTCAAGCAGGAGATCCGGCTGTGATGCTCCCGCAGTAGCAACGGTGTCCGTGCACCCGCCTGAGTCTGTTGCGAGCAGCCTGTAGGGCTGGCAGAACCTCAATGTAGAACTCTGGCGTACACGGTAGGGGAAACCATCTCCTTCATTGACTATATGTATCCCCGCGGCCTCGTAATACTCGGAATTCATGACGACCTCCATGAGGGAGATCGGCGGTGACCCGTAACCACGTTAGCTCTTAATTCTCATCTTAGCTTGACAATCCGCTTCAGGTATATAATAGTCCACTTGGATTGAGTTCTGTCTTAAGGAGGATATGATGCGAGGTCTTAAAGCTATACTGGTTGCGGCTCTCCTGGCTGCAATCTCAATGTCTGTAATCGGCTGCGGTGGATCGACCAGTTTCACGAGCGCCAAGGTGTACTATTACAAGAACGAAGATTATGCCAAGGCGGAGAATTTCGCGAAAATGGCCGTCATCGATGAGCCTGACAACTGGGAAGCCCATCTGATCCTTGCAATGGCCCGGGCCAAGCAGGGGAAGTTTGCCGAGGCCGAGAAGGCCTTTAGAGATGCTTACACTACTGCCCCGGAGGACAGGAAGGAAGATGTCTACAACAACCAGCATTCCTTCTTTGTCGACAACTACAACAAGGGCATTACGGCGAATTCCACTATGGACTATGAGGAAGCCGTGGAGTATTTCGAGCAGGCGGTTGCCGTCGAGCCTGACTATGCCAAAGGACACATCAACCTGGGTGTCGCCTATTCCATGCTCAAGGAGGAGGACAAGGCACTCGGTGCTTTCCAGCGGGCCGTCGAGGTCGATCCGGAGTCGGTCGACGGCTGGCGAAACCTCGGTATAACCTACCAGGCGAGACGCCAGTACGATCTGGCCGGTGAGGCGTTCTCAAGGGTGGTGGCACTTGCCCCCGAGGATACCGACGGTCTCTTTTCGCTTGGGGACATGTACTTCAATCAGAAGGAATTCGAAAAAGCACTCACGTATTACAACGAAGCTGCCGAAACCAGGACTGATGATGCTGCGCTTCACTATCAGATAGGTGCGTCGTACTTCAGTCTCGAAGAGTTTGCTGACGCAGCCCTGGCTTTTCAGAAAGCGGCAGCGCTCTCTCAGCAGGATAATCCGGAACTTTACAAGGATGCCATGTACAACCTCGGTGTTTCCTATATCAAGACAGACCGGTTCGAAGACGCGGCGTCGATCTTCGAAAGATCGCTTGAACTCGAAGAGACTTCCGAGCTCCGTGAGATGCTTGGTGCGACTTACGGCAAGATGGGTATGAGTGAGAAGGCGATGGCGGAGTTCGAACGTGCCAAGGAGCTTTCAGGAGAATAGCGCTTTAATTGACTTGACATTGTGATTTGTGTTGTTTAGCATTAAAAGGAATTTCGAAGTACACATTCCTGTTGAGTCGTTCTGTTAATTGAAACCCGACCCTTAGGAAAAGCCTCAGTCTGACTGAAGCACTTTGACGGCAGAGCTAGTCGTTATCAGGAGTAGACAGGGCAGAGTTTACCAGATGAAATGCTCACCACAAGACCTATTCCAAATGTGCCGGCATACCGGCAGTAACATGGAGATTCACATCCTACATATCCGGAGAGGTGGATGAAATGACTCAAGAAGTCGAAAACATGGATATCGTCGAAATGAAGACCAAGACGATCTCAGATCTGCTCAAGGTCGCGAAGGAACTTGATATCCAGGGAGTGAGCGGTATCAGGAAGCAGGAGCTGATCTTTAAGATTCTCGAAGCGCAGACCGAGAAGAACGGACTGATCTTCTCGCAGGGCGTTCTTGAGATACTGGATGACGGCTACGGCTTCCTGCGTTCGGCGGATTATAGCTACCTCCCGGGACCCGACGACATCTATGTTTCCCCTTCACAGATAAAGAAATTCGATCTTCGCACAGGGGACACTGTATCAGGCCAGGTACGGCCTCCAAAAGACAACGAGCGGTATTTCGCGCTGCTCAGGGTGGAGGCCGTAAATTCCGAAGACCCCGAGGTTGCCAAAGAACGGATTCTCTTCGACAACCTGACACCTCTCTATCCGCTCGACCGGATCAATCTTGAATGGAACCCGAAGGACATATCCACCCGGATTGGCAATCTTTTCACACCGATAGGCATGGGACAGAGAGGCCTGATCGTTTCACCGCCGCGTGCGGGTAAGACCATGCTGCTTCAGAGCATAGCTAATGCGATAACAACCAATCATCCTGAAATCGAGCTGATTGTCCTCCTGATAGACGAACGGCCGGAAGAGGTCACCGATATGGAAAGGAACGTCAAGGGTGAGGTGATTAGCTCGACCTTTGATGAGCCGCCGACAAGGCACATACAGGTGGCCAACATGGTCATGGAGAAGGCCAAACGGCTTACCGAGCACAAGCGCGAGGTCGTGATCCTCCTTGACAGTATCACGAGGCTGGCGAGGGCCAACAACGCAGTGATCCCTCACAGCGGCAAGATCCTTTCGGGAGGGATTGACTCCAACGCACTTCAGTGGCCGAAACGCTTCTTCGGGGCCGCGAGGAACATCGAGGAGGGTGGCAGTCTGACAATTATGGCGACCGCGCTGATTGAGACCGGTAGCCGGATGGACGACGTGATCTTCGAGGAGTTCAAAGGTACCGGAAATCTGGAGATCGATCTGGACAGGAAGATAGCAGACAGGCGGATATTCCCCGCCATCGACCTCAACAGGTCGGGTACTCGTAAGGAAGAGCTGCTGCTGGACCCGGAGGAACTCAATAAGGTCTGGATCCTGAGAAAGTTCCTGAGCGACAAGAATCCGGTGGAAGCGATGGAATTCCTGGTCCAGAGAATTTCAAAGACCAAGACAAATAAAATGTTCTTGAAAGCCATGAACACTTAGATTAGACCGGATGCAGTAAAGCGAAAGGGCGGCTTAAGCCGCCCCGACGTTTATCCATGTGGAAGGAGGTCGGTAGAGTTGAAAAAGGGAATCCATCCTAAGTATGTGAAGACAAAGATCGTCTGTGTCTGCGGTAACGTGATCGAGACAAGATCTACCACCCCGGAGATCCGGGTCGAAATCTGCTCGAGCTGCCATCCTTACTTCACCGGCAAACAGAAGCTGGTCGATACGGCAGGGCGGGTCGAGCGGTTCCGTCGGAAGTACGGAATCAAGGAAGAAGACAAAACAGAAGAAGACAAGTAGGTGACCGTCTTTGCCAGCTGAGAAGGCCACGATAGGCGGACAGGCAGTTATCGAGGGGGTGATGATGAAATCACCCACCCGTATCTCCACGAGCGTGAGAAGGACCACCGGGGAGATAGTCTCGCGTGTCCAACCCTATGTCGCACTTTCAAAGCGAAAGAAGGTGCTGGGTCTTCCGGTCTTGAGGGGAGCGGTGAACCTGTTTGAGCAGTTATATCTTGGTATCAAGTGTCTGACATTCTCTGCGGAGGTGGTCTCCGCCGGTGAAGAAGAGATAAAGGAAAAGCGGGGGTGGAAAACATCACTCTCGGCCGGCCTCACGGTGGTGGTGGCGCTCGGCGCCGGAATGCTGCTCTTCTTCTATCTTCCGCTTGTAATAGCCAATCTGGTCGGGGCCAAGGGTAGCATCGCCTTTAACATAGTTGACGGGCTGGTAAGGCTCACGATTTTCTTCATCTATCTCATGGTGCTCAACCTTTGGAAAGACATGCGCCGGGTCTTCGAGTACCACGGAGCGGAGCACAAGTCCATCCATTGCTTCGAGATGGGAGAGGAACTGAGTGTTGAAAATGTCAAGAAGCACACGACGAGACATAACAGGTGCGGAACGAGTTTTCTCCTCGTCGTCATGGTGATAAGCGTGATCGTGTTCATATTCATGGGGAGACCCGACGACTTGAGGCAAAGGCTCCTGAGGCTTTGCGCCGTCCCGGTGATAGGTGGCATATCCTATGAGCTGATAAGACTCGCGGGGAAACAGACCGGCGGGGTTCTGATGAAACTCCTGACGGCACCGGGACTCGCACTGCAGAGATTCACAACGAGGGAGCCGAGTGACGATCAGATCGAGGTCGCCCTCGATGCGCTTAAGAATGCTTTGGATCCGGAGGCGGGTGCCTGATTATGTGGGATGCAGTCAAGAAAGCCCGTGAGAGGTACGAGGAACTGGGCGAGCTGTTCGCAGACGAGAATGTCGTCAAGGACAGGAACCTTCTCCTCAAGTACTCCAAGGAGCGAAGCGGTCTTGAGGATATCGTACGGAAGGCGGACGAATACGAGCAGATAGCGAAAGGTATAAAGGAAGCCGAAGAGATACTTCACTCCTCGGATGACAAGGAGCTGATGGACCTGGCAAGGACCGAGCTCGAATCGCTCGGTGGGAAGTCTGAGACCGTGGAGGCGGAACTGAAGGGGCTGCTTCTCCCAAGGGACCCGAGTGATGAAAAGAACACGATTGTCGAGATAAGAGCGGGGACCGGGGGAGACGAGGCGGCGCTCTTCGCTGCCGATCTTTTCAGAATGTACTCGAAGTACTCCGAGGATCGCGGGTGGAAGACCGATGTCCTGGGATCCAGTCCCACAGGCGTCGGCGGATTCAAAGAGGTGATCTTTCTTGTCGAAGGAAAAGGGGCTTACAGCAGGCTCAAGTATGAGAGCGGGGTCCACCGGGTCCAGCGGATTCCCGTCACGGAATCCTCGGGCCGGATTCATACCTCCGCAGTAACTGTCGCCATACTTCCCGAGGCCGGTGAGGTCGATATCGACATAAAACCTGAGGAAATCCGCCTGGATGTATACAGGTCCTCCGGACCCGGCGGGCAGAGTGTCAATACTACGGATTCTGCAGTGAGAATAACCCATATCCCGACCGGTATCGTGGTTCAGTGCCAGGATGAGAAATCGCAGCACAAGAACCGGGCGAAAGCGCTCAAGGTCCTGAGGTCGAGGTTGTTTGACAAGGTCAGGCAGGATCAGGAACACGAGCGCGCCAAAGACAGAAAACAGCAGGTCGGCACCGGAGATCGTAGCGAGAAGATACGTACGTATAATTTCCCGCAGGCAAGGGTGACGGATCACCGGATAGGGTTGACCGTGCACAAACTCGAAGGGATCCTGGACGGAAACATCGACCAGATCATCGATGCCCTTGCCGCCCATGATACCGAGACCAGGCTCAAGGCCGCCGGTCTCTAACTCTGCGGATGATCAAAGGTTGAATCTTTCCTCACTCCTAAGGTCGGTCAGAAAATCGCTCGAGGCCGCGGGTGTCCCGTCTCCCGGGGTCGATGCGGACCTGCTCGTGTCACATGGCCTCAAGATTCCCAGGAGCGGTCTCTACCTTGACCCGGCCAGAGAGCTCTCACCCGCTGAAGAATCCCTCGTCATGGATCTTGCCCGTGAGCGTGCGAAGCGCCTTCCGCTCCAGTATGTCACCGGTGAGTGTGAGTTCATGTCCCTTACATTTAAGATGAAGGAAGGGGTCTTTATACCCAGACCCGAGACAGAGGTTCTGGTTGATGCGATGACAGAGCGGATAGAGGCGGATTCGCTCAAATCCCATGTGATGCTCGACCTGTGTACGGGCTCCGGCGCCATTGCCGTCTCGCTTGCCTGTCACTTCAAGACCGGTCTTGTGGTCGCCAGTGATATATCACCGCTTGCTGTGGAAATCGCCAGAGAAAATGCTATACTGAACGGCGTGAATGACATCATGCGTTTTGTCGTCGGTGATGGAGTCGGTTCCCTTGGGTCTATTACCCGAAGCGACTGCGAGCACGGGTTCGATGCCATCACGTGTAACCCGCCGTATGTAGGAAGTGCCGAGATCGACGAGCTCGACCCAGAGATCCGGGACCACGAACCTCGTATCGCACTGGATGGAGGAGACACGGGTCTTGAGTTCATTGAAAGCATGCTGCCCCGGATTGCGTCTATACTAACAGGACGCGGCATCGTCGGTTTCGAGATCGGCGAGACACAGGCGGTACCCGTTGAAGCGATGTTTAAGAATGCTGGGTTTGAGATGACTGAAGTGGTAAAGGATCTCAACGGCAAGGACAGAGTCATCATCGGGAGGCGAGCTTAAGTGGATAAGATAGTGATCAAGGGCGGGCGAAAGCTCAAAGGTAGCGTAAGGATAGGTGGGGCAAAGAATGCCGTGCTGCCGGTTATGACAGCTTGCCTGCTCACTCGCGGTGTATCGGTCATAAGAAACGTACCCAATCTTGCCGACGTGATGACGATGAAGGCGGTCCTTGAGGGTCTCGGGGCCAGAATCAGTCAGCGCGGCCGCACGATCAGAGTGGATACAACCAGTGTTGAGGGTCACGAGGCGCCGTACGAGCTGGTGCGAACGATGCGTGCGTCCGCCTATGTCCTGGGCCCGTTACTGGCCTCGGTGGGTAAGGCGAGGGTCTCGCTTCCCGGTGGGTGCGCCTGGGGTCCGAGGCCTGTCGACCTCCACATAAGGGCGATGCACGAGCTCGGCGCGAAAGTCGAGATAGACCATGGCTACATCATGGCGACAGCCGGCAGACTCAAGGGCAGTACGATAAGGTTTTCGATGCCGAGCGTGGGCGCTACCGGCAATACAATGATGGCGGCGTCGCGCGCCAAGGGTAAGACCGTGATAGCCAATGCCGCACGAGAACCTGAGATAACGGCCCTTGCCGACTTCCTGAACCGGATGGGGGGCAAGGTGAGGGGTGCCGGTACGGAGACCATCGAAATCGAAGGCGTTGATGCGCTTTCACCGGCCGAGGTCAAGGTGATACCCGACCGGATCGAGGCAGGTACTTATATGATCGCGGGCGCGATTACGGCCGGAGACATTGTGGTCGACAATTGTGTTCCCGAGCATGTTGATGCGATCACCCGGAAGCTGCGCCAGTGCGGTGTGACCGTTGAAACAACACGAAACCGGATACATGTCAAAGGCAGTCGCAAAATCCAGTCAGTGGATGTCCTGACATCTCCGTTTCCCGGCTTTCCAACCGATATGCAGGCCCAGTACATGGCCCTGATGACCGTCGCCCGGGGAGTCTGTGTGATCAGCGAGACCATCTTCAAGGACAGGTTCACACATGTGCCCGAGCTAAGACGGCTCGGCGCAGACATAAAGATAGAAGGTAATACCGCTCACGTAGGCTACGCTGGAAAACTGAGCGGCGCACCCGTGATGGCAACCGATCTCAGGGCGAGCGCAGCCCTGGTCCTTGCCGGATTGGTCGCCGCTGGTGAGACCCACATCTCGAGGGTCTATCACATAGATCGCGGTTATGAAGCGATCGAAGAGAAAATGAGCGGTCTTCGCGCTGACATTTCGAGGGTCCCCGAGTGAGAAGAGTGATTCTGGGAACGGCCGGTCACATCGACCATGGTAAGACCGCGTTGATAAAGGCCCTGACCGGTATCGACACCGACCGTCTCCGGGAAGAAAAGGCACGTGGCATCTCCATCGATCTCGGCTTCGCTCATATCGACCTCTCCGGCGACCTCAAGGTCGGGATCGTTGATGTTCCCGGTCATGAGAAGTTCATCAAGAACATGCTTGCCGGGGTCGGTGGGATTGATCTGGTGCTCTTTGTCGTAGCCTGCGACGAGGGTATCATGCCGCAGACGAAGGAGCACTTCGACATCATCTCACTCCTGGGAGTGAGCACAGCGATCTTCGCACTCACGAAGAGCGATCTCGTGGATGCCGAGATGATAGACATGGTCCGGGAGGAAGTTGAGGACCTGATCAAGGATACACGGTTCAGGGAGGCTGCGGTCATCGCGACATCGACAAAGACCGGTGATGGCGTGGAGGTGGTGCGCGGGGCGATAGGGGAAGCCGTAGCCCGGATGGAAGAACGCAAGATAGGGGAAGCCGTCCGGCTACCGGTCGACCGTGTCTTCACTATGACGGGACGCGGTACGGTGGTTACCGGTACTCTCTGGTCGGGAACTGTCTCCAAGGAGGACCGGCTGGAGATCCTGCCGGGCCCCAGACCGGTACGTGTCAGGAGTATCGAGGTCCACGGCTCGCACGTCGATAGTGCCTATGCCGGTCAGCGAACGGCGCTGGGTGTCCACGGTGTTGATACGGATGAGGTTCGGCGGGGCAACTGTGTTGTCTCTCCCGGTGATTTCAAGGCGACGTCGGTCCTGGACGCAGAGGTTCACCTCCTTCCGACATCACCCAGGATACTCAAGCATAAGGCCAGGATCAGGTTTCATCTCGGAGCCAGTGAGGTCATGGCAAGGATTTTTCTGATAGGGGGGGAGAGTCTCAAACCCGGGGAGAAATGCTTTGCTCAGGTAAGATTGGAGGACCCGCTGGTGGCCGGGTTCGGTGACCTGTTTGTCGTGCGCACCTATTCGCCCATGAGGACGGTTGGTGGCGGGACCGTGTTGGATCCTTCACCTTTAAGACGAAGAAAGCGTGACGAGGGAATCACTGAGTGGCTCACGCTGCTTGCGACCGCAGATATGAAGCAAGTCGTCGAGGGACACATCAGGGCTTCGGGGCTGGGAACGAGAATTGACGCGCTCAGACTCAGACTGAATCGAGGTTCAAGTGAGATCGAAACCGTGATTCGTGACCTTGCGGACGGAGCGAAGATCTTTGAACCCGCACCAGGGCTTTACATACATGCCGACGTGCTGGCCGGACTCGAGGGCAGAATCGAGAAAACACTCGAGACCTACCAGGCCAGGCAACGGCTGACCTGGGGAATGCCCAAGGAGGAGCTGAGGGAGAAACTCGGCTCCGTGGAGATGGCCTTCCTCAACTGGGTTCTTGGGCGTCTCGAGAAAAACGGCCGTGTGTTCAGCAAAAAGGGAAGTGTCAGGGCGGGTACCGGTGATGTGGAGCTGAGCCGGGACGAAGTCAAGGCGCGGTCACTGGTGGTGGGTCAGCTCAAGGCCGGGTTGTTCCGGCCTCCGTCCGAACGTGACCTTGAGACAAAGAGCGGGGTTCCGGCGGAAACGGTACGCAAAGTGATCACGCTTCTCATAAATGATGGTGAAATCACCAGGCTGGAACCCGGGCTTGTGATGCACAGCAGTGCGATTGAGGAAGCCAGGTCCCGGATCGAGGGATACCTCAAGGAGCATGGCGAGGCCACCGCGAGTGATCTTAAGGGTGTTCTGGGTACTACGAGGAAGTATGCGGTGCCGTTGCTTGAGCGCCTCGACCGGCTCGGCATCACGCGAAGACAGGGCGCCAAACGCACCCTGATATAGCAGACTACCCGGGGTCAGAGATCGACAATTGACTTTCGTAGGGTCAGAGCTAATAAGTTACAGCCGGGAGCGGCGAGTATCCGTGCCCGGCAAACCTTTAGATTGTGTGTCCGGAGCAATGTATGGGTATCGCTGATGTTGTGATTGTGGGATGCGGGCCTGCAGGGATTTCCGCTGCTATTCAACTCAAGCGTGCCGGTCTGGAACCGTTGGTCTTCGAAAAGGAGAGGGTGGGTGGCCTCCTGGTCAACGCCAACCTCGTGGAGAACTACCCCGGGTTTCCGGAGGGCATATCCGGGATCGATCTCGTGGCATTGATGAAAGAGCATTTGACCGTGCTCGGGGTCGAGGTCGTCTTTGAGGACGTCACAAAGGTTGAAGTAGGGCATGACCGGTTTCTGGTGAAGACCGCCGGCAACACGGTCCAGGCGAGGTGCGTGCTGATAGCTTCCGGTACCAGCCCCAAGAAGCTCGTGTCGGTGGCAATCCCGCGTGAGCTCAGTGACCGGATCACTTATGAGATATACCCAATCAGATCAGTCCGCGAAAAGCGTATCGGAATAGTGGGGGCAGGTGACGCAGCCTTTGACTATGCCTTGAGTCTCGAGAAGCAAAACGATGTAACCATTCTGAGCAGAGGGCCTGAGCCTCGATGTTTGCCACTTCTGAGAGAGCGGGTCGGGATGTCATCACGCATATCATTTGTCCCGGACACGGAGGTCACGGCAATTGAAGGCGGCCGGGGCGATGAGCTCGTACTTGGCTGCAGGAACCCGGGTGGTGTCTCGAAGATCAGCGTCGATCACCTGGTGATCGCCATCGGTAGAAACCCCGAACTCGGTTTCATGTCACGACAATCGGCAGGGCTGGGTGCCATCCAATACCGGGAAAGATTTCAGCTTTTGATTGGCGATGTCAGACGTGGTAGGATGCGTCAGACAGCGGTGGCGGTCGGCGATGGAATGATCGCCGCCATGGCTATAGCCAGAGAGCTCAGGGAGATCGGTAAATGAGGATCGTAGGGTCCGCCGGCAAGGATGACATAGCTGTTGCCTCGATCGCAGAGATAAGAGACGGAAGATATATCGAGTTCGTTGAATCGGTGCAGCCGCCCCTGCCTCGAACCAAGAAATGGGTGTTGATCGTATCCACCATGTTCGGCTGCCCCGTCGGGTGCCTGATGTGTGATGCGGGTGGGCACTACGGGGGCAGACTGACCAAGAGCGAGATCATATCTCAAATCGATCACCTGGTGGAATCCCGGTATCCCGACCGGAGCGTGGACGTGGAGAAATTCAAGGTGCAATTCGCGCGGATGGGAGAGCCCTCACTGAACCCTGCAGTTCTTGACGCTCTTGAGGATCTTCCTGACCGGTATCACGCACCCGGTCTTATGCCCTCCGTTTCTTCGGTTGCCCCTTCGGGAAGCGAGCGTTTCTTCGACAGGTTGATGGACATAAAGACGAACCTCTATTCCGGTGGGAGGTTCCAACTCCAGCTGTCGATTCACACCACGGATACGCAACTTCGCGACAAACTGATCCCTGTCCGCAAGTGGAGCTTCAAGAAGATCTCGGCTTACGGGCAGGCGTTCCATGAGGCAGGGGACAGAAAGATAACACTGAATTCGGCACTGGCCGACGGCATGCCCTTTGACCCGGACGTCCTTCTCAGGTACTTCGATCCGGAGAAGTTCCTGATAAAGATGACACCCGTAAATCCCACATACCAGGCGCGCTCAAACGGACTGGCCAGTTACATCGAGCCGCTCAACGAAGAGAAACGCTACGAAGTCGTCACCAGACTTCGTGAAGCGGGCTTCGAGGTGATCGTAAGTATCGGTGAGCTCGAAGAGAATCTGATCGGCAGCAACTGCGGCCAGTACGTAACACGTCATCTAAATGAGAACTCGCCCGTGAGCGGTGGCTACACGTACGAGATTCAAAGACACTAGCTGCGTTATGAGGCCGGCTCTGCTGTTACCCCTGCGTTGACATAAGCAAGTCCGGTTTGTATACTTCCGATGTCAGTGTTGAAATCAGGGAGTGAAAATGCCACATGACCCGGTTGATCTGAGAAGCGATACCGTAACCAGACCAACGCCCGAGATGCGAAGAGCAATCGCCGAAGCGGTCGTCGGCGACGATGTCTTCAAGGATGATCCGACAGTCCAGGAGCTTGAACGCCTTGCAGCCGAGATCACCGGCACCGAGGCGGGTCTCTATGTTCCGAGCGGCACGATGGGAAACGAGGTTGCGATTCTCACGCATACACAGCGAGGAGATGAAGCGATCGTCGATTTCGATTCACACATCTACAACTACGAGACTGCCGGCCCGGCCGTGCTTTCCGGTGTGCAGCTGGCTCCGATCAGGACCGACAACCGGATGCTGAGAGCCGCGGAGATAGAGGAAGCGATCAGACCCGATGACGAACATCTCCCCATAACCAGGTTGATATGTCTTGAGAACACGCATAACCGCAAGGGAGGGATGGTCTATTCGATTGAGGAGATGCGTCGCATAAGAGATCTGGCCGGGAAGAGGGGACTCAGAGTCCACCTCGATGGAGCCCGGATCTTCAATGCATCGGCCGCATCGGATATAGATGTAAAAGAATACTGTTCGCTCTGCGATTCCACGATGTTCTGTCTTTCAAAGGGTCTGGGGGCGCCGATCGGTTCCATGCTCGTGGGGGGAAGTGAGTTCATCGGCCGCGCGAGGCGGAACCGGAAGCTGCTCGGGGGTGGGATGAGACAGGTCGGGATACTTGCGGCCGCCGGCATCTACGGCCTCCGGCATAATGTGGGACGCCTTCCGGAGGATCATCGCCGGGCGAGACAATTTGCGGAAGGACTTTCGCGTATAGACAGGATCGATATCGATCTGGATACGGTGCAGACCAACATCGTCGTCATCGATGTGGAGAAGAGCGGGTTGACTGTCGATGAGACTATATTACTGCTTGAGAAGAACGGTGTCCTTGTGGTACCGTTCGGACGGACGACGATAAGAGCAGTCGCGCATCTTGACATTGATGATGAGGATGTAACTCAGGCAATATCCGTGTTCGGAAAAGTGTTTTCGACGATCCGATAAGAACTGGAATATGGCAAAAACTCACTGGAAGATAAAACCTGTAGATTCCGCCTCTGCCAAAAGGCTTGAGTATGGCCTGGGGATCTCAAATATCACTGCGAAGGTCCTGGTCGCGCGCGGAATTTCAACTGAGGAGGATGCCAGGAAATTCCTCAATCCGAGCATGTCCGATTTGCAGGACCCGATGCTCCTTCCGGATGTAGAACCCGCCCTTGAAAGACTTACGGCTGCCGTATCCAATGATGAAGCCATAATGGTGGTGGGGCATGACGACGCTGATGGGATTACCGCAACCACGATCATCTTCGGATCGCTCAAGGAGATAGGCGCCGACGTCTCTTACTACATACCCGACTCCCCCACGGAGGGAATCGGTCTTTCGAAAGATCTGGTAGACAGGTTCAAGAAATCCGGAGCCTCCTTGATAGTGACAGTGGATGGCTGTGTGAGCTGCAAGGATGAAATCGCGTATGCGAAATCTCTTGGGATAGACACGATCGTAACAGACCACCACGAACCCCCGGATGAATTGCCGCCTGCGGTGGCGGTCGTGAATGCCAAGCGCCATGATACCGGGTACACATTCAGGGATCTTGCGGGATGCGGTGTTGCATACAGATTCATGGAGGCGTTTGCAGAGCACTATCGAAAGATAGGGAACCCGCCCTCGCTTGAAGGACTGCTGGGTATGGCGGCGCTTGGGAGTTTTGCGGATCGAGTGCCTCTTCTTGGCGAGAACAGGATACTGGTCCACAACGGGACCAAGGAGATCATGAGCAAAAGGTTGACTCCCTTCGTGACGCTCAGGTCGCACATATGGCTTGATGATCATCCAACGATGACCGAGGTACTGGGAAAAATGGTGCCCATCGTCGGTGGTTCCCGGTCTCATGAGGGCGGGAATCTCGGGTGCGAGCTCCTGCTTTCGGGTGAAAATGATGATGCCGAGGACATCCTCGCATCTCTGGTGACGGAGTGTGAACGAAAAAGGGAGCGTGCGAGACGTGCACTGGACAAGGTGGTCAACCACATGTCAGGCGTGGACGTCAGCTCCGGGAAAGTGATCGTACTAGTTGAAGAGCGTCTTCCCAATAAGACCGTCGGTTACTGTACGGCGCGGCTGACGGACAGGCTCCACAAGCCGGTTGTGATAATATCCATGAGGGGTGATACGGGAGTAGGCGAGGCCAGGGCGCCCAAGGGAGTGGATCTGGTCGATGCACTTGCGGCGAACAAGGAGTACTTCCTTGGCTACGGAGGGCACAAGCAGGCCGCGGGATTCTCGATAGAGCGGTCAAAAGTGGATGCTTTCAGGAAGAGCTTTATTGATTACCTTGAAGCTAAAATCGACCCATCTATCATCGAGCGGGAGATCGTTATCGATGACAGGTTGCGGCCCGACGATGTCAATATGGAGAACCTGAAATCGCTGCTCTGTCTCGAACCATTCGGCCAGGAAAACGGCAGACCGATTTTTCTACTTGAATCATTACACAAAAGTATGTTTAAAGAGATTGAGGGGACGTTGAAGTTGGGCGAGGTTACTCTGTCGAGAGATGACTTCGCGTCGACGGTTGATTGGGAAGCGGGAGACAAGATGAACCTGGTTGTAAGTCTTCTCGGTGACGGTGGGGTAAGGGTACTGGATGTCATGGATTGGAACAAAGCGAAGTAGGAGGGGGGTATCGAGAAACCGGCATGCCTAATGCTAGAGAACTGAAGAAACCGAAACAGAAGAAGTCCAACAGCAAACCCGACAGGTCCTTGGCCCGAAAGATCGAGAGAATAGATACCAAGATGCAGGCTGCTCTGGAGCAGGGTGACTTCGTACAGGCGAAGGAGCTTGCGGAAGAGCAGGAGCGGCTTCTTGAGCATCTTATGCTCAGCGGGCACATCGGGTAGACACGCCGTAATAGGATGCCTCACCAGCAAACCAAAGTTTTGTTTGTAGTAGCAACCCCAATTGGTAATCTCAAAGATATCACTTTCCGTGCGATTGAAACCCTCACAAAGGTGGATCTCATAGCCTCGGAGAATGTGAGGAAAACCCGGAACCTGCTTTCCCACCATGGCATCAAAAGCACCGTTATCAGTTACAGGGAGGAGAACTCCCGCAGGGTGATTCCCCGAATCATTGATGCGCTGGAAAAGGGAAGAAGCGTTGCACTCGTTACGGAGGCAGGGACACCGGGAATTTCCGATCCGGGACGACATCTTGTAGAAGCCGCGTGGAGCGCCGGATACACGGTGGTCCCCGTGCCGGGTGCAAGCGCGGTTGTCGCCGCGCTTTCGGTCTCGGGTATGGATGAACCGAGATACGTGTTCGAAGGCTTCCTCCCCCGAAAGAACTCGAAGCGGAGGCAACGGCTCAGGGAGCTTGCCGGTGATGTGAGACAACTGGTCTTCTTCGAGGGACCCCACAGGTTGCTGAAGACACTCGGTGACATGGAAGACATACTGGGAGACAGACGCTGTGTGGTTGCCCGGGAGATAACGAAACTGCACGAGGACATAGAGAAAGCACGCATATCCTCATTCATAGACAGATACACGGAAAGACCTCCGAAGGGAGAACTCGTGATTGTCTGTGAAGGATTCGGACGACGAAAAGGACAAAGGGGGTTCGAAGTGAGTGTAAAAGTGTATTCCACACCGACCTGCCCTTACTGCAAGATGGTCAAAGGCTATCTTGATGAGAAGGGAGTCTCCTACGAGGATGCAGACGTGTCCAGTGATACGGACAAGAGGGATGAGATGTTCAAGATATCGGGGCAGAGGGGAGTGCCTGTGATCGACGTCGAAGGGCAGATCGTTGTTGGCTTCGACAAGGAGCGCCTGGAGGAGTTGCTGGGCAAGGAGTGATTAGTGAAAGGACTTCGGCTGAGGGACGCGACCGCCGCCGACAGGGGGCCGGTATTCGAATTCTGCAAGAAGACCTGGCCTGATTATGGCGATTATATCCCCAGAGTATGGACGAGGTGGCTTCGGGACCGAGGGGGGAGACTTATCGTCGCCGAATTGGACGGCACGCCTGTCGCGCTTGGCAAGGTAACCGATTTGGGTCGCGGCGAGATCTGGCTTGAAGGTCTCAGAGTGGATCCCAAGTTTCGCCGTACCGGTATTGCGGATGCCATGCACACGGAAGTCATGCGCACGGTGAAGAAGTTCAAACCCAGGTTCATGCGTTACTGCACCGGTGCCGACAACCCGGCCAGTCGCAGGATCGGCAAGAAGTACGGGTTTGAGGTGATCGCCCGTTTCCGGTACTACTGGCAGAAATCGAGAAAGGGAACCCCCAGGGGCGATCTGGCAACACGGCGTGATGCCCGACATGTCTATGATTACATCATGCAGTCACGTTTCCTGAAGCTCTCATCGGGTCAGATAGCCGAGGGCTGGATCTTCAGAGAGATGAACCGGGATCTGCTGGCCGGTTACATCAGACAGCAAAGAGTGATGGTAATGAAAAAGTCCGGCCAACTTACCGGTGTGGGCGTCTATCCGTATGAGGAGAACGACGATTCGACAACGCTCGGTTTCGTCGACGGCGAGCCGGGCACGATAAAGGTGCTTGCCCGCAACTGCATCTATCTTACGAAAATGCACGGGCGGAAATTCTGTTCCGCCGCGGTTCCGACACGGGGTTTCGCCAGACTCATAGAACAGGCCGGATTCCTGCGAAAGGAAAGCGTGGGTCAGCTTGTGCTGGAGCATAGACTGGGCCACCGGGACACAAACCGTAATGGAGCTTCCAATGCCTGAGATCGAAGCCTTGTTGTATGAAACCCTGCAGGATGGAAGCGCACGGTGCGGCATCTGTGAGCGCAGATGCGTGATTGCCGACGGTGGTTGCGGTCACTGCTCTACGAGGAAGAACCGCGACGGCAAGATATACGCTGTGACATATGGCGAGGTATCCACAAGAACGATCGCTCCCATCGAAGCCAAGCCCGTCTTCCACTTCCTGCCGGGATCGAAATGGCTCTCTCTCGGCAGTCTCGGCTGCAACCTGCAATGCACCGGTTGTCAGAACTGGGAGATCGCCCATGACAAGCCGTGTGAAGTGCCGGGCGGCAAGACCGAGTACATGGAACCCGAGAAGGTCGTAGCGCTTGCGAAGGAGGAGGCGTGCAAGGGAATATCCTGGACCTACAACGAACCTACCATGTGGCTTGAATACACACTCGAGGTGAACAAACTGGCCAAGAAGGAGGGGCTCTACACCAACTATGTGACCAATGGCTACATGACAAAGGAAGCCCTGGATCGAATAGGCCCATATCTTGATGTGTTCAGGGTCGACATCAAGGGATTCTCACGGGACTTCTATCGTAAGGTCGCAGGTGTAGATGATTATGAACCCATCCTTGAGAACACCCTGAGGGCAAAGAGCAAGTGGAACATGCATGTAGAAGTGGTGACCAATGTGATACCCGGTCTCAACGACGGCGAGATCGAACTGGGGAGGCTTGCTACCTGGATAGCATCCCGACTCGGCAAGAGGACCCCCTGGCATATTACGCGGTTCCTGCCCTATCTCGAGCTCTCCGACATCCCGTGCACACCGCTGGAAACCCTCGACCGGGTTCGGAAGATCGGTCTGGATGTCGGTTTGCTCTATGTCTACATCGGGAATGTGACGGGGCATCCCGGTGAAAACACCTACTGTCCCAAGTGCTCGGATGTCGTGATAGGCCGTTATCATTTCAGTGTGATTGCCCACAACATCGTTGACAACCGGTGCAAGTACTGTGGCCAAAAAGTCACCGGCTTCTTCTAACCCCCAAAAACCCCCTGGGTCACAAATCCCCTGGGGTCAATCCCCTGGGGTCAGAGCTCGAAATTTGCGCAAATCCCCTGGGGTCAGAGCTCGAAATTTGCGCAAATCCCTTGGGGTCAGAGCTCGAAATTTGCGTCAGTGGGACTCTCTCTTGGACTGCGATCGTCTGAGCTTCCGCGTTA
Organism: bacterium; assembly: GCA_025774845.1. Taxonomy (GTDB): domain Bacteria; phylum Arandabacterota; class Arandabacteria; order Arandabacterales; family Arandabacteraceae; genus Arandabacterum. Next base: position 26,934 of record JALGZP010000023.1, read on the forward strand.
ACGTAGACTGATGAACCCCCAAGAATGCTGCTATATCCTTAAGGGTGTATCCATGGCGATCTCGAGCAATCCGGATAGCATGCGCGCTGGATGGCCATCTCCCCGTCTTTCCGAATATCCGCGCCAGCGAAGGGCGAGGGGCAGACCTTTCAGTTCGGGAGATGCCATCTACTGGTTTCTTCTCTTCGAAGTACGGGCGCATTCCCTTGATGAATTTCTCACCTCCTAGAAGCACTCCTCCAACTAGATTACTCCATGGGGAGGCGCTTCGAAGTCCCGCCAACACGAATTCTCGGTAAGCCTTGCGTGAACTGCGTGAGTCACGACCGAATTGGCTCAGTACCCACTCGACATCAAGAAAGCCCGGCGTTGGTGCCCGACCCATAGTGGCAGCGTAGCTGGACCACTTCCATTCCTCAGGCTTTGTGACGAGACCGGCCCTTACCGGGTTCAAGACAACATACCTGCATAACTCAAGCAGGTAGCTTTCCCTGTCAACCAGGATGGCTGTGAATCTGCCCTGCAGACCGTGACCAACTCGATCGTGTCTTCTATTGAATGCCTGAACGTATACTCCGTTGAGGTACTTCATTCCCATTGAGAGTTTCGCATCCGGAGTCTCGACCAGAAGGTGGTAGTGGTTCGGCATGAGACAGTGGGCATGGACTACCCATTTGCATGACTCTACGACAACTGCAAGTGTTGAGAAGAATGAACGGAAATCCCTCTCATCCAGAAAAATCCGCTGCTTCTGGTTTCCGCGAGACGTGACGTGATAGATAGCCCCAGGGAATTCTATGCGTATCGGTCGCACCATACGCTGGGTTACCGATTGCATAACTCATACCAGTTCAATCCAAAGGATTGTCGGCCTCAGGTCGGTTTGAATTGATCTCCGGACCCCGCGCGCAAATTTCGAGCTCTGACCCCAAGGTGTTTGCGGTTGACATTGGAGCCAGGTTATGGAATATATCGAGATGGTGGAGGTGGTGGATGGGACGGGGACAGGTTGTTCCGATCTTAACGGCCTCGCTGGCCGTTTTTGTCTTTACGGGATCACAGATCGTCATAAACGAGGTCCTTTACGATCCGGATGGCAGGGACACAGGGTTTGAATTCGTGGAGCTTTTCAACGGATCCCCCGAGCCGGCGTGTCTTCAGGGCTGGACGTTTGAGACAGGGAACGGTGCCTACCCGAACCGGTGGAAGCACGAGTGGACGGGCTCGGAAACCGATACCATAGGAGCTCGTGGTTTCTTTGTTATCGGCGAGGAGCTCTTGTCACCTCCTCCGGACTGCGTGACGGCCCTCGATCTTCAGAACGGTCCGGACGGATGCCGGCTTGTTACCCCCGACGGGAGTGTGGATGTGGTTGGGTGGGGAGATCTCGTATACGGGGAATACTACGAAGGCTCTCCTGCGACGCGTGCGTCTTCGGGCTCGAGCATCGGCCGGGATCCGGACGGGTCGGATGAGGATCTTAACTCTGAAGACTTCTCTGTGCTTGAGGTCCCGTCGCCTGGTGACTTCAACCATCCCCCCTTTGACCTTGCCGTCGAAAAGGCGGGCCTTTCGAGGTATACCTCAACCTCCGGAGCGGATATCGATATCGTATGCAGGCTCGTAAACCGTGGGATCGAGGTGTGTGGTGGTACCACCGTGTTTGCAGCGCTCGGGGTATCACCTGACAGTATCCACGTTCCAGAGGATCTCGCGCCCTCCGAGCGAGTCAAGGTGGTTGTCAGACTGCCCCATCCGGGCGAGGGAATACATGAGATCCGTGCCTGGCACCGGAATGTCCTCGACAGATGGCACCTGAATGACAGCGTGTCGACCAGCATCGTGCTTCCGCCACCGCCGGTGGTGATAAACGAGGTGATGTTTAAACCGGTGGGTACCGAGTGCGAGTGGATAGAGATTTTCGCACACGGTGCTTCCGGAACCAACCTTCGGGATTGGACGCTTGAAGATCACCGGGGAACCAGAAGAAGGCTTAGCGCTGATGACCTTATCCTCTCACAGGGCGACATGCTGATGCTCGTCGAGGACGTGGAGGTGTTTGAAATAGCCCACTCTGAACTGGACCCGAGCCGTGTCTTAAGACCCGGTGGTGGGTGGCCGACACTCAACGATGTCGATGGCCCTCTTGGCTTCGCCGACATGATCATTGTGAGAGATGCCCGTGGTACGACGGTTGATTCCATTGCCTATAGGGCGCGCTGGAGCAGGCCCGGCATATCATTCGAGCGTATCGATCCTCGCGGACCCTCATCCCGTTCATCGAACTGGTCCCCACACTACGGCACTTCGAGCGGTAGCCCCGGCCGGGCGAACAGCGTCTCATTCCATCTTCCCCGAGACGGGAGCATACTCACTCTCAGTCCTGCGGCGTTCAGTCCGGATGGTGACGGGCGGGACGACCTGCTTGCCATCGCCGTCAGACTCGGGGAACCGTGCGTGGTGAGATTGAGCATCTTCGATCTAAGCGGACGACCTGTAACAAGGCTGATTGATGGCGAGGTGGTCGAGATGTCGCGGACCACCTTCTGGGACGGAAGGGATGAAAACGATTCACGCCAGGCAATGGGTGCTTATCTGGTCCTCCTGGAAGCGCAAGCGACAGACTCGAATAGAACCTACCGGGCAAGATCCCCTGCGGTTCTGGTGAGACGATGACGAAACGAGGTATGAAAGCCTGGACGCCCTCCGGGCCGGCAGGTGTCAAAACGGCCATTGTCTCAGCCTGTATGTTCCTCGTCGCCGGTCTGCTGCCAGTGACCGGTTGCCTTGCCTCATTTGAAATCGATCCGGTGTCCCCCGCCGAGAGGGGTGCAGCTACCCATCTGGCTCTCGGCCGGGTGGAGCGAACACAGGGTGCGTCCTGTGCGGATGGCTGGGGAGCTACCGGGTCCGGCTCGGTCCGGTGCTATGGTTTCAAACCATTCGGCATGAGTGAGATTGACTTCGGGGCGATCTGGGTATCCGTGCATCTGGGGGATGAGACACACCGGCTGTCCATGTCGTACCAGAGACTCAAGATACTGTCATACGTTGAGGAGACCTACCTGATTTCGCATGGTTTGAGGTTCGGCAGGCTTCGGTGTCTGCCGGTCGTCCGAATGGGGACCGTGAAATTCGATGGAGAGCAGATGGATCTGGTGTGGCTTTGGGATCTACACCTCACGGCTGATGTCGGAGACGGCATGGATATCTTTGTCGGGCTTAAGAACCCTCTCGCACTGGACCTGTCGGAAAGTGGTGTCGTGTTTCCAGCATCGGTCACGCTCGGTTTCGGCTTCCCTGTGGCAGGGTGCCTGGGATGGGGTATCGAGGTGCGAAAGGAGGGCGGTCACCCGACGTCCATTGCCACCGGCGGGGAATGGTACATCGCCGGGGGATTCGTACTGAGAACGGGCTTGAGAACCTACCCGCAGGAGTTTTGCCTTGGTGTGGGTTTTGGTCTCGGACACGGGGTGGTCGATGTTGCTACGAGCGTGGTGCCGGATCTGGGAGCGACGCACGAGGTTGGCGGTGCATGGGCGTGGGATTAATGTCACGACGGTGACACGCATGTCAGGAAACCGACACCGGTTTGGTGAGATTTGCGAAGGCCTTGGAATCCGTCGTCTATCTCCACAGACCGGGTTGGCATACAACTTGTAATGTAAGACCGGGGAGGATGGTGTGATAAGGGTGGAAGGTTCCCGCGCCGTAACCTCCACCCATTCCTCCTCTTTGCCTCATATTGACCGAACACTTAAACCTGTGTTAGCATCTCATCTACTACTGGAGTGTTATGAAGAAGAGATTCTATATCTTGATCGCCTTTGGCCTGCTGCTTTGCTATTCAGGTCTTATAGAACCGTACTGGATTTCGCAGACGACCCACGATCTCACCATCGACGGGCTTGGACTCAAGGAACTCACAATCGTACAGATAGCTGATATCCACACGCACAAGTTCGGCTGGAGGGAACGCGAGACAATCCGGAGGATAGAGGAGATCGATCCCGACTTCATCTTCATCACAGGTGATGTCTTCAGTTCAGGAGCCATACTATCAAGCGGTCTGACCTTTATAGAGAAGCTGGGGGCGCGGTACGGGATCTATCTTGCCCCCGGTAACGCAGACGGGAAGATCCTGAGCGCGATACGTTGGGGAAGGATTGAAAGAGACACGCTCAACTGCGGAATCCTCATGAACGAGAGCGTCGACTGCGGACCGTTTGTGCTTGTGGGTATCGATGATCCCGTATCGGGCCGTGAGAACACGGCCGACGCCTTCGCGGGAGTAACACACACCAAACCTGTCTTCGTTATGACCCACTTCCATCCGGATAGGCTCCTCCGGGAGCTCGAACATCTGGGTGCGGACATGGTCTTCTCGGGGCACACACACGGCGGCCACATCGGAATTGCAACCGTCGTCGGTCTTGTCCCCTATGCCAACAGAAGCAAGTATATGGGCGGGCTCTACAAGCTGAACCACACCTACCTCAGTGTCACCAGGGGCATCGGCACGGGCATCTTCCCGTTCCGGTTCCTGTGCAGACCGGAAATAGTCGTTTTTCACCTAAGGGGCGGCTGATATTGCGGGTGCGATCGCTGGCTCTCGGCGTTCTGGTGTGTGCTGTCGTGTATACCGCAACTGTCACGCTGGCGTCGCCCGTCGATCCTTTCGAGAGAATGCTTGGTGATGTGGAAGATGAAGACGAGTACCTCGAACTGATCAACCTGCTTGATGCGGCCGTCAAGGAACCAGTCAATCTGCTCGCCGCCGACCGGGACGAGATAAGCCGGTTACCATGGATAAGCCCGCTCCTTGCCGATCGCATAGTGGCTTTTGCAAAGACCGGTGAGTTGCGATCGCTCGATGATCTCACGAAGATAGACGGCATCGACGAGCAAATGGTCGATCTCCTCAAGCCCTTTGTGATCGTCCGGTCCCCGAGGAAATGGGTCTCACCGGTTACCGGTCTTGCCCGGGTGCGAGTTATATCGTCACCCGTTTCGAGCTCCTACAGGGAGCACAAGACCTACCTCAGGTTCAGCCTGGGATGGAATGACCATGAGGGCGGTTTCGTTGTCGAAAAAGACAGGGGTGAATCAAGGCTCAATGATTTCCAATCCTATTATCTTGCAGGCCGCTGGCGATGGGGGGAAGTGATCGCAGGCAACTTTACGCTTGTCTCCGGACACGGGCTCGTTTTCTCCAACCCGTACGGGCATTCACCGTCCACAGTGAGCCCATGGCGATTCAGCCAAGGCGATTTCCGTCTCAAGCCTTATACGTCTGTTGATGAAAACTTCATGATGCAGGGAGCCGGATTGAAGCTTGAAGGCCAGAGGTTGGCGGTCTGCATCGCTCTGTCGCGCTCCTATTTCGATGTCGGTCTTGATTATGAGGGCAGGGTGAAGACGCTCAAGCAGACAGGCTACCACGTGACCACGAGTGACCTCGAGGGGGAGAATGCGCTTCGGGAAAACCTGCTTGCAGTTGCGGCAAGATATGACGGCGGCTTGCTTGATGTCAGGGCCAACCTGTCATACGCAGACTTTAACCGGGACTTCAGCCCGGAGTTCAGCCGTGGTACACCCGGTGCGCTTTCACGGCACGGTAACCTCACCGGGAGCGTCGATCTTACGCTTGCCGGCAGCGAGAGTATGCTCTTTGCAGAGGCGGCTGGGACACGGGAAGGCAGGGAGGCCCTGCTCGGTGGATTTGCTTTTGACAGGTCACGGGTGAGTTTTCTGATGCTGGGGAGACTCTACGATGACAGGTTCCTCAGCCTTCATGCCAGACCCTTCTCATTCTATTCGGGTGTGGGTACCGGTGAACGGGGTCTCTTTGCGCAGCTAATACTCAAACCCATTCCTGCAGGACGGGTGACCGTCGGCAACGATCTTCACCGGAAGCGCGGGAAGGAAGGATCCGTTTCGGATCCTTCGGGTTCGGAGTCTTTCTTGAATCTTGAGTGGAGCACCGGCGATCTGACCTTGTCAGTAGGTGAGAAGATGCTGAGAAGCGAGACCCCTCCGGAACGTGAGGGCGATTCGACCGAAAAGAAGATGAGATTCAGGAGCCGGCTGGATGCCAGGTATGAGGTCACCAGATCGATGTGGCTCAGGGCCCGTTATGAGTTACTGCACGCGGAGACGGATGCGGGCGCGGGGCGTGAGCGGTCCTCGTCGGACCTGCTCAGACTCGACAGCGGTATTGGTATCGGCAAGATCGCCGAGGTCAAGGCTGGCGTCAGTGTCTTTACGATAGGTGACTATGCATCGAGGATATACCAGTATGAGCCGGGGCTCCCTTACTACCCGGCACTGGAAATGTTGAAAAGTGACGGGACGAGGTGGTACAGTATCGTATCCCTCCGGGGAGAATCGTTCGGGGGCCTGACTGCCAAGTATGGAAGGACGGCCTACAGCGATGACGAAGATAGATCGGCTTTTTTGTTTTACTACAGTCTGAAGATCTGACTGAAAGAGCTGTTAACATGGGAAGAATAGCGTTACTGTCCACGACATTCCTGCTTTTGACTCTCGTCTGGGCGGGCGGCGCAGGCTGTGCGGAATCCGACTCGGTGATCGCGGTGGCACCGCTCGATCTCATGCTCACAACGAGCGACCTGGATTCCTTTTCAGGCCTTGTGATCTCGCCGGAAGCCATGCTCGTTATCCTACCCGAGCCAGAAACCGGTTTCCTGTTTGCGAGGGGCACAATCACCCCACTCGGTGCTGAGCCCCGGGTGAAGTTATGGATAGTACCGGGTCACGTGTCAGAGGATGCGGCCGCTGAGGCCGGGATAGTCATACTCCACACCACCCAGTACAGCACGGTGGTTGAGGCTGATTGGACCTCTGCTCACCGGCTTCGCTTGCTGGGTTACGCGGTTGTGAAGGCGAGGTTTCGACCCATAGCCGATCTGAAGCAACCTCACTTCGGGAGTGAGGCGGTTGAAGAATTCCTGAGGCAACGCCCGCTGACCGGGGCACGCAAACGGTTCATCAGATCGCTTTCAAATTCGGTCGATACGCTGCTCATAAAGAATACGATCTTCGATCTCTCATATGATCTCGACCTGGTCGAATACAGAACACGATATGCCTGCCGTACGGATCTCAATGATGATATCGCGCCCTACATCATTGATCGCCTGACCGACTATGTCACTCCGCATGGTGGCAGTGTGCTGATCCATGACTGCCTGCACGATGATAGTCCGTGCGGTGCCGTACCGTTCAGAAACATCGCGGGCGTATTGCCCGGTAAGCGGACGAGCGCGCACTACCTCATCTGTGCCCACTATGACGCGACGGCAAGCCGCGAGCCGGTTTGGAACTGGATGACCGACCCCGCCCCTGGAGCGGATGATAACGCCTCGGGAACAGTGGCCGTGCTTGAATGTGCAAGACTGCTCGCAGGTCTCGATCTCGATTTCGGTCTCACTTTCGTTGCTTTCTCGGGCGAGGAGCTGGGTCTCCTGGGGAGTGACTGCTATGTGGATGCCTTAAGCGAAGAGGATTCCATACTTGGTGTGATCAATCTCGACATGGTGGGCTATGCCGGTCCGGGGAATCGCACAGAGATAATCTATGACTGGAGATCGCAGTGGCTTTCGGATCTTATCGACGAGATGGCCGATACGCTTGGCATCGATACAACGTTTACTTTCAACCTGAGCGGTATTCCAAGCAGCGACCACGCTTCCTTCTGGACCGCGGGTATCCCGGGGGTGATGCTGGCCGACAGGACCGGCAAGTTTGGAATTCCCGAATACCCTTCCTACCACATGGTAAGTGACACGCTCGGCAATCTCAGCATGAGTCAGATCACCGACAATGTC
>JALGZP010000024.1 GCA_025774845.1 bacterium
GCGTATCCCTTCACAAACTGCACCAACTGTGGTCCGCGCTATACGATAATCGGGGATATACCCTATGACAGGGCCAACACGACGATGCATGAGTTCAAAATGTGCCCTGAGTGTCTCGCCGAATACGAGGATCCGCTCGACCGGCGGTTCCATGCAGAGCCCAATGCCTGCTGGACATGTGGTCCGCGGGTGACCCTGAGAGATGTTTCGGGTGCTCCCGTTGACTGTGACGATCCGATTGCCGAGGCCCGGCTGGCTCTACACGAGGGCCGGGTTGTTGCGGTGAAGGGTCTTGGTGGTTTTCACCTTGCCGCCGATGCGACGAATGACGAAGCGGTCAAGAGGCTGCGGCTCCGAAAGCACCGGGAAGAGAAACCCTTGGCTGTCATGGCCCCGGATATCGAAACTGTGAGGACCTTTGCCGAGGTTGGTGATAAAGAAGAGGCAGTGCTTCTCGACCCTTCAAGACCGATCGTCCTCCTTAGGAAGCGGCCGGACTGTGGTATCGCACAGTCTGTTGCTCCGGGAAACAGGAACATAGGGGTCATGCTTCCATATACACCGGTTCATCACCTGTTGTTTGAGGGCCGGTCTTCTCCGCTGGTGATGACAAGCGGCAACATCAGCGAAGAGCCGATTGCAATCGATACCGGTGACGCTCTTAAAAGACTGGACGGGATAGGAGACCTCTTCCTCGATCACGATCGTGAGATTCTTTCGAGATGCGACGACTCGGTTGTCAGGGTCTTAGGGCGCGATATGCTGTTTCTCAGGCGCTCGCGGGGATGGGTACCACTCCCCATGGAGACTACCGGCTCGGTCACGGGCATCCTTGCCTGTGGAGCTCATCTTAAGAACACAATCGCTGTCACGCGAAGCAAGCAGGTCTTCTTAAGCCAGCATGTCGGCGACCTGGAAAACCTGGCTGCGTTTGAGTTTTTCAAAACCACAGTGGCCCAGATCGGTAAGATCATCGCCGTCGAACCTGAAATCGTGGCCTACGACCTTCACCCCGACTATCTGAGTACTAAGTTCGCCCTTGATCTACCGCTCAAGACGAAGATCGGGGTCCAGCACCACCATGCCCACATTGCCAGTTGTCTCGGTGAAGCAGGCATCGACGGGCCCGTGATAGGCATGGCCCTTGATGGGACCGGCTATGGTCCTGACGGTACCGTGTGGGGCTGCGAGATGCTCGTTGCCACACGCAAGTCCTATAGCAGGGCCGGTCACCTCGAGCAGGTAGGAATGCCGGGTGGTGACAAAGCGGTGAAAGAGCCCTGGAGGATGGCACTGTCGCATCTTAGTAACGCTTTCGGTCCGGACCTGGCCGCGGTGACCCTCGAGGACCTTGTTCACAAGGACACCAGGTCTGTTGAAGTCGTGCTTGCCATGCTTGAGAAGGATGTGAACTGCCCCCGGACCTCAAGTTGCGGGAGGTTGTTTGACGCGGTCTCCTGTCTTTGCGGCATAAAGAGCGAGGTCAGCTACGAGGGACAGGCCGCGATAGAACTCGAGATGGCGGCGGACGAGACCGAGCACGGATCGTACTCCGTTGAGGTTGAGGAAGCGGGGGAGAAGGTCCTGATCCGCTCGCGGCTGCTGTTACGCGAGATTGTCGAGGACTTGAAGAGCGGAGCGCACGCAGGCCTGGTGAGCGCCAGGTTTCATAACTGGCTTGCGGGAAGTCTGTGTGAGGTCGCCGTGCGTTTGGGGAAGCAACACGGAATCGGGACGGTGGCTTTGAGCGGAGGCTGCTTCCAGAACGCCATTCTGCTCAGAACGTTGAGAGAACGGTTGCTTGCAAGAGATTTTGATGTGATCATGAATCGTCTTGTCCCGGCCAATGACGGCGGTATAAGCTTCGGGCAGGCTGTCGTTGCGGCGGCTACAGTTGGAGATCGCCCAGAGAGATAAGTGAGGGATACCATGTGTCTTGCCATTCCGGCACTGATCGTTGAAAAGGACGGCGTCCGTGCCAAAGCAAACATAGGCGGGGTCGTGAGAGAAATCAGCCTTGAGATTGTCGACCTTCCGGCAGAGGTGGGGGACTATGTTCTGGTGCACGCGGGTTTTGCCATACACAAACTGGAGAAGGAGTATGCTCTGGAGACCCTGCGGCTGATGAGAGAGGTCCTCGGATGAAGTTTGCTTCAGAGTTCAGGGATCGCGAGCTGGTCTCCGGGATAGTGGAGAAGATCGGTGACGTATGCCGTCACGACTGGACGCTGATGGAGTTTTGCGGGACGCACACCGTGGCGATCTTCAGACACGGTCTAAAGACGCTTCTTCCTGACCGGTTACGGCTTGTTTCAGGTCCGGGCTGTCCCGTGTGTGTTACGAGCCGCGCGGATATCGACAGGATACTGTCCCTGAGCGATACCCCTGGAAGCATTGTCGCCACCTATGGCGACATGATGAAGGTGCCGGGCTCGACGATGAACCTGAGCGAGCGCAGGGCGCGGGGAGCGGATATCAGAATGGTCTATTCGAGTTACGACGCCATTGCGCTTGCGGAGAAAAACCCTGAAAAGAAAGTCTTCTTCATAGGAATCGGTTTTGAGACAACTGCACCCTCGACAGCCGCCGCGGTCTTGAAAGCCGCCGAGGCGGGACTTGGAAATTTCTTTGTCCTGGCGCTCCACAAACGCACACCTCCGGTGGTCGGGGCTCTCATCGAACATGGTACCTCGGTTGACGGCTTCATCTGTCCGGGTCACGTCTGTTCAATAATAGGTGCGAAGCCTCTGGAACCCGTGGCCTCGGTCTGGAAGAAACCTTGTGTTGTGGCGGGCTTCGAACCGAGCGATGTGCTCCAGGCGATCTATATGCTGATCCGCCAGCTCGAGGAGGGTAGAAGTGAGGTCGAGATCGAATACTTAAGGGCGGTTTCATACGACGGCAACGCAAATGCGCTGGCCGCTATCGACAGGGTATTCGCGACAACCAGCAGCGAGTGGCGGGGCATAGGCATGGTGGAGGACACCGGTCTTATGCTACGCGATGAATTCTCGCGACTGGATGCCGCTCCCTTCACCGATAGGGATATCACGAGCCGGCCCGATCCGGCCGGTTGCAAGTGCGGCGATGTCCTTAGAGGCGATCTGATCCCCACCCAGTGTCCGCTTTTCGGTAAGACCTGCACTCCCCAGAACCCGGTGGGACCCTGTATGGTATCGAGTGAGGGTTCGTGCGCGGCCTACTACCAGTACGCGGGAGAATGATATGGGCGATGTGATCAGTCTGGCACATGGGAGTGGGGGAGAGGCCTCGCGGAAGCTCGTGGAGGAGATCGTAGGCAAGTATCTTAAGAATGACATTATCGATAGTCTGGATGATTCAGCCGTCTTAAACCTCCCGGCCGGCCGGGTGGCGTTTACCACGGACTCCTATGTAGTCGATCCCGTTTTCTTCCCCGGAGGAGACATCGGTTCCCTCGCAGTAAACGGTACGGTCAACGACCTTGCGATGGTGGGTGCGGTACCTGCAGCGATCACCCTGGGTCTGATTCTTGAAGAGGGTCTGGCCCTTGCCGACCTTCACAGGATCCTCGAATCGGTGAAGCGGGTATCGGATGAGGCCGGGGTTATTGTCGCAGGAGGGGACACCAAGGTCGTTGAAAGGGGTTCGGCGGACCGGATCTTCGTCAACACTTCAGGTGTCGGCACTGTCCCGGAGGGTATCGACATATCGTCCTCAAATGCCAAACCCGGTGATGTCGTTATCCTGAGCGGTTCGATAGGTGACCATGGCATTGCGGTACTTTCGAAGCGGGAAGGCATCGACTTCGAGACCGGCATTGAAAGTGACACGGCTCCCCTGAATGGGATGGTCGCGGCCATGCTTGGGGTAACCCCATCGATACATGCCATGCGCGATCCCACACGCGGCGGGTTGGCCACATCCCTTAACGAGATCGCTCACAAGTCCGGCGTAGGCATCGTGATAGACGAAGCGGATGTTCCTGTTAAGCCGGAGGTCATGCAGGCCTGCGAGATGCTGGGCTTCGATCCCTTCTATGTCGCCAACGAAGGCAAGCTTGTGGCATTCATGCCCCGGGCGAAGGCTGATGCCGTACTTCAGGCGATCAAGTCTGCGGCATACGGACAGGATGCGGCGATCATAGGGGAAGTGACCGCAGACAACCCGCGAATGGTAGTGCTCGATACGGCAGTCGGAGGCCGGCGTATCCTGAGCCCCTTATCTGGAGAGCTCTTGCCTCGGATATGTTGAGATAGGGCTGCAAAAAAACACCCGTCTGCTGCGTTATGCTTGCCCCGAGTCACTGCGGCGTACCGGACTGTACGCCTCATTCCCCGAAACTTCGCATGCCTTGCATCCAGGTGTTTCTTTACAGCCTAATAAAGTCTCGTATCTCTCTAGTATCTCTTCTTGCGGGACAGCTCTTTACCCTGGCTGTCGTACACCACGATCTCCATGGGCATCTGGCCCGGGAGTGAGTGGGTCGCACAGCCGAAGCACGGGTCATAGGCCCTGAAAGCCATCTCAACAAGATTAAGGGCACCCTCGGTTATCTCACCGTTACCCTTTATGACACCCATGGCCGCCTTCTTAAGCGACATGGATATTGCAGCGTTGTTGTTTGTCGTCCCGACTATTAGGTTGCAGTCTGTTACAATGCCGTCCTCATCGGTCTTATAGTGGTGATAGAGTGTCCCCCTCGGGGCCTCCACGACACCGACTCCTTCAGTAGGCGTCTCCTTCGGGATGGTCCTGACTTCCTTCATCAGGGCCTTGTCTATACCCTTGGAAGAATCCTTCCGGGTGCCCCGTGTAATCTCGGGATCGGTTGCAAGCTCAAGCATCCGCTCAGCTGCATACATGAGCTCCACTACTCTTGCCCAGTGAGTTGCAAGCGTCGCGTGGATCGGCTTTCCACCGAGCGTTTCATACATCTTCTCGTATTCTTTCTGAGCAAGCGGTGTGGCCATGCTGTCCGCGACATTGCATCTCGAAAGCGGTGTGGCCTTGTAGATACCTGAATCCATGCCGTCGACGAAACCCTTCCACCCGACATTCTTAAGATAGGGGTACTTGAGGTAGCTATAGGGCTCCACACGTTCTTCGATATGGTCTCTGTAGTCCTCGGCCTCGAACTTGGCAAACTCCTTGCCCTCGGGGTCCGTGACTCTGATCTTACCGTCGTAGAAGTTGATGCAGTTGTTCTCATCGACGAGCCCCATATTATAGGTCTTATGGGCGTATGCGTCGTTGGTGATCAGGCTTACATAATCGGAGTTCTTGAGCACGATATCCTCAAATAGCTGGAACGTGAACTTGCTGAACTCCACACCTTCTTTAGCAACCTCCTCGACCTGCTTTCTCTCTTCCTCGCTGAGCGGTTTGCTCACACCACCCGGTATTGAAAAAGTCGGATGGATGCTGCGTCCGCCCATCATCTTTATGATCTCATGACAGTGCTTTCTTAAGGTTATCACCTTGAGCCCGATCTCGGCCCCCACCTTGGCGATCACACCGAGGATGTTGCGTTCGGCCGGACTCGCATCCGGTCCCATCACGAAATCCGGACCACCGAGAATGTAAAAGTGCGTCGTGTGGTCCGTTGTATAGAATGTGCTGTATAAGAGCTCTCTCAGTTTCTTGGCCGTCGGCGGCGGGTCAACATGATAGACCGCATCCGCAGCCTTTGAGCTCGCCATGTGGTGGGCTTCGGGGCACACCCCGCAGATCCTGGTTGTTATTCTTGCGAGCTCCTCCACAGGGCGGCCGATACAGAACTGCTCGAAACCCCTCAACTCGGGAACCTGGAAATAGACATTCTCGACTGTACCTTGATCGTTTAAGAAAATCTCGATCTTGCCGTGCCCTTCCAGCCTTGTAATAGGGTCTATGGTGACTCGCTTCATTTCAACTTGCTCCTTCGAAGAATTGAATTCGCAACCCCGAACCTGTATGCCGTTCCCAGTGGATCAAAAACGGTTGCACAGACGTTAGCGATCTCGTCGGAGTCCTTTGAGTCTATGACCGAACCCAGCACCGAGATCAGCTTTGCACCCTGGTCGATGACACCTTCAGGTGGACCGTAGCAGCCTCTGCAGGGCATGTTGACGGCAGGGCACTGAGCTCCGCAGCCCATCCTCGTCGCGACGCCGCAACAGATGACTCCCTGATCCAGAAGGCATTCCTCCGGGTCGGTGACGATCTCGTGGGGCCGGTAGAACTTCTTTATCTTCTTTTCCTTGCGCTCGCGTTCACATTCCTCGCACAGTGAAGTCGTGCCCGCCCCCACAACCGAACCCGGAGCCGGAAGCTCACCCTTGAGGACTGCTTCGAGAACAGCCCAGGTCTGCTCGGCAATGGGAGGGCATCCGGGAACATAGTAGTCGACCTTCACAACCTGATCGAGCGTCTTGACGGTATCAAAAAACGCAGGGAGTCTGAGATCTCCCTCCTTGACCTTAAATGTCGTCTGGGGCCTGATGCCCTCGGGGTTGACCGTGGATGGCGTCTTATCATAGACGTAATCGAATACCTCGTCGCGGGAGAATTGGTTGGCCAGTCCCGGAATACAACCCTCGGCAGCGCATGATCCATAAGCAACCAGCACCTTCGACTTCTGCCGGAGCAGCTTGGCCATGTGTTCATTCTCGGACGTCCTTACTGCACCATTGAAGAGACAGAGGTCTATCGATTCGTCCTCCATGGCCTCTACGTCCTTATACTTGATGTCGATTGCTACGGGCCAGAATACGATGTCGACGGCAGCGGCCAGGTCAAGTATATGCTCAGCGATATCGAGCACCGCTATCTCACAGCCACCGCAACTCGCGGCCCAGTAGAGCCCTACCTTCGGTTTTGCCATTTCTTTCCTCCCACTGGCAGAAGGTGTTACTCGTCTTCTATTTTCGTGGCTTCCTTCTTGATCTCTTTCTCTGTCGCTTCCGGCTCTGCCTGCTCGACCGCCTTCTCCTCGACGGCCTTCTCGGTCTCCTCGACCTTCTCGACCTTCTCACCGACGATCTTGGCAGTCTTTATGACCACGGGCTTTACCGGCACATTCTCATGACGGCCCTTGGTGGTGACATCGACAAGAGCGATCTTGTCAACGACATCGATGCCCTCGGCAACCTTACCGAAGACGGCATAGCCGAACCTCGTAGGATCCGCCGGATAGTGATCGAGTGATGTGTTGTCTCTCAAGTTGATGAAGAAGTGGGAGGTCCCGCTGTTTATGGCGCTAGTCCTCGCCATCGACAGTGTGTATTTCGTGTTCTTAAGACCGTTTGTGGCCTCGTTCTTTATGGCGTCCCTCTGGACTTTCTGCTTCATGTCGCTGTTCATTCCGCCCGCCTGGAGCACAAAGCCCTTGATGACCCTGTGGAAGTCCGTACCGTCGTAGAAACCGTCCCTGACATACGTCAGGAAGTTATCCACGGATAGGGGGGCCTCCTTCATAAAGAGCTCGAGCGTGATGTTGCCATAGTTGGTTTCCATTATGACTCTTGGATTTGTCACGCCTTTCTCCTTAGGAGCTGCCTCGGTGGCAGGTTTCGGCACGCTCTCGGTGGTTGTTTCGGTGGGGGTTTGCTCCTTATCTGTCTCATCATCTGCAAAAACCGCGATAGAGAGCCCGAGGATGATGACAGCGCTTAAAACAACACGCAGTACGACCTTCATAGCCTCCTCCTTGCTGAAGAATACCAAAGTATTCTCACAGATTCGAACCTCGATGTCAAGTCGTTTGATACCTCCCGTGTGGCCTGCTGTTTTGATACCTGCCTCGCTGCCCTGTTCCTTGTTACCGACCCCGGATCCGACTTGTTCGCCTTGAAAATAAGGGCTCTACGGTTTATAGTCTATCCGGGGCGCGTTTGACAGCCGTAAGGAGGGTCTGATGTCAACTGGAGGTGACATGGATGTTACCTGTGGGTGTGGGCACCATTTCGATGCCTGGCTCTGGCAGAGTGCGAATGTGACAACGAATCCCGAACTCAAGACATCGATTCTCAACGGCGAGATAAACATGGTCAAGTGCCCGTCGTGCGGTTCCAAGTTCCATGTCGAAGTTCCCTTTCTCTATCATGACATGAGCGGGAAAGAGTGGATCTGGGTCTATCCGCTCGGGCATGAGAAGGAGACCGCCGCTATCCATGCCAAGGTGGGGGAGATGTGGGACCGGCTCACGGGCTCCATGCCCCCCGACCTCAGAGAAAGCCTTGAAAGGGAATACAAGGTATTAGTGTTATTCGGAATGGATGCGCTGGTCGGCCGTCTCCGGTCGAAGTCTAGTAAGTGAGGAAGAGCTTGCCCCACTTGGTGGCAAGAGCCTTCTTGACCCGCCCCTTGCCTATCACGTTATACCAGAAGACATCATGGTAGAGTCTGGACGCGACGTATGACCAGGGTGTGAGTACTGTCCGCAGCAAGAACTTCTCGAGGGGCTTAAGCGGCCCCCAGTAGATCGCCTTCTGGCCTCTGCTTGCGAAAGTGTTCTGGGCACCGGTGAAGTGGAAGTTGATGCTCGAGGTGTCCTCACCCTCTATTTCAATCTCCCTGGGATCCCCGACCCCGAGTCCTTTCTCATGGGCGATCCTGATGAAATCGAGTTTAAGAGGATCGAATCCCATCATCTTCGCGGCGATCGCATCTATAGCCACCTGATCGCTTGATGCGAGGAGCATATCCTTTACGTGAGGGACCATGCAGCGCGGGCCTGGTCCATCGCCGGCAAATGTACCATCCGTCACCGCGAACACACCCGGATGGATTTCCTTCTGAATCGTCAGGAGATCGACGAGGGTTTCGTGTATCACGGAGTGAGTCCAGTGCCGCTTCTCGTGAAGGAGTCCCCCGAAGGCGTTTTTCATGGCGCCCGTGATTGTCGTGAAGACATGTGTCTTCATGGTGGGCAAGTGGATTATGTTGGAACCGATCAGGCGCTTGGGGATCTGGATTCCGTCGGGGAATATGGAATCCAGCACGAGCATCTTCGCTTTGGGTTCATAGGTTACCCAGTCCTCACCCTCATAGAGATGGACGTTTCTTATCCCGTACTTCTCCAGCACGGGCTTGTGCTTGTTGGCGATCTCACCCTCCCGGGCGCTCACGACAACGGTTCTGTTGTGAGCACCGTAGAGTTTCTCCTTGGGATAGCCATCGTCGAGGAGTGTCTTGATCACACCTTCAAGCTGCCACGGGGTTGTGGAGGTGGCGGGATACCAGACATGCCAGGAGATGTTTATCTTAAGAGCCGTTTCATGTTCGGGCAGGATCACGTCACGGTAGCCGGCCATATGCATGACCCTGGAGACATCCTCCAGCACCGTTTCTGGACTGGTTCTAAGCACCGCCACTTTTGCCATTATGGTCCTCCTAAGGGACATGCCGGAGGTCGGATTCGAACCGACATGAGCTGTAAGGCCCGGCGGATTTTGAGTCCGCTGTGTCTGCCAGTTTCACCACTCCGGCACCCATCCAATAATATGGTCGCCCCCAAACCGTGTCAAGTGCTCCATCCTTTGATGTTGACATAGGGATGATCTCTGCTATATTACTCTATACGGTTGGGGCTGTAGCTCAGTTGGGAGAGCACTTGTCTGGCAGACAAGGGGTCACGGGTTCGAACCCCGTCAGCTCCACCACCCGTACCTGATGAGTTTCGGGAGTTCCTTTATCTGCAACTGCCCCGTCAGATGTGAGATCTACACACGCTACAAGAAGTGAGAACCCAGGCTTGAGAACCTGCTCACACTCGTCCGGAGGCCTGTGTTGCGGCCAGGAGGCGGGTCGTGACATCGGAGTCAATCTGGCCGGGTAAGAGGCGCCAGCCCCAGTTACCTTCACCGTCAGCTGGTGTGTTCATACGAGCCTCTTCACCCAGTCCCAGGATATCCTGCATCGGAAACATGGCCATGTCCGCCGCCGACTTCATGGCCAGCTCTATCAGTTCCCGGCTGGTCTCTTCAGCACCGATCTCTCGACCGATATAGGCAAAGAGTCTCCGCCGGTCTTCTTCCCGCGCTTCTCCTTCAAACCAACCTCTTACCGTGTTGTTGTCATGGGTCCCGGTATACACCACACAATTGTTTTCGTAGGTGTGTGGCCGATATGGATGGTCACCGTTATCATCACCGAAGGCGAAGAGAAGCACCTTCATACCGGGGAAACCGTAACGCGTCATCATCTCCTTGACATCCGGCGTGATGAGACCAAGGTCTTCAGCGATTATCGGAAACTCGGGAAAGCGCTTCACCATGGCGTCGAAGAAGTCCCGGTGGGGCACTTCAACCCAGCAGCCGTTTATGGCGGTCTTCTCTTTTGCGGGAACTTCCCAGTAGGCGACGAGACCCCGAATGTGATCGATCCTGACGATGTCAAAGAGACTCAGGGTGTGTTCCATTCTTCGAAGCCACCACTTGAAGCCGCTCTCCTTACACGCGGCCCAGTTGTAGACAGGATTTCCCCAGAGCTGCCCCGTCACACTGAAGTAGTCAGGGGGGACGCCGGCAACGAAGGTGGGTTTCCCGTTATCATCCAGTTTGAAGATCGCCCGATCACCCCAGACATCTGAACTATCAAGACTCACGTAGATGGGGATGTCACCGATGATCTGAATACCCTTATCATTGCAGTAGTTCTTGAGTCCAAACCACTGCCTGTAGAAAAGAAACTGGATGAACTTCTCTTTTTCGATCTCATCCCTGAGCTGAAATCTCATGTCATCGAGTATTTCCGGGTTTCTATCCCGGATTTCAACCGGCCATTCGTTCCAGGTCTTTCCTTCGAACCGTGTTCTGAGCGCTGCAAACAGCGCGAAGTCCCCCAGCCAATGGGAGTTCTGAGAGCAGAATCCAAGATACTCATCCCTGTCCTGTACCGGCTTGAAGCGTTTGTAGGCAGCGTCAAGCATGCGTGTCTTGTGGTCCGTAACGGCACGGAAGTCGACACGGGTCTGAGAAAATTCGGGCACCGGGTTTATGTCCGAATCCGTAAGGAGTCCCCGCTCCTTCAGAGATTCAGGACTGATCAAGAGTGGATTACACGCGAACGCAGATACGCTGCTATACGGCGAACTCCCCTGAAGCAAGGTCGTGGGGCTCATCGGAAGGACCTGCCAGTAGCGCTGCCCGGACTCCGCCAGAAAATCGGCGAACCTGTATGCAGCCGGGCCGAGGTCGCCTATGCCGTATGGCGATGGCAGAGACGTTACATGCATGAGGATTCCGCTACCCCGTTGGCTCATCTGTCTCCTTCCCTGGTCGACACGACTTACCGGGGTGAATCGTGCTGGGTTCTCATTCGACGATGCGGTGAATTTACTACAAAACGTTTTGCAGGTCAAGAAGACATGATGAAGCTTGACTCCCGCGCTCGGGACTCAGGATAATCAATCGGTCAACCGATTGACATCCGGCCGCGTGAGTGATAAAGGTCTAAGTGCGATATACAACGATTTAAGGTACCGACTCATTCCCTGTCCGTAGATGGTCGAATCGAATGCAGCCGGTCGGCATTGCAGGGAGGAGGTGACAGGACCGGTGAGACAGTCATTGCGGGTCGTCATTATGCCCGACTCGAAAGAGGTATGGGTAGTCTCCGGCTCGACCATAAAGGAGGCCCTGTTCGCCGCCTCGATACCGGTCTCCATGCCCTGTGGGGGACACGGCAGATGTGGGAAATGTGTGGTCAGGGTCAGCGGTAAAGTCTCTGAACCGGATGACGCTGAGATAGCAAGACTTCCCCGTGGCATCAAGGATGCGCGGCTCGCGTGCGTCGCACGGCTTGAGGGCGATGCAGAGATCACAGTGCCGGCGGCATCGAGAGTATCGATCGAAAAGATCGTCTCACGAGGACGCACATCACGCAGGTACCGGTTCTGTCCCGGTATCATGAAAGTCTTCCTCGGTAAGAAGGATCCGCGGAAGATGAAGACCCTGCTGGATGATTTTGAGATCGGCATCGAAGACATCGCCATCAACATGATGGATGCAAGTCTGATGGACAGCGATCTGAGGATGGATCACGAATGGAGACTGGGTCTTCACACCAATGCCACGCTGGTCGCCGCGAAAGGAGAGATAGTGGGGTTCGAGGCAGGAGACACCTCGTCTGAATGCTACGGACTCGCCGTCGACCTGGGGACCAACACCGTGGTTTGCTCACTCGTAGATCTCAACTCCGGCCGGGAACTCGGGGTCACCTCGACTGTGAACCCGCAGGTGATGCACGGGGATGATGTGATATCGAGGATCAGGTTTTCGAAGACATCCGGCGGACTTGAGATGCTTCGTCACGAGGTCGTCCACCTCATCAACGGGCTGGCCGGCGAGCTTGCAGGTAAGCTCGGGGTACCACGAAACAGGCTCTATGTGTGCAGTGCCGTCGGCAATACCGCGATGCAGCATATCCTGGTCGGCGTGTCTCCGGCCGACCTGGGGCGGGCCCCATACCGGGCGAGACTCACCTCATCAGTCGAGACAATGGCGTCCCGAAGTGGTATCGGTGGTCACCCAACCTGCAGGTTGCTGATGCCACCTCCGATCGGGGGGTTCGTGGGAGGCGATCTTGTGGCCCTGATAATCTCCCAGGCGCTCCAGACGGTCAAGACACCGGTGATGGCGATCGATCTTGGAACAAACGGCGAGATAGTGATTGCCGCCCAGGGAAAGATGGCCGCCTGTTCCACAGCTGCGGGACCGGCCTTCGAAGGCGAGCGAATCAGCTGCGGGGTGAGGGCGATAGGTGGTGCAGTCGAGGATGTCAAGATCACAAAGGACAAGATCGAACTTAAGACCATAAACGGTTCAAAACCGATAGGCCTTTGCGGTTCGGGGTTGATCGCCGGCATTGCCGCGCTCCTTCGCAAGGGCGTGATCGAGCCGAACGGGCGGATAAAGACCCGCGGTGAGATCAAGAACAAGTGGCTGGGCAAGCGAGTGGTTCATGGTAAGCGTGGCCGGGAGTTCACGTTCTCAAGCAGGCCTCTCATCAGGTTGAGACAGGGAGACATCAGAGAGGTTCAGCTGGGCAAGGCCGCCATCTGTGCCGGGGTGACCGTGCTCTCAGCGATTGCCGGGATAAAGCTTAAGGATATTAAGACGGTGCTGGTTGCCGGTGGTTTCGGCTCTTCACTGAGAGCATCGAGCATAAGACGGCTGGGGCTTCTTCCACCGGAGTTTGAGGGCAACATCAAGGTCATAGGCAACTCGGCCATTGAAGGGGCAAAGATATTTCTTACATCGTGTGATGCCCGTGAGGAGGCCGACAGGGTTGTTGAGGAAACCGAGCACGTGGAGCTCTTCTCAAGGCCCGAATTCAAGGAAGAATTCTATACCAGCATGGGCTTTCCCGAGCCCGGATTGAGGAAATAGACCCGGCCGATTGGGAGCTTTGACCCAACCGGGAGCCCCGGGACCGGTTTCATACCTTCGCCGAACGTCCGGATCGTCAGGTACCTTCCATAAGGGTGCGACTCCAATCCCTTGCCAATCAGGCGCTTAGAGAATCAAGGGCAGACCCTCGGAGCGTTTTTCGATTTTCCCATGACCTCACCCATTCGTGGCATGCCGGTTGCAAAATACTCAGAGTACAACTGAATAGAGAGAATCAAATGGAGTTTCCTGCTATGCACGTGATCTGCCAGGTCGTGGGCTGATCTCCTGGGAAAAACTTAACCTCGAGTTTCACGAATACCTCGCGCGCGGCATTGCAGTGGGGAACTCCATTTGGTTATTTGGGCCCCACCATTGTTACATCATTCCAATTGACACCCCCCAAGATGTTCTGGTAACCTCATCGCAAGTTTGAAGACGCTCAGGGCGTATCGTACCCCGTCAGGGCCGGAAGAGGGCTGAGATTGATAGAGAATCTCGATATTACCAGGTTGAGTGATGAAGTGGCTCGGCGTGTCCAGGAGCGAATCAGTCCCACCGATCTCAGAAACAGGATTATAGTGCCGATCGGGGTGTCCGGCAGGCACATCCATCTTACGCGAGAAGTCCTCGAAAGCCTTTTCGGCAAAGGGTATGAACTCACGGTCTTAAGAGAGCTCAGCCAGCCGGGTGAGTTTGCAGCGAATGAGACGGTCACCATAGTAGGTCCCGGTGGCCGGGCGATTGAACGTGTGAGGATTCTAGGCCCTGTACGTCCGTTTACACAGGCTGAACTTGCAAGAAGCGACGGGCTCAAGCTGGGCCTTGACCTGCCGGTGAGAAAAACCGGTGACATCGCCGGTACGCCCGGGATCACGCTTGTGGGCCGTCGGGGGACCGTTGTCCTGAGGGAGGGAGCGATTCGGGCGACACGTCATATCCACATGAGTGAAACCGATGGCAAGCGGTTCGGACTCAGCGACGGTCAGATCGTGCGGGCGCGATCAAGCGGCCCGACTTCGGTGATATTTGAAAACGTACTTGTCCGGGTGAGCGACGGTTTTGTCCTTGACTTTCACCTGGATACTGATGATGCTAGCGCTGCTGGGCTCGATACGGGCTCTTTCGTGGAAGTGATGCCCTGAGAGCATGAGGAGGTGATTTGGCTTGCCGGATGCACTTGGCAAGATCGAGACCAGAGGGTTTGTGGCGATGGTCGAGGCGGCCGACGCAATGGTCAAAGCCGCGAGTGTTGAGCTCACAAGGTATGAGAAAACCGGGGGAGGCCTGGTAGCAGTATTCGTTCGAGGTGATGTCGGCGCTGTCCAGGCTGCTGTTGACGCCGGTGCGCGCGCGGCCCAGAAGGTCGGCGAACTCGTGAGCGCACACGTGATACCCAGACCCGATGAGTCCCTTGAAGATATAATGCTGAAATAGGCCATACTGATAAAGAGATGATACCGTAGAAGGGGGTTGAGTAAATTGGCTGAAGCTGTCGATGGGATTTACAGAGAGGCTTTAGGGCTGATTGAGACAAGAGGTTTTGTTGCCATGGTTGAGGCCTCCGACGCCATGGTTAAGGCGGCCAAGGTACAGCTTGTTTCATACGAGAAGATAGGCGGCGGCTACAACACCGCGATTATCAGGGGTGATGTCGCAGCGGTAAAGGCGGCGACCGATGCCGGCAGCGCGGCTGCGAGCAAGGTGGGCGAGCTGGTGTCCGTCCATGTGATCCCGAGGCCCCATCCCAATCTCGAGGATGTTCTTCCCATAGGAAAGATGCAGAAGGCCAGGAAGTAGAGCAAGGCCGGGTCGGAGGAAGCAATTGATAGTAGGTGAGGTAGTCGGCACCATTGTGGCTACGAGGAAGGAAGAGACGCTATCCGGGCTCAAGTTCCAGATAGTCAAAATCATAAACATGGATCTCAAGCCGACGGGTCAGTTCCTGATTGCAATTGATGCGGTCGGCGCAGGTGATGGTGAAACGGTTCTGTGCGCGCAGGGCAGTTCGGCGCGTCTTACTGAGAAGACCAAGGATCGCCCCGTGGATGCCGTGATCATGGGTATTGTCGATACCATTGAGATCCAGGGCAAACTGGTCTACGAGAAATATGCTGGATGACAGAACCATAGGTGCAATAGTCGAGGAGGTACTGCGAAAGCTTAAGTCTGAGGGTGTAGATGAGACGCCGCAGACGACGGCGTCAAGGGGTGGCGGAGCGTTCGGCACGATCGCCGATGCGCTGAGTGCGGCGGAGAAAGCCCACCTGGATCTGGTTGATGTCCCACTTGAAACCCGTAAGAAGATCATCGGCGCCATGCGCCGGACTTCGATCGAGCATGCCGAGGAGTTATCAAAACTTGCCGTAGATGAGACCGGGCTTGGCAGGTACGAAGACAAGGTGAAGAAGAACCTGCTGGCTGCCACGAGGACCCCCGGAATCGAGGACCTGGTGCCTGATGCAATCTCGGGTGACCACGGGCTCACCGTGGTCGAGCGGGCACCTTACGGGCTTATAACCTCTATCACGCCGTCCACCAATCCGTCTGAGACCGTGATCAATAACGCGATCGGAATGGTCGCAGGTGGTAACTCGGTCGTCTTCAATCCTCATCCGGGTGCAAGACGCACCACCTTAAGGACTATCGGGCTTTTGAATTCCGCAATCATGTCAGAAGGCGGACCACCGAACGTCCTGACGTGTGTGGAAGAGCCCACGATAGAAACTGCCCAGGCTTCGATGATTCATGAAAAAGTGAGACTGGTCGTCGTGACCGGTGGGGGGGCGGTCGTAAGGGAAGCGATGAAGTCGGGCAAGAAGGTCATCGCGGCGGGGCCCGGCAATCCGCCCGTAGTGGTGGATGACACCGCGGAGATCGCTAACGCGGCCCGGCATATCGTCAACGGCGCCTCACTTGACAACAACATCATCTGCATCTGTGAGAAGGAGGTGCTTGCCGCCGACGGCATCACCGACGAGCTCAAGCGGAGGATGGTCGATGAGGGAGCCGTCGAGCTTAAGGGTGGGGACCTTGAGAAACTCAAAGATCTCGTCATAAAAGAAGACAAGGGACCCTCCAGGCATGCGGTGACAAAGCGGGAGTATGTCGGCAAGGATGCCGGGGTCTTCTTATCCGAAATCGGTGTGAAGAGTGAGTCCGGGGCGCGGCTCATCATATGCGAGGTACCGGTGTCACACCCGTTTATGTGGACGGAGCTTCTGATGCCTATCCTTCCGATTGCGCGTGTGCGCGATGCGGATGAAGGCATCAAGCTTGCCAAAGAGGTCGAGCACGGCTTCGGGCATACCGCGCTCATGCACTCGACCGACATAACCAAGCTCTCCAAGATGGCAAGGTTCATCGGCACCACCATATTTGTTAAGAACGGGCCCTCATACGCCGGGCTCGGATTCGACGGTGAAGGCTTCACGAGTTTCACCATCGCAAGCCCCACAGGCGAGGGGCTTACCTCTGCACGCACTTTCACGCGTATGAGAAGATGCGTGCTTGTTGATTATTTCCGGATCATCTGAGGTCACTTCGATTGGCAAGAGATTTCCCGTATTCGAAAGATGAGGTAGTAAATAAGATCTTCGATGCCGGCGTCGTTGGTGCCGGAGGTGCAGGGTTCCCCACGCACGTGAAGGCGGGGGCCCGTGCCGATATCGTGATCGCAAACGGCTGCGAGTGTGAACCCCTTATCCAGTCCGATCGCCACGTCTTAAGCGCCTGCGCCGACGAGGTCCTTGACGGGCTCCTGATTATGATGCTGGCCACCGGTGCGGGCAAGGGGTATGTCGCCTTGAGGGAGGGCATGCCCGAGGCCCAGGACATCATCGAGAAAAAGGCCGGGGGAATTGCAGGGGTCGAGGTTGCCACAGTGGTCAATACCTACCCTGCGGGGGACGAACACATACTGGTTTATGAGATAACCGGGCGGGCGATCCCCCAGGGAGGCATACCGCCCGATGTCGGTGTCGTCGTATCCAACGTCAATACGCTTGCTAACGTGAGACGCGCGCTCGCCGGGGAGCCGGTCACTTCACGGGTCGTATCGGTGTGCGGGGACATACAGAATCCATGCATAGTCGAGTCACCCCTTGGGGTAACGGTGGGAGATCTCCTGCGTATTACCTCAAACGATTCCGGTCTTGACCGGAAGGGCATACTCTTATCCGGTGTGATGATGGGCGAGTATTGTACGGATCTTCTGCGTCCGCTGGATAAGCGAATGGGAGCAGTGGTGGTCTTACCTCGGGATAATCAGGTCATTGTGCGGAAGTCACTTCCAGTTGAAACCATAATCAGACGAGCCGCCTCGGTTTGCTGCCAGTGTACGCTCTGTACCGAGCTCTGCCCGAGGCATCTTATGGGTCATGCCATCACCCCGCATAAGGTAATGCGGGCCATATGCTGGGATAGATCGTTCGTACCCGATCTCGGTGGGGCGCTCTTTTGCTCGGGATGCGGGCTCTGCGGCGTGTATGTCTGTCCGATGCTGCTCTCACCGGACAGGATAAGCTACATCGTAAGAGCCGAGATGGCCGACCGCAAGGTCAAGGCCGAACGGCCGGAAACGACACGGGTCGAACCCGTAAGACCGCACAGGCTCATTCCCCATCAGCGGATCGTGGAGCGAACCGGGCTTGCGCCTTATGAGCGCGATCTTAAGTTCGTGGGTGCCCTGGAGGCAAAACGTGTTACTATACCGTTGACTCAGCATTTCGGTGTACCGGCCAGGCCGGTTGTCGCGGTCGGTGACAGCGTCAGGCGGGGCCAGTTGATCGGTGATGTCAAGGAAGGTGCGATTGGCGCACGAGTCCACGCAAGTATCGATGGGGTCGTGGTGAGCGTCAATCACAGCATAGTGGTTGAAGCGAAATGAATGAAACAATCGAAGCCATAGGGCTTGTCGAACTCAACAGCATCGCGGCAGGTATTACGACCTGTGACGAGATGGTCAAGGTGGCGCCCGTTGTACTGATAGCGGCCATGACCATCTGTCCGGGTAAGTACATATCGCTTGTGGGTGGTGAGGTGTCGGCAGTTGATTCATCCGTAAAGCGCGGCGCCGAGGTCGGAGCCGAGTGGGTGGTCGACCGGCTCTTTATCCCGCACATCCACTCTGACGTCTTCCCGGCCATAATGGGTACAGCCGAGGTGGATGAACTCAGGGCCCTCGGCGTGATCGAGACCTTCTCAGTTGCCGCATCGGTCATTGCGGGTGACGGTGCCGCCAAAGCCGCGAAGGTGAAGCTCACCGATCTCAGGCTTGCACAGGGTCTTGCGGGCAAGTCCTTCGTTACCATGACGGGTGATGTCAGTGACGTAAGGGCGGCTGTCGATGCAGGTGTCGCACTCATAAAGGAAAGCGGTATGCTCGTCAAGTCGGTCGTTATACCTCGACCGCACGACGATCTAAAGAGTAAGATGAGGTAAGCCATGCACATAGCCAGAGTCATAGGTACGGTGGTCGCGACCAGGAAAGTCGAGCAGCTCGAGGGCTCGAAGTTGATGGTTGTTCAGGCACTGAGTCCCGAAGGTGAACCGACCGGGCGTCCGCTGGTTGCGATCGATACCGTGGGCGCGGGACCGGGTGACATCGTCTACTATGTTCGCGGCAGGGAGGCCGCGCACACACTGGAGGATAAGTTCAATCCTGCCGACGCCGCAATAATGGGAATCGTCGACAAGGTCGATCTCTAAACCATGTATATCGCCAAAGTGATAGGGGATGTCGTCTCGTCCGTAAAGTATGAGACGCTTCACTCGCACAAGTTACTGATTATCCAGCCACTCGATCCCGACGGTACGCACGCGGGCGAGCCTCTGATGGCCATCGACATGGTCGATGCGGGAAAGGGCGACATCGTTCTTATCGTTGACCAGGGGACGGCGGCGAGACAGGTTCTCTCGCAGGAGTTTCCGACAATACGAACCCTGATTCTCGGAATCGTAGACCGGATAGACGTAAGCGGGGGGACGGCCGGATGAGGCGGATGCTTTCGGTTGAGGAAGCCGGTGAGGGGATCCTCCATGCCGCCCGGCGAATGTATGAGCGCCGTTATGTTGCGGCCAACGACGGTAACCTTAGCGTAAGGATATCCGACGACCGGCTGGTGGTAACTCCCACGGGGATGAGCAAGGGTTTCATGTCGAGAAGTGATCTTGTCGTGACCGATATGAAGGGTGAGAGGGTTAGCGGCAAGCGAAAGCCCACCTCAGAGATCATGATGCACATCAGAGCTTACGAGCTGCGTGATGACATTGGCTCGGTCGTCCACGCCCACCCGCCGTACGCCACGGCGTTTGCAGTTGCGGGAATACCGCTGGTCGAATGCGTGCTCCCCGAGGTCATAGTCTCGCTCGGTTCTATCCCGCTGGCTGACTACGGGACGCCCTCCACGGAAGAGGTGCCGCGCTCTATCGAAAGCGTGGTGACGAGATCGGATGCGTTGCTCCTGAGGAACCACGGCGTGATGACGGTTGGAAATTGTGTGCTCGATGCTTATCATAAACTTGAAACTGTAGAACACTTTGCCGAGATTACATTCATAGCGAGACATCTTGGAAGCGTGAGTTCGCTTGCGCACGATGATGTGAGGAAGCTAGTTGAAGTGAGAGCGGCAGCGGGCGGTGGGAGTGTTTACCCGGGTTGTGAGGAGTCCGGCATCTGCGGAGTTCCTCAGGGTGCCGACCAGACCGAACTTGTAAAGATAATAGTTGAGGAAGTGGTCAAGATCTTAAGGGAAGGTGGAAATGCGCTGGACTGAGTACTTCTTACCAACACTAAAGGAAACGCCTTCAGAGGCGGATACACAAAGCCACAAGCTGATGCTAAGGGCGGGGCTGATTCGAAAAGTCTCATCAGGAGTCTACAATCTCCTGCCGCTGGGTAAGCGTTCGGCGATGAAGGTTGAGAACATCGTAAGAGAAGAGATGAACCGGATCGGAAGTCTTGAGATCCTCATGCCTATCTTGAGCCCGGCCGAGCTCTGGACGGAGAGCGGCAGGTGGGATGTCTACGGGAAAGAGCTGATGAGGGTCAAGGACAGGCACGACAGGCTCTTCGCCCTGGGTCCGACCCACGAAGAGGTCGTGACTGATATCATCAGGCATGATGTGCGTTCCTACAGGCAGATCCCACTCACGCTCTACCAGATCCAGACCAAGTTCAGGGACGAGGTAAGACCCCGCTTCGGTGTGGTGAGGGCGCGGGAATTCATGATGAAGGATGCCTACAGTTTTCATCGGGATGAGACTTGTCTTGCCAAGACCTACGAGAAGATGTATGAGGCCTATACCCGCATTTTCAAGCGGTGCGGTCTCACGTTCGGAGTGGTGGAGGCCGATTCGGGCGCGATCGGCGGTGACGTGACCCATGAGTTTATGGTCTTCGCCGAGACCGGCGAATCACAGGTCTTCGCCTGCGAGTGTGGTTATGCGGCGACGAGTGACAGCGCCGAGTGTGAAGTAGTCTGTCCTGAAACCGGCGATGATGCGAAGCCCGTTGAAAAGGTGAACACTCCGGATATGAAGACGGTCGAAGAAGTGACGGAGTTCCTTAAGAAGAAGCCGTCCGATCTCTTGAAAACAATCATCTACAATGTCGACGGCAGCTATGTTGCGGTGCTTATCAGAGGAGACCGGGAGATCAACGAGATCAAACTCGTCAAGGTGCTGGGAGCGGTCAACATCGATATGGCCTCACCGGCCGAGATAGAGAAGCTGACCGGCGGTCCGCTCGGGTTTTCGGGTCCGGTCGGGCTTAAGGGTGCAAAGGTCGTTGCGGACACCACGGTTGCCGGTATGACCAACATGGTGACCGGTGCCAACGAGGCCGATACCCATCTCGTCAATGTCAACCGGGGACGCGACTTCGAGGTGGATGAATTCTATGATCTGCTGGAGGTAGTGGCCGGAGATCCGTGCAAAAGATGCGGGAAGCTTCTTTCCACGTGGAGAGGTATAGAGGTCGGCCAGGTATTCAAACTCGGAACCAAGTATTCGGAGATAATGAAGGCCACGTTCCTCGATGAGAAGGGTGAAGAGAAACCCTTTGTCATGGGTTGCTACGGCATTGGCATAACGCGTACGGTCGCGGCCGCTATCGAGCAGCATAACGATAAGGACGGAATCGCCTGGCCCATAAGCATAGCGCCGTTTGAAGTTCATGTACTTCCTACTAACGTCACCGAGCCCGATCTTAAGACCACGGCCGAAGCCATCCATGACGGTCTCACCGAGAAGGGCATAGAGGTACTCCTGGATGACAGAGATGAACGTCCGGGTAACAAGTTTAAGGATGCCGATCTTGTCGGATTTCCCCTGCGGGTGACGGTGGGGGAGAGGGCCGCAAAGGAAGGCAACGTGGAGTTACGGATACGAAAGACCGGCGAAACGACCAAGATACCGAAAGACGATGCCGTAAGGGTGATAAGTGAGGTCGTAGCAGAGGAGAAGAAAAAACTCGTTCCCTAACTCGAAAGAGAATTTACCCTCTTCGCCAGCCTTGATTTCTTCCGTGCAGCGTTCCGCCAATGGATGACATGCTTCTTCGCTGCGCGGTCTAATGCAGACTCCGCACTCGAGAGGTGTTTCGCTGCCTCCTCACCGGTCTCCGCCGTCCTCACCTTCTTGACAGCGGTCTTCACAGCCGACTTGACAGCCTTGTTGGCCTCTCTTCGCTTCTTATCCTGTCTGAGTCTCTTTTTTGCGGACTTATGATGTGGCAAACGTATTCCCTCCTTAGGGCTTTTCGGTCAATATAACAGCCCCCACATCTTATGTCAACAAGTAACGACCCGTGGGGTCAGGTCTTGAATCTAAGCGTCATACCTATATCGTGAACTTGCCGTTTCGGTAGATCACCTTGCCATCGGCCTTTATCTCGCCGCCCTTCTTGAGATCGCAAATCATGTCCCAGTGAAGCGCGCTGATGTTCTTGCCACCGGCTTCGGGGATAGAGGCTCCGACCGCCATGTGACACGTGCCGCCGATCTTCTCATCGAAGAGAATGTTTCTTGTGAAGCGCTTGATGTCGTAGTTGGTTCCGACGGCAATCTCACCGACAAACCTGGAGCCCTTGTCGAGATCGAGCATCGCCTTAAGAAAGGCCTCATTCTTGCCGGCCTTCTGCTTGACTACCTTGCCGTTCTTGAACTCAAGACGGACGTCTTCAACCTCACGGCCCATGTAACATGCCGGGAAACTGAAGTGGATGTGCCCCTGTACAGTGCTTTCAAGCGGACTCGTGAATATCTCCCCGTCCGGGAAATTCTCGGTGCCGGCACAGTTAACCCACTTGCGTCCCTTGACACGCATCTTAAGATCGGTCCCAGCGGCCTGGATGTGAAGCCGGTCGATGCGGTTGAGGATTCGGATCAGACGGGCCTGCTCTTTGGCTACCTTTTTCCAGTGCTTAACCGGATCACCCTTATCGACATGCCCGGCCCTGTAAACGAAATCTTCGTATTCGGAGAGTGACATTTCGGCTTCCTGGGCATCGGCCAGGGTCGGGAACTGCGTGCCCACCCAGGAAAGCGACTTGTCTGCTATCCGCTTGAACATCTTCTTGATAATGGGGCCCATGCTCTTACGTTGAAGGGCTTGCCGCTTCGGGTTTACACCGGATAAGTACTTGGTGTTCTCCGTTCCCCAGATGGCCACTAGGGCGTCCATCTTGTTGGATGCAGTCCTGATCAGCGGGCTGATGTATTTGAGCTGAGCGTCACTACCTTGTCTGAGCAGGATCTCATCCGTATCCGGTATCTTCATCTTGGTGTAGGGGTGTGCACCGATCTTTACGGCCTCTTCGAATACGGCCTTAATCAGAGGCAAGGCGGAAGGCTCGCCCTGGATCTGAATCAACTGTCCCTTCTTGAGTTTGATCGAATAGTGAAGAAGCGTTCTAGCCAGTCTCTGAATCCGTTCGTCCATCAAGTTCACCTCACGTTAGGGGTCACAGTTTACTCGTAAGAAACTAAAGGATAGAGCCGTGTTATTCAAGCCCGCCATACCAGAAAACTGGCCAAGACTGGTCGGGTCTCAAGGGGGCAGATCAGTGTCTGTCCCTTTCTCCTTCATCCAGGTCTCAGAGTATTCCCTTCAAAGCATGAGCCGCGGTATAGACACTGCCTACGCCGCATACATACTGGGCCACTCTCAATGCCTCTGCGACCTCGGCCTTCGTGGCACCTGCCGCCATCGCTTCCCGCGCCAGGGCCTCTACCCCTGGCACAGCGCCATGAGCCGCATCAAGGGCCATCGCAATCAGGAGCTTGAACTTCCTGGGCAGAGCTCCGTCCGCAATGGCGAACTCACCGGTCTCATGAACGAGCTTAAGGAGCTCAGGATCGAGACTCTCAAAGACTTTCAGCGGATGCTCAGTCACTTCAGTCACCTCCTGTCGACTTCACTATACCCTATCACCCAGACGATTCTCACGACAATAAGAACCGATGATCGGCAAGGACTGACCTCGTGGTCTCAAGTTGGTAGCGGGGGCCCGCTACACACACCAAGAACCAGTACACCACCCGGAGCAAGGTATTTCTTGAGGATACTCCACGGGTGTGCTACGATGATAGTGTCAAGAGCGCGGATGTCCAGTCTGAGGGACTCTTATGAGTGTGATCCAGGATGTTTCCGTGTGGCTTGCCGGCAAACGATTCATTATTCCCTGTGCGTATGCACTGCTGGCAATCCTGATCGCCTATCCGATCTCCGGCCGGACTCATGACTACCACCCCTTGACCGTCGGGAATCAGCGGTATTACGAAAGCGATCTGGGCGAAACCCAGCTCATGACAATCATTGGAGAAGCAACAATTCTCGGTGCTGCCACACGTGTCCGGCGTCAGGACATGGTTGCGGATCTATTCGAGAATTTCTGGACCAGTGACAGCGCAGGTAACCTCTACCTTCACGGGGCGAGAAACTTGCTTGATCATGTCGAGTGGGGCTTCCTTCCGCCGGTCAGAATTGTTGACGCACCACTCGAGCTCGGCAAGGCATGGGTGACGGAGGGGGTCCAGATCTACGATCTTGACGGCACACCGTGGGGTGACCCACCAATAGACCATCGCCTAAGAGTGTATTTCGAGGGGAACGTTGGTGTGCCCGCGGGGGAGTTCTATTCGTTTGGGGTTGGGTGGGATGTGGGTGTGGTCTTGTTAGAATCTCCCACTGGAGAGGTCTATGACGTATTTGGGCGACACGTTTCAGCAGGAGAAGAACTTACCCAGGCAGACATAACCGATTGGTACTCCGACGGGATTGGTTTAGTACAACACACCGTCTGGGCGGCGGGACAGCATCCCCTTGAGCTCCAGTGGTGGAGTTCCCCGGTGTCTACTCGAAGCTCGTCATGGGGTAGGATCAAGCAGCTATTCCGATAGTCTGCCTGCACAGCCCCTCCCCGACCTCCTCACAATGCTTTCTGTTACTGGGTTCTTTTCGGTTGCTTCGCAAGTTTTCGTTTCGCCTTGTTTTTCTCTTTTGCTGTCTTCTGTTTCTCGTGCTTTTTCTTATCCTTCTTGCCTTTGTCTCCCATTGCGCATCTCCTTTTCCCGCGTCCTGTGCGTTTCATTCCGCACGAGTGCATTTGTAGACTACTATTCTAGCCCGGTCAAGGGAAAACGTGGTTGAGTTACTCACAGCACTCCCGTGTCCTGCAAACTGCTTGCTCCGCAGTATCCTTACCTGTATACTGCTGCGGCGATCCAGCCCGGCTGCAGGGCGATAGGTCGATAGCGGTTTCTCGCAGTATAGACTCGGAGTATAGACCAAGTGGCGAAGCAAGGAAGCATCGTGAGAGAAGGTACTCTCGTAGGCTACTTCGCAGTACGCGAGGAAGCCCGTCGTGCCATACGGGAGCTCGGGAAGAGAGGTTTCCATCGTGCCGCGTTGATCCATAGAGACGCCAACGGAGACGCGCGCACGTGGGATCCCCTGCCGCATCGGCGGGCCCTTAGGGTGGTGCTGTCTGCAGCCGTCGCTGCCTGTCTGGCCGGCATTACATCGATCGGCCTCGATTGGCCGGTCGCGATGCAGGCAAGAAGCCCATCCAGCCTGGTTCCGGTCCTGGCAGGGGCCCTGTTGGGCGCCGCCCTTGCTGCCGTGTGGATGCGCCGGTCGACACACGGTTTGACACGGAGCCTTCTTGAAGACCACGCGCGGTGGCTGGTATCTGGGGAAACTGCTCTCGTCCTTGAAGTGCCGGCAAACGCCTTGCGGCTCCCGGTGGCGGTGCTCCGAAAAAGCGGCGAGATCCCGCCGGCAATCTTCGTCCTTTATCCGGAGAGCGAGAGTCCGACCGGGGATGTCTCTGTCCCCATGGCGCCGCTATCCACGGCCCAGATCCGGGAGTATGTGTCGCAACTGGCGAGGAAACACAGGGTGGATCCCGATCCGGAGCGGACAACCGAGCTTTTGAAACGGCTTGAACGGTCCAGCCAGTGGATCCATACGGTTTGCTTGAATCTTGCCGAAGCTGGCCGGATAGGGCAGAGCTTGCCTCCGACTGCCGAGTGGCTGCTAGATAATGAATACATAATTGAGAGCAACATACGGGAGGTCCAGCAGAATCTTCACCGGCGTTTCTACCAGGAGCTACCTGTACTATCGGACGAGCCCTACCGGGGTCTGCCGCGGATCTATGGCCTCGCGATGGAACTGGTTTCCCATACGGACCTGCGCCTAGACAGGGAGAACTTCCTTGCGTTTGTCGAAGACTATCAATCCGTGGCCCAACTGTCGATAGGAGAGCTATGGGCTGTGCCGCAGATGCTCCGCATAGCATTGATCGAGAGCGTTCAGAATCTGGCCACACAGGCCTTCGCCGAGCTTCGGGAGCACGGGAACGCCGACTTCTGGGCAAACAGACTGATCACGGCCAACCGGCGCGATCCCAACCAGCTCTTCGCCTTCCTGGCCGAACTCGCCACGGCGCAGCCCAGCCCGAGCCTCTACTTTGCTTCCCAGCTGATCGATCACCTTTATGATGAGGAAGCCGCATCGGGTCCGGTCCGCAGCTGGCTTGAGCGCACCTTACGGAGGTCCTTGGGCGATCTTGACCTTCGTGAGCAAAACCGCCAGACCAAAGATCAGATATCAATCGGAAATGCGTTCACAAGCTTGCGACAGCTTGCCCTGATGGATTGGAGGCAGATCTTCGAGGAGTTGAGCCGGGTTGAGCGTGTGCTTCGGCTGGATCCTGCCGGCGTATATCCCAAGATGGACTTCGAAACGCGAGATCGGTACCGGTGTGCAGTGGAAGAGCTTTCCCGTGGATCCGGCGAGCCGGAGCTCGGGGTTGCGCAGCGCGCCGTCGAGCTGGCCGCGCAGCTCGGCCGGGAAGGGGCTCACGTGGGGACCTGTCTAGTTGGTGATGCGAGGCCTGACCTGGCGCGGCTCATACATTGCCGAGAGACGTTGCGGCGGCGCGTCCTCCAATGGGTTTACCACCATCATTTACGAGTCTACTTCCTCGGGATCGGCTTATCGCTGGTCGTTTTGGTATCTCTGGTGGTCTTGCTTGGCCTACGCGGACAGACGCCGGGGGTCCGGCTGCTCATCGCCCTGC
The DNA here is from genome assembly GCA_025774845.1 of bacterium. Lineage (GTDB taxonomy): Bacteria > Arandabacterota > Arandabacteria > Arandabacterales > Arandabacteraceae > Arandabacterum. The sequence goes on from JALGZP010000024.1 coordinate 26,941, forward strand.
TCTTGATCGTCCCCGCCAGCCAGCTGTCGCTCGAGGTCATGAATTATCTCGCTACACGACTGCTTCCCCCACGCACTCTTCCGAAGATGGATTTCGAGAGCTCCGGAATTCCTGACGCGTGCAGAACTTTGGTTGTCGTGCCCATGCTGCTCGTTGATGCAGAGACCACGCGTGCCGAGGTGGAGAAGCTCGAAATCCGGTACCTGGCCAACAAAGAGGAGAATCTGGTCTTTGGTCTCTTCACGGACTATACGGATTCAACGCGGGCGCACTGTGATGAGGACGAACCTCTCCTGCGATTAGCGACAGAGAGCCTGGAATCCCTCAATCACAGGTATGGTGGTGAGGGTGAGGAGCGTTTCTTCCTTTTCCACCGGGAGCGAAGATGGAGTGAATCCGAGCGCAAATTCATCGGTTGGGAGCGTAAGCGCGGAAAACTGGAAGAACTCAATCGCCTGATCGATGGAACGCGGGGCGATGATGCCTGTCGCCTTGTATATGTCGGTGATCCTGGCAGGCTTTCCAACGTGAGGTTTGTCATCACCTTAGACAGCGACACCCAGCTGCCTCACGACGCCGCCCGCAGGATGGTCGAGACGCTGGCGCACCCTCTTAATCGACCGCGTCTCGATGGCAAGGGTAGGGTGGCTGCCGGCACCTACACCGTCATCCAGCCGCGCGTGAGCCCGTCCCTGCCGAGCACGAGCGGCTCTCCCTTCAGCAGGCTCTTCTCCGACGCCGTAGGGATTGACCCATATACCAAGGCTGTCTCCGACATTAACCAGGACCTCACCGGCGAAGGTTCTTACCACGGCAAAGGCATCTATGATGTTCGCGCTTTCAGCCGGATCCTTTCCGGGACTTTCCCGGAGGAGTACCTACTCTCCCACGACTTGATAGAAGGGGCTCATGTTCGAGTAGGCCTCGCCAGCGATATCGAGCTCTATGATGAATTCCCGCAGGATTACCTGAGCTACTCCAGCCGGCAGCATCGTTGGATTCGAGGTGATTGGCAGATCGCGGAATGGATCCTGCCGCGTGTTCCCCGACCCGGAGGGCGCCGCGGTCCAAACCGGATCTCCTGGTTCGACCGTTGGAAGATTTTCGACAACTTGCGTCGGAGCCTGGTGCCAGCAACCAGCCTGAGCTTACTTGTGGCCTCCTGGATTGTCTCCGCCCAGATGGCCTGGCTATCCTTCATTGTGGTCGGCGTGCAGATCATCTTTACCCCTCTGGTCGAGCCCTTCACCTGGGCGACTGCCGGTGGGGGGCTGAAGAGTTTCTCCTTCTCGAAAGCGAGGCACGACCTCGTAAGGGCGATTGTTGATGCTTCGCTCCTCCCGCATCAGGCCTGGCTGGCTCTGGATGCCATTCTGCGGGTCGCGTATCGTCGGCTCGTCTCCCATCGTAAATTGCTTGAGTGGACCTCGGCGGAAGTGGCGCAATGGAGTTCTCCGGGTCACGTGCGGATGTTCGTCCTCGTGCTCAGCCTGGTCGGTGTTCTGAGCGCCACCATGTTGTGGGCGGTCCAGCGCTGGAGGCCATCGAGTCTCCTGGCAGCCAGCCCCTGGCTCGCCTTGTGGCTCGTGTCCCCGCTCCTCGGTTGGCTCTTGACCCGCCGACCGGAGTCCGAGCAACAGCAATTGAAGCTCGTCGAGAAGGAGTTGCGGTTTCTGAGGAGGGTTGCACGGCGAACGTGGTGCTACTTCTCGGGCTTTGTGGGAGATAAGACATCGTACTTGCCGCCGGACAACTACCAGGTTTCCCATCGGAATCAGCTGGCAATGCGTACCAGTCCCACCAACATCGGTCTCTGGATCGTGAGCGCCCTCGGCGCGCACGACTTTGGATATCTTACGGTCGACGATGTGATCGATAAGCTCACCCGTACATTGAAAACCGTAGGCAAGCTGGAGCGCTATGAGGGCCATCTGCTCAACTGGTATGACATCGAAACCTCAACCCCACTTGAGCCTCGCTATGTGTCCACCGTGGACAGTGGAAACCTGTTGGGTTCCTTATTGTGCCTGGAGCATGGAGTCGAGGAGATAATTCGTGTCCCCATCCTCGACTTGAGGGTCTTTGAAGGGTTGCGGGATGCCGCGGAAATCCTGAGAGAAGTCGCCGACACAGAAAGCAGAGGGGGCGTTGCCGGTCTGGATACTCGCCTCCTCGACGATCTCGTACGTACCCTGGAAGTCCCTCCCGATCGAATTGCCGACGGGGTTGGCGTCTTGAGGCGCCTGGAGGGCAGCGTAAAGACTCTGGCGGATAAGGTGCGGATGTCCACTGCGTCCACGGGAGCAGGTCAAGCTACCAATGTGCGCGAAGGCGAAGCCACCCACGCAGGATCAAGCGTGGCCCACTGGGTTGACGAGATCTCAAGCCAGGTATCAGCCTGGACGGCGCTTGCTGATCGCTACCTCACCTGGATAGATATCCTTGCTGAGGGGACCGAGGAGGAGATGGCCCAACTGGGCGGGGAGGCCCTGGATGCTTGGCGCCAAGGCCTGGATCGCGCGCCCTCGCTCCTTGATCTAGCCAACGGGCAGGTTGCCTGCATCCAGGTGTTCCAATCAATTCGGAAGGCGGCTCCCCGGGCCACAGGCCCTGTGTTCGAATACCTTGACCGCTTGATTGTGGCCTTCGAAGAGTCGAGGTGGCTGGCTGGCGAGATGCAGGCTCTTGGCGAGCAACTCGTCCTGGACGGGCGCGAGCTCTTTGAATCCGTCAACATGCGCTTCCTGTATGATCCCCTGCGCCGGCTCTTTTCGGTCGGCTACAACGTCTCCGAAGGTCGTCGAGACAGCGCCTACTACGATCTTTTCGCGAGCGAGGCGCGGCTTGGCAGTTTCATCGCCATCGCCCGGGGTGATGTACCCGTTGAACATTGGTTCTCCATGAACCGCCCCTACGGCGCGGTTGGCCGTCGTCGAGTGCTTCTGAGCTGGACCGGCACCATGTTCGAGTACCTCATGCCGCTCATTTTCCAGCGCTCCTATGGCCACTCGCTCCTGGATAAGGCGACAAGAGAAGCCATAGCGATCCAGGTAGCCTACGGTCGCAAACGCCGCGTGCCCTGGGGAATCTCGGAGTCGGCTTATGGTGATCTGGACTTGAACAAGACCTATCAATACAAGGCCTTTGGCGTGCCTGATCTGGGCCTCAAGCGCGGTCTGGAAAAGGAGCTTGTCGTAGCGCCCTATGCCACCATACTGGCGCTCGGCCTGGTTCCACGAGAGACCGTGCAGAATCTTGAGCGACTCGCGGAGTTGGGGCTACTTGGCGATTACGGCTATTACGAAGCCATGGATTTCAGCCGCCAGCCAGGTCATGATGGGGAACACGGAGTGATCGTCCGAGCCTACATGGCTCATCATCAAAGCATGAGCTTCCTGTCGCTGGCCAACTTCGTCCACGGCAACTCTATCCAGCGCCGCTTCCATGCCGATCTTCGCGTACGGGCTGTCGAGCCCTTGCTCCTGGAACGCGTCCCGGTGCTTCCTAAGCTCCACCACATCTCAACCCGGGATAGAGTGCCTTCGGTCAAGAGTGTCGGCGAAATCGCCCCCTCGGTGAGCAAGTTCGATACACCGCATACCAGTGCGCCCAAGACCAAGATATTCTCGAATGGCGGCTATTCCCTTGTTGTCACAAACGCGGGCGGCGGGTATAGCCGCTGGGGGGAATACGAGATCACGCGTTGGAGATCTGACCGAACCGAAGATAGGTGGGGAACCTTCTGCTATATCCGCGATGCCGATTCGGATCGGGTCTGGTCCAACACCTATCATCCGGTCGGAGGCAAGGTGGGAACCCATTCGGCCAGTTTCGATCTGGACCGCGCTGTCTTTCGGCGCGTCGACGCTGGCATTCATTCCGTTACCGAGGTCGTGGTCTCCCCGGAAGATGACGTTGAGATCCGGCGGATCACCCTCGTCAACCGTTCCATTCGCACGCGGCGGCTGGAGCTGACGAGCTACGTCGAGCTCTCAATGGCTCCACATCGCGCGGATCTGCAACATCCCGCCTTCAATAAACTCTTTATCGCCACTGAAGCCGTGACCGATGAGCGCGCCTTGCTTGCGCACCGCCGGTCCCGCAGCGAAGATGAATCCCCCATCTATGTTGCGCACCGCCTGACACTTGACGGAGCCGATGCCGGGCCGCTCGAGTTCGAAACTGACCGGCGTGTTTTCATTGGACGGGGGCGAACGCTTGCGAACCCCATGGGGATCTTCCAGAAACTTACGAACAGCCAGGGATTTGTCCTCGATCCGATCCTGAGCCTACGCCAGAGCGTGACCTTGCATCCGGCCCAGCGTGTCCAGGTCACACTCATCCTCGCCGCGGGTGAGACACGTGAGCATGTCCTCCGGCTGGTGGGCCAGTACGGAGATGCCCACGCGGTCGATCGGGCAATGGATTTCGCCTGGGCATCAGCCCAGCTCGAGTTGCGGATGCTTCACATCCAGCCGGATGACGCCCGCCGTTTCCAGCATCTGGCAAGCTACCTGCTCTATCCCAATCCGTTGATGCGCTCTACGGCGGAATGCATCGAGGAGAACCGCAAGGGCCAAGCCGGGTTGTGGCCCTATGGCATCTCCGGCGACTTGCCGATTGCCCTGGTCACCATAAGCGAGGCGCGGGACATCGCCTTGGTGCGTCAGATGCTCGAAGCGCACAACTACTGGCGCAGACACGGTCTCGTGGCTGACCTGGTGATCCTCAACGAGGAGCCCGGCGGCTACGAACAGCCGTTGCGCGAGCGACTCGAAGGCCTGATCCGGACCCATTCGATGCATTCGGGAATCGACAAGCCCGGTGGGATCTATCTTCGGAGCGCCGATCTCATCCCTGAGGAGGACCAGACGCTGCTCAAAGCCGTAGCGAGTCTGGTGCTTGTGTCAGCCCGCGGCACATTTCCCCAGCAGATGGGCACGCCTCTAGCGCCCTCCGAGCTGCCTGAACCCTTGGCGAAGAAACGCGTCAGGCGAGAGCCGTCGCCGGCGCTGCCCTTCCTGGAGTTGCCCTACTTCAATAGTCTGGGCGGTTTCACTACAGATGGGCGTGAATACGCAATCTATCTGGGGCCTGACACCAGTACGCCTGCGCCCTGGGTGAATGTGATCGCCAACCCGACCTTCGGAACCTTGGTGAGCGAAACCGGATCCGGCTTTACCTGGTACGGCAACAGCCGGCTCAATCGCCTGACCCAATGGTGGAATGACCCCGTTGTGGATCCAGCATCCGAGGCGCTCTACGTTCGGGATGAGGAAACCGGTGCCTACTGGACGCCCACGCCGTCGCCTGTCCGTGAGGAGACTGCCTATCGCACGAGGCATGGGGCGGGGTACACCGTATTCGAACATAACAGTCACGGCCTCGAACAGGTGCTTACGGTTTTCGTCCCCGTGGATGAGAAGGGGGGAGATCCGATCAAGCTCCAGAGATTGAGGCTCATGAACGATTCCTCCAGGCCTCGCAAGATCTCGGTGACCTACTATGTGGAATGGACCCTGGGCGAGGACCGCGAGGCCTCGCAGATGCACGTTACTACTTCGTGGGATGATGAACTCCAGGCCGTCTTGGCCCGGAATCGCTATCACCCCGAGTACGGGGATCGGGTGGCCTTCGCGGCCTTGACCGTCCCTGCTGAGTCGTACACCGGCGACCGTACGTCCTTCCTCGGGCGGAATCGCTCAAGCGCGAACCCGGCAACGATGGAGCAAGTTGGACTATCACGCCGGACGGGTGTAGGTTTAGACCCGTGCGCCGCATTGCAGGCGACGCTTGAACTGGCTCCCGGCGAGACGGCCGAGATCACCTGTATGCTGGGCCAGGCGGGATCGGTGGAGGAAGTTCATAGACTGGTTAAAACCTACCGCGAAGATCTGGCAGTCGACGGGGCCTTGGGCCGGACCAAAACTTGGTGGGATGATCTCCTGGGTACGATCGAAGTGCATACCCCCGAGCTTGCAGCGGATTTCTTGATCAATCGTTGGCTGCTCTACCAGAGCGTGAGCTGTCGCATCTGGGGACGGTCGGCTTTCTACCAGTCCAGCGGTGCCTTCGGCTTTCGGGATCAATTGCAGGACGTCATGGCTCTACTGGGCGTCCGGCCTGAGCTTGCGCGAGAGCACATCCTTGATGCGGCGAGCCGCCAGTTCAGGGAGGGGGATGTCCAGCACTGGTGGCATCCACCGAGTGGTGTGGGACTCCGCTCGCGGATTTCCGATGACCTCTTGTGGCTACCCTACGTGGTCGCTCAATACGTCCGGGTGACCGGTGATCGCGATGTCTTGCACGAGGAGGTCCCATTCCTTGACTCTCCTCGGCTCAAGGATGACGAGAATGAAGTCTTCTCCACGCCCATGGTGGCGCTGGAGCGTGCCACGCTCTTTGAGCACTGCCGGAGAGCAGTAACGTGCGGGCTAACCTCCGGTCCACACGGGTTGCCGCTCATGGGAACGGGCGACTGGAACGACGGTATGAACCTTGTCGGTGCTGCGGGCAGGGGAGAGAGTATCTGGCTGGCGTGGTTCCTGGCAGATGTGCTCGATCGTATGGCCGAGATGGCTGACCTCGTTGGGCCGTCTGGATTGGGCCGGACCTATCGGGAAGAGCGGAAGGCCCTGCTTCAGCTTGTGGAGCAAAGTGCCTGGGACGGTAAGTGGTATCTTCGGGCGATCTTTGATGATGGCACGCCGCTGGGTTCTTCGATCAATGAGGAGGCGCAGATCGATTCCCTGCCCCAGTCCTGGGCCTGGCTTGGGGGCGGCGCCGGCAAGGATGATGCAGGTAACGATCGCGCAGCTGAGGCCCTGGAATCTGCGTGGAGCCATCTCGTTAGCGAGGATGAAGACCTGGTGCTACTTCTCACACCTCCCTTCAGCAGATCGGAGCCGTCACCCGGATACATCGAGGCCTACCCTCCGGGCGTGCGGGAGAACGGAGGCCAGTATACCCACGCCGCAGTGTGGTTCGCCATGGCCCTGGCGCGTCGAGGAGCCGGTGGCCGAGCAGTCAGTATCCTCCGTATGCTCAACCCTATTGAACACGCCCGCGATGCTGACTCGGTCTGGCGCTACGGGATCGAGCCCTACGTCGCCGCAGCTGACGTGTATCGCTTGCCGGGGCGCATCGGCCACGGGGGGTGGTCCTGGTATACAGGTGCCGCTTCGTGGATGTACCAGGCCTGGGTTGAGGAAATCCTGGGACTTAAGGTGCGAGGGGATCACCTTAAGATCGACCCCGTCATCCCGTCATCGTGGGAAGGTTTCAGCCTACGCTATCGTCACGGCGACGCCGTCTATGAGATCCGGGTCGAGAACCCGGATGGCTGCGAGCGAGGTGTGGTGTGGGCGGAGATTGATGGAAAGCGCGTGCCGGATGGGGTGATTCCGCTGGAGCGAGGTCTTGTAAAGCACCGGGTCCTGGTGCACATGGGTAAACTTTAACTCATTGGTCTGACTGCTCACGTTCAGGGGGCTTAGGCTGGTGGCGCGGGCCCACTACCAACCAGCAACCTTAGCCTCTTTCTCGGGTCTGCCGTTCATGCTTGCTTGCGGAGGATCGCGTTGATGGCTTGATCCAGCTGCCGGAGGAAGTGGGAACGGTCTCGTTTGGCAAAGGGTGGGGGACCACCCTTGACCTCACCCGCATCACGCAGATCGGTGAGCAGATCGCGGGTAGCCAATGTTTGCTGTCAGAGCAATCCGGACACTTAGGGGTTATAATCTAATCTGCACTTTGAGGGGCCACCGGGTCCCGAAAGGAGGCAGATATGAAGT
>JALGZP010000025.1 GCA_025774845.1 bacterium
GTATCAAGTTGGTGCTTTGCTTTGTGTGTTTGCGCTCGTGGCAGCCGGCATGAGCGGCACCACCCTGGCCCAACCCATACCGACGACGATCTACGACATCCAGAGTGGTGCCGGTGGTTTTGTTGCCGGCGTGGACACCGTCTTAGTCGATAGTGTCGTGGTCACAGCGGTGGATTATAAAGCCACTACCTATGGCTTCCATGCCCAGGAACTCGACGGCGGCCCGTGGAGTGGTATCCTTTGTTACCTCGATAGCGACTACCCGACGGTAAACCCGGGCGATCTCGTCACCGTATACGGTGAGTACGACGAGTACAACAACCACTCCGAGATCGAGTGCAGGGGTCTCCCCGTCGTCATCATCGAGGCCGGCTACGGGATGCCCGATTGTGAGCTCCTGAGTTGCAAGGATCTGAGTTACTATCAGGAGCCGGATTCGAATTGGGCCGAGCAGTGGGAAGGCGTGTGGATCTGCGTCGATACGGTACAGGTCGCGGCACATGGCGACTACGGCGAGTGGACGGTCGTGGAGTTTGCCAGCCGTCATACGCACCCTGCAGACAGCGTGTGGTATCCTCCCGACGACAGCCTCCGCATTGATGAGAAACTGATCGATCCCACGATGGGCCAGCCTCCACTTGGCGACAGCCTTTTGACCATAAGTGGAGTCTACGCCGAGGAATGGGGCAACTACAGGCTGTGGCCGAGGGGTACCCAGGACCTTGAGTTCATGGGACCGGCGCCGGGGCCGAATCTTGTGTTGGCCTTCGCGACTTCGGATACGACCGTGCGCGCAGTCTTCGATCAGGATCTCAACAAGGTGAGTTGTGAGGACGAGACCAACTACGCCTTTGACAGCGGCAATACGGTAGCGCTTGCTACTCGTAACGCCAGCAACATCAAGGCTGTGGATATCGAAACCGGGTTGCCGATGCCGAATATGCTCGACAGTCTGACGGCCACCGGCATTTATTCGCTTGATGGCTATCCAATGGCCGAGGCCCAGAAGTGGGGATACATCGGTGGCGTGGCGCCGGTCGCAAGTGTCCAGCTGCCCGCATACCCGGGTACCGACTCATCTCAGTGGGAGAGCCAGCAGGTTACGATCACGGGTGTGGTTACGTGTGACGATGATGCCTTCGGCGGCCCCTTCTTCATGCAGGACGCCCCGGGTGCCTGGAACGGCATCTACATATATTACCCGGCGAACTACTTCAGTCTCTGGGACAGTGTGACGATCTCAGGCATAGTTGATGAGTATTATGGTCTTACGGAGCTCACATCGCTCGACTATGCTGTGTTGCACGGGAATACTCCAAAGCCCAGCTGGGTGACCAAGGTAACACCGGCCCAGCTTCAGGATTCGGTGTTCGCTGAATCGTATGAGGGCGTATATGTCACGATGGACTCGGTTGAAGTCTACAGCTATCTCCTCTTCAATGGCGAGTTCACGGTCGGTACGGGTACGGACACAGTCATGGTGGGGGATTTCGTGAACGATGTTCCCCCGGATCCACCCAACTATGACTATCCGGGCCTCGCAAGTATTATCAACATCACAGGATGCATGAGATACCACTTCGAGCACCAGATCGAGCCCCGGGACCAGGCCGACATAGTTGTTGTTACTGCGTGTCCGGCCGGGGTCAAGGCAAAGGATCTCGCGGTACCGTATCTCCATCAGAATGCTCCTAATCCGTTTGCCTCCGAGACGATGATAAGGTTCAGCCTTCCTTCCAAGATGGCAGCGAGGGTGGCCGTTTATGATGTCTCAGGCAGACTGGTGAAAGTCGTGGCTGACGGTGTCATGGATGCGGGTGAAAACCGTGTCAACTGGAACGGCAAAGACACCCACGGTGCCCAGGTAAGTCCGGGCATCTACTTCTACAGTCTGACGACACCGAAGCGTGTACTGCAAAACAAGATGGTCCGGCTGAGATAGCCTGACCTCTGAGTAGATTTAAGGAAGAGGGAAAGCCTTTCTTAGGCTTTCCCTCTTTTCTTTTGCTGCCGGACTTTCGATTTTGACAACCCTCCCCCCTGTGCTAAGATCGCCTTGAATCTGTTATACCCACAAGAGGAGGTTCTTTATCATGCGCAAAGTCTCGGTTGCGGTTCTCGTTTCCATGATCACGCTGGTCTTACTCGCGGGAGAGGCGGCCTGTGTGGCATTTGCGGCACAGTCACCGATTTACTCCTTCTTCGGCGGCGCAAGGGGCAGGCTGCCGCTTGAGACCCCGGCTACCACGGACGACCCGCTTGCTGTCTGGGTAAACCCGGCAGCGCTCGCGACGGGTAAAGCGGGCGGCTTTGCCTATTTCCACACGTTCAGCGATTCCACGATCTCAGGGGATGACGGGCTTGCAATCTCACTGGGAAGTCTGGCCTTCGGGGCTGAATTCATAAGCGCCGGGCTCATGACGGATAGATACGAAACCAACAGGTACACCATCGCATCCGGTCAGCGTCTCTACAAGGGGATCTACCTCGGAAGTTCGTACTCATGGCATTCATCCGAGCTGTGCGGTCTTGATAAGACATCAACATGGACTGTCGGTGCGCTTGTAAGGCCCCACCGCAAGGTCTCCCTGGGACTGGTCGCCCGTGATCTCAATAGTCCGTCCTACCTTGGGACCAAGTTCAAGCCGATTTTCGAGGCCTCTGCAGGTGTCCGGCCCTTGAGCGACAGGTTGACCCTGTTTGCGACCTACCTTGCGAGGGAAAGGGAATTGGAAGCCACCGCACATGCGACCCAGCCCCAGTCGTTTTTCTCCTACTGGCAGCCTGCCGACGGGATTGTCCTCAGAGCCGGGGGTGATGAGGATGAGAACCTCAGCGCATCGCTCGCGATACGCCTGGGAGTGGATGGAATCGGCTCTGTTTTCACAAGGATCAAGGGTAAGAACGGCGGAGATGACAAAACCCAGGGCGCCGCCTACTTCACGGCCGGGCCTTACTGGCATGAAAGCGTGCTCATGCCTGTGAGGGGCTATCTCGAAATCGACTTAAGCGGGGTGATCGGGGAATCGAGACCCCCATTCAGCCTTTTCGGTGGTGGTCCCCGCTACACGCTGAGAGAACTCCTGGACAGGATCGAGTATGCCAAAAGCGCGCGTGATGTCAAAGCCATCGTTCTGAAATGCGGTGGCGTCTCGGCCAACTACGCCATCTACGACGAGCTGCGTCAGGCCCTGATCGACTTCAGAAAGTCCGGTAAGCAGGTGATTGCCTATGTTGAGGACGCCGGAAACAGTCTTTACTATCTGCTGACCGCTACTGACTATATCATCCTCACACCCAATGGCGGCATCCAGCTTACAGGTTTCAAATTGGAGGCCCATTTCGTGAGAGGCACACTTGAGAAGCTGGGTATGAAGGCTCACTACGCACGGGTTGGGAAATACAAGTCCGCCGCGGAGCAGCTGACCGAGGACAGGCTTAGCGAACCAGGCAGGGAAGCCCTCAACGCCGTTATCGATGACAGGTATGATAAGTTTGTCGGGGACATCGCTTCCGGACGCGGAAAGACACCCGGCGAGGTCAGAGACATCATAAATCGCGGTCCGTACCTGCCGGGTGATGCCGTCAGGGAGGGTCTTGTCGATACGCTGGCTTACTGGGACGAGGTTCCGGACATCGTAACAGCTCTGACAGGGAGGGCGATGGAAGGTCTCCCGTATGGTCGATTCGCCAAGCGGACGCCGCCGCGTACCCACTGGGATGAGGCCCCCAGGATCGGTATCGTCTATGGAGTAGGAAGCATCCTTAGCGGCAGGAACAGAAACAACATGCTGGTGGGTGACGTCATGGGTTCGGAGACCATATCCGAAGCCTTCAAGCAGTTACGGGATGATGAGTCCATCAAGGCCGTGGTCTTCCGTGTCGACAGTCCCGGGGGCGAAATGACGGCTTCGGACCAGATACGACGGGCGGTCGAACTCACGGCCAAGGAGAAACCTGTAATAGTCTCGATGGGAGGCGTGGCAGGGTCAGGCGGATATCATGTTTCGTGCGACGGCACCATGATTCTGGCCGACGATGCCACAATCACCGGTTCCATCGGTGTGTTCGGACTCTGGTTTCACACGCGAGGGCTCTTTGAGAAGATCGGTATCAATAAGGACATCTTCCTTCGGGGCGAGCACGCAGACATCATGCCTACATGGCGTGATGTAACAGACGAGGACGTGGAGCTGATCCAGTTCTACGTCGACAAGTACTATGACAAGTTCATTGCGGACGTGGCAAAGGGAAGAGGAATGGGTGTAGACGAGGTCCACGCCGTGGCCCAGGGAAGGATATGGTCGGGTAAGGATGCCGAGGAGATCGGTCTTGTCGATAAGGTCGGGGGCCTGAGAGAGGCAATAAGACTGGCAAAGCGAGAAGCCGGTATCCCCGAGCGGGAGACGGTCGACTTTACGGTGCTACCCACTACGGGCGGTTTCTTCGAAAACATGATGTCATCGATGGCAGCCAGGGTGACCGGTGACGTCCGTATCCCGGAGCCTCTACTGAACACCCTGGAGGATGCAGCGTACCTTGAGGTTTTCGATCAGCCGTATCTCTATCTCATGCCCTACAGGATCGAGGAAGAATAGCCTTATCGTTTGAAATCGACCTTCGCAGTCAGCTCGGTCGCGAAGGCTGCCATAAGTCTCGCACATTGTTCCAGATCACCCAGATGGATCACCTCTACCGGCGTATGCATGTACCTGTTGGGTACACTTACGAGCCCGCAGGCCACGCCGCCTCGAGACTTAAACGCGGCATCGGCGTCCGTCCCCGTCCAGCTCGGTGAAGCGCAAGGCTGAAACGGGATCTTATTCTTGCGTGCCACCCGCTTGAGCATCTCCTCCACCGCGGGGCTTACCGATGATCCCTTGTCTATGATCGGTCCCTCACCGAGCTTGATCTCGCCGTACTTCTCCTTTGACACCGCCGGCGTGTCCGTGGCATTACCGACATCCACCGCGATCACCACATCCGGTTTGATACTGAAGGCACTGGTGGCTGCACCTGCAAAAGAGATCTCCTCCTGAACCGATGCCACACCGTATACCGCCGCCTTGAGACGCTTTTTCTTCGATAGCATTTTGAGTGCCTCCGCAACGGCAAACGCACCCATCTTGTCATCGAAACCCCTGGCCACTGCAAACTTACCCGAGAGCATCTCGAACTCGCAGTCAAAGACGATAGGGTCGCCGATGGCAACACGTTTGAGGGCTTCCTTCTTGTTCTTGGCACCGATGTCGACCCAGAGATCGTGCATCTTAACCGACTTCTTCTCGTCATCCTTGTCCATCATGTGAATTGCTATTCGGCCGACGACACCCTTGACGGGGCCCTTGGCCGTGCTGATGATCACGCGTTTGGCAGGCACGATGTTGGGATCGATCCCGCCGATGGCGCCGAAGTAGATGAAGCCATGATCGTTGACGTATCTGACCATGAAACCGATCTCGTCACAGTGCCCGATCAGCATCACGCGTGGATTACCACGCTCGTTGACGATACCGATTGAATTACCCTGCACATCCGACTCCACCCTGTCGGCAAACTCCGATACGTACTCGCGCCACACCTCCTGCGCCGGACGCTCAAAACCCGAAGGACTCGGAGTGTCTACAAACCGCTTGAGGAAATCCAGAGATTTCTCCTGTAACATCTGTTACCTCCTATCGCACTTTTATAACAAGAAGTGTGAAGTCATCGATCAGCTTCCCGTCTGCGAAGTTCACGATGTCATGGTATATCCGTTTTACGATATCGGAACATGGAAGATCAATCACAGACTGTCCAAGTTCTATGAGACGTTCCTCGCCGAATGCTTCGCCTTGCCTGTCCATCGCCTCGGTCAGCCCGTCGGTGAAGAAGAGAATCAGATCCCCTTGCTCAAGATGGAGCCGTTCCTCGCCGTAGTGGAGATCCTCCACCGCCCCGAGCAACATCCCCCCTTTGGTCAGCCGCTTTACGCCGCCTCTGCCGATAACCATCGGGTAGAAGTGACCTGCGTTTGAGTAGGTCAGGACCCTGGCATCAGCGTCAAGGACGCCGTAGCATGCCGTGACACACCGCTCGGGTTCGACACTTTCCCACATCAACCTGTTGACCTTGGACATGATCGTGGTAATCGCATAGTTGTTTCTGATCTCCGCAAGGAGACTGGCCCTGAAGGCCGCCATCACCAGGGATGCGGGAATTCCCTTCCCGAAAACATCTGCTATCACGATACCCCACTGGCCGGCAGCAACGTCAATCACATCATAATAGTCACCGCTCACCTCTTCAGACGGGAGATTCATCGCACTGAGATCATATCCCGGGATTTCAGGCAGAGCAGCGGGCAGGAAAGTCTTCTGAATCCGCCTTGCCAGTTCTATCTCACCTTCAAGCCTGCGTTTCTCGAGGATTTCAAGATGGAGTTTGGCCCGCTCTATTGTAAGTGCAGCCTGCGACCCGAATGTATTGAGGAGGTAGAGGGCCTCTTCATCGAAAGCCTCCAGATCATCACTCTCGAGATTGAGGACCCCGACAATCTTGCCCGCAGCAACCAGCGGAACAACGATTTCAGACCGGGTCTCGTCTCTCGCGTTCAGGTACCTGGTGTCTTTCGAGACATCATCGATTATAACCGGCTCAACGTTCTTCGCGACCCAGCCGACGACGCCCTTTCCGAACTTGAGCTCCACCCTGCTTTCCATGTCCGGATCATAACCCCGCACCGTGAGGGCCATGATATCCGTCGTCTCAGGATCAACAAGATAGATCCCGGCTGCATTGAAGTCGACGAGTTTCCTTAAGGAGTTGAGTATAAGGACCAGCACCTCGTTAAGATCCAGGGATGAGCTTATTCTGCCACCGACCTCGTAGAGCAGCTCACGCTCCTTGATCTCGCGTGTCACCCTGCCATAGAGCCTTGCATTATCAAGTGCGATGGCGATCTGCTCCGAAAGCGCCATCAGCATCTCTCTGTCACGAGCGGTGAAATCCCCCTTTTGCTTGTTTATCGCTTCAAGGGCACCGATGACCTCACCACCCCGCATCAGAGGCACGGCAAGAGCGTTCTGCTTCTTGACCTTAAAGGCCCTGTCTATCGCATCTTCATATTCCGAAACCTGCCCGGGATCGTTGAGGACGAGCGGTTTCCGTGTCCGCACAACTTCGCCCATCACCCCCCGCGTCTCTTCGACAATGAGTCTTGAGATGTCGGGACTGCTGTTACCGAAGCCAAGCAGCACGTGGATCTTCTCACCCTTCTCCCCCAGCCGGCCCAGCGAACACGTCTCGCAGCCGACCGCGGCGATTATGAGATCATACACGAGTCCTACCAACGTACGCACATCAAGCGTGGAATTGAGGATCTTGCTCGCCTCGACAAGAAACTCCAGTGATGTCTTATCCATACTGTTATCCTGACGGGTAGGTTCTCAGTCTTCCCCGTGCGTCCTTCCCCAGGTAATAGAATCTATATATGGTGCATAAAATCGTGCTGAGTGTCAATCAATCAAGTAGCCAGTTGGGTTATCAGCACCGATCATGAAGAAAGGGGATACCCAGGGGTATCCCCTTCTCACAGTAACGTCATCCGGGTGAATGACTATTACTTTATGCCTGCGGCATCCTCAAGCATCTTAGTCGTAACCGACTTGGGCCGCTCGATGGGATAGCCAAGCGCACGATCCCATATAATGTTCGAGGCAACGCCGAGTGCACGGCCGATACCGAAGAGCACGGTGTAGAACTCATACTCCTTCAAACCGTAGTACCACTGGATCACTCCCGACTGGGCATCAACGTTCGGCCACGGGTTCTTAGCCTTACCCTGCTTCTCAAGAATCGGCGGCACTACCTTGTAGAGCACGTCGACATACTTGAAAATGGGATCGTCGGGCAGGTGCTTGAGACAGAACTCACGCTGTGCCTGGTAGCGCGGATCGGTCTTCCTTAAGACCGCATGTCCAAAACCAGGCACAACGCCTCCGGACTCAAGCGTATCCCACACGAACTTCTTCATCTCTTCTTCGGTTGGGATCTTGCCGCCCATCTGGTCCATCACACCCTGGATCCAGCGAAGCACCATTTCGTTGGCCAGACCGTGGAGCGGTCCAGCCAAGCCGTTTACCAGACCCGAGATTGCGTAGTACATATCGGATAAGGCGCTCGCGATGACATGGCCGGTATGGGCGCTTACATTTCCGCTCTCGTGATCGCTATGCAGGATGAAGTAAAGCCTTGCCACATCATCGTAAGGCTTGTCGATCCCCATCATGTGCGCGAAATTGCCGCCCATATCAAGATTGGGGTCGGGATCGATGATGTTGCCGTCCTTATACTTCCATCGGTAGATGAATGCCGCTATCTGGGGTAGCTTGGCCCAAAGGTTCAGGGCATCCTCAAGGGTCGGCTCCCAATATTCCATCTTGCTGATGCCTTCATGGTATTTCTTCACAAACACGGACTCACGCTGCATGGCCACAATCGCCGCAGAGAACATCGCCATGGGGTGGGAGTCTTTCGGCATGGCTCTCAGCATGTCAAAGACATACTCGGGTGTCTTTGAGCGCTTCTTGAATTCTTCAACGACTTCCTTGGTTTCCTCTTCTGTCGGGATGTCACCCGTCAGAAGAAGCCATAGAAAGCTCTCAACAGTGGGCATGTCACGGCCGGGCACCTTCTGCAACGCCGCCAGGGTCTCCGGGATCGTGTAGCCACGAAAACGGATTCCTTCATTAGGATCCAGGTAAGAGATATCGGTGACCAGGCACTTCACACCGCGGACACCTCCGATAGCCTGGGCTATCGTGACATCCGAGAGTTTGACATCTCCGTACTCCTTCAGCAGCTTAGTAGTACGCGGACGGTGCGCCTCGATCTTCTCCTTCAACTTCGACTTCAGCTTGGACATGACACCTCCTCACATCTGCGGTCTGTGATGCCGGCAAAGGGGAGTACCGTAAGTGGCACGGCACAACTGCGTACCCTCCCTTATACCCCGAATTTGCCCAAAAAGTCAAGTGGTTTTTGGGCTTGAGCGTGTAAGGATTTGCTGCAAAAGGTAAGCAAATCGCTTTCGTTTCGGGGACCCCACAAGAGTACGTAATTCCGGTGACACCATCCGCAGTCACGGCCGCGCCGGCCCCCGAAAGTGCTTGCTACATGGGTCTGACCTGCTAAGATTAAGTGAAAGACAAGCGCTCAAATATGTGCAAAGAGAATGATCCAGGTTGTGAACAGCTGGAGGAGTGCACCGGTAAACCCGAAGAGTGCACACCGGAGCAGATCAAGGAATGTCATGGTGACGTGGAATGTCACCCCTGTGAGAAACCACCTGAAAAGCAGGATTAGACCTGCCTGATCGTCGGGGATGGAACCCCGGCGCCACAGATTACGCACTTAGTGCGGTAAAGCCATACTAACTACTTGACATTATGGCCATATGGGGTTATAGTCATGCACTGTAGGAGGTCCGTACGAGAAAGTGAAATCGAAACAGGCCTACAAAAAGCAGGCAAGGGTGCTGAAGGCGCTGGCCAATGAGACACGGCTGATGATAATCGACAGGCTGAGTCAGGGTGAGTGCCATGTTGGCGAGCTCGTGCGCATGAGTGGTGTTGACCAGTCCACGGTGTCGAAACATCTTGCCACACTGAGAGGGGTCGGCGTTGTGGACGATGAACGCCGCGGGAATGCTGTTTACTACCGACTCGTGACACCGTGCGTCGTAGACTTTTTCACCTGCACGGCGAAGGTACTCAAAGCGAGGTCATAAATCCCCGCATTTACTCGCAGGGTGGACCCAGGCAGGCCGGAGGTAGATGATGGCATCTAGAAGAGAATGGGGAACGTTAGTCCTGATGATCGCAGTCTTCCTCGTTCTTTACTTCCTGCCGTTTGAGTCACTGCAAATCCACAGGGTGCTCAAGGAGGCGCTCGGGCTATCCGTGTGGTATGCACGACATCACCTGATCCTGTGCCTGATACCGGCCTTTTTCATCGCGGGGGCAATCTGTTGCTTCGTCTCGCAGGCTTCGGTCCTGAAGTACCTCGGACCCAAAGCCAGGAAAGTACTTGCCTATGGCGTCGCATCGGTGTCGGGCTCGGTTCTTGCCGTCTGTAGCTGCACCGTTCTGCCCCTCTTTGCGGGGATCTACAAACGAGGGGCCGGTCTGGGACCCGCATGTGCGTTCCTCTATTCAGGCCCCGCGATAAACATCCTTGCAATCGTGCTCACCGCAAAGGTGCTTGGACCCCAGATAGGCATAGCAAGAGCAGTTGGTGCAGTGGGCTTTTGCATCGTTATCGGCCTCTTGATGCATCTTATCTTCAGGAAGGAAGAACTGCGGAAGGCTGAGGCCGTCGAAGTGGACCTGCCACCGGAGCCTTCACGGCCACTATGGAAGACCGCGGCGTATTTTGCAAGTATGGTTGCGATCCTGGTATTTGCCAATTGGGGGAGGTCCGAGGGGGCAGGTACGGTATGGAATGCGATCTTCTCCGCGAAGTGGATCATCACAAGCGTGGCTTCAGCCATATTCGGGCTGATACTCGTTTTCTGGATGGGACTCCGGGCAAGGCACATGCTTATCGCGGCCATTCCGGTCGTAGTGCTTGCGCTGGTGTTCCGGGGGAATCACCTGATTCCCTTTACTGCCGGCGTG
Organism: bacterium; assembly: GCA_025774845.1. Taxonomy (GTDB): domain Bacteria; phylum Arandabacterota; class Arandabacteria; order Arandabacterales; family Arandabacteraceae; genus Arandabacterum. Next base: position 10,659 of record JALGZP010000025.1, read on the forward strand.
ATTGCAGTCTCGATAGTGCTTTCCAGGGGGAATGCGGAGAGTCGTGAATGGCTTGTCTCCACGTGGATCTTTGCCAAGCAGATGCTGCCGCTGCTTCTTATCGGCGTCGTGATCGCGGGGGCGCTCCTGGGCAGACCCGGACATGAAGCCCTGATCCCATCACGCTGGATCGCCGGCCTTGTTGGTGGTAACTCCCTCCAGGCGAATCTGATTGCATCGGTCGCGGGTGCGTTCATGTATTTCGCCACACTGACCGAGGTCCCCATACTACAGGGACTCCTGGGATCAGGAATGGGCAAGGGGCCTGCGCTTGCTTTGCTGCTTGCAGGTCCGGCCCTGTCACTACCCAATATGCTGGTCATCCGGAGCATAATGGGGACAAAACGAACCATCGTGTTCATCGGTCTCATATGTATCATGGCGACCATAAGCGGCCTGATATTCGGGTCCTTCTGGGGCTGACCCGGATGAGGGATACCTTTCGATATGGATCAGAGTGATATCAGGCAGGTGGTAGTCAGCGGGACCAAGGTGGGGCTCACCGGACTCACAAAGATATTCGAGACTCTGAGGAATCAAGGACACAGCACCGGCGACGAGCTCGCGGCAAGACTTGTGGAGCTGGCCAGAGAGTCCAACTATATACCGCCTCCTGCCGAAGATGTTTACCGGCGGGCTCTCCTCAGGGAATTCAAGCGATTCATGGGTGAGGATGTACCCGAGGAAAGAGGGGGTCTTGAGATCCGTGTATTCGGGGCCGGCTGCCCCAGGTGTGACAGGTTGATGGCAGAGGTCATGGCGCTTCTTGCCGATCTTGAGCTCAGCGCCGATCTTGATCATGTGAAGGATCTCGATCAGATCGGCCGGCTGGGCCCGGTGGGTGTGCCAGCGCTTATGATAAACGGCAAGATCGTCTCTGCGGGTCGTGTACCGAACCGCAATGAGTTAACCAAGTGGCTTAAGGCAGCACAGGCATACGAATGATGGCTACGACGAGATCGCCACGCGTCGCTCGCGATGACATAAACGGTCAGGAGGTATGAAGATGAAGATTCAGATACTGGGACCAGGCTGTCCCAAGTGTAAGAAGGCTTTCGAAAACGCCGAGCAGGCGATCAAGGAACTCGGCGGCGGTGTGGAGATTGAGAAGATCGATGATCTCAAGGCCATTATGGGCTTTGGTGTTATGGTGACACCGGCCGTCGCGATCGATGGTGAGGTAAAGACCTCGGGAAAACTCCCCTCTGTCGACGACTTCAAGCGTATGATCGGTGAGAAGGGCGGGTCATGAGGATGAGAACGTCCTTTATCACAGCGACAATCGTCGTAATGCTCGCCACGGGTTTCTTGACCGGCTGTTCGAGGGAGGATTCAAAGAGCACATCCGAAACGACGGACGAGCCTGCATCCATCCAGGAGGTTTCGCCCGAGCAGGGCCTGCCCCGGATGGTCGATCTCGGCAAAGGCACATGCATTCCCTGTAAGAAGATGGCACCGATCCTTGAGGAACTTAAACAGGAATTCGAGGGCAACGCAATAATCGAGTTCATCGATATCCGTGAAGACAGCGACGCGGCGAGCGAGTACGGGATAAGACTGATCCCCACCCAGATCTTCTTTGACTCGACTGGAGTCGAGGTGTGGAGACACGAGGGTTTCCTCTCAAAGGATGTCATTGTAGCGAAACTCGCTGAACTGGGGGCCCAACCCATTGATAGGTAGTGTATTCGAGACCCTGTCCGAGGCCGTATCCGGTACACCGCTTGTTGCCGTTCTTGCGTCACTTGCCTGGGGTATCCTGAGCGTTATCCTCAGCCCGTGCCATCTTGCAAGTATTCCTCTCATAGTCGGTTATATCGGAGAACAGGAAGGGATGACAACCCGCAAGGCGTTCTTGCTTTCGCTGCTCTTCGGATGCGGTATCCTTGTAACCATAGGAGTGATCGGTGTCGCGACGTCTCTCCTTGGCAGGATGCTTGGTGATCTGGGCAGCTTCATCAACTACTTCATTGCTGGGATATTCTTCGTGATCGGGCTTCACCTGATCGGGCTCATCCCCATGCCGTTCTCGGCACGCACCGCGGGGATGGGACAGCGACGCGGGTTTTTGGGTGCACTGATTCTCGGGCTCGTCTTCGGGCTCGCCATCGGTCCGTGCACCTTCGCGTACATGGCGCCCATGCTTGGAATAACCTTCTCGGTGGCCCGGACAAGCATCCTCTACGGCATTGCTCTCCTGGCCGCATATGGCATAGGACACACAAGTGTGATCGTGGCAGCGGGAACCTTCACCGGACTGGTCGAGCAGTATCTGAAGTGGACTTCCAGGTCCAGGGGAATCGATATAGTAAAGAAGATCTGCGGTGTGCTTGTGATTCTCGGCGGCGTTTACATGCTCTGGACCGCTTAGGCAGCACCGCTTCTTCAGGCCGGATGACCGACGACCGCCATATAAACCACGCTCTCTTCCGTCCCGTCAACCCCGATGATATTGTTAACCTCATCATCGAAGAGAGCGCCTATCTGGCAGGTCCCGAGACCGATCGCAACAGCGGCGAGCGCCAGGTTTCCTGCGATATGACCTGCATCAAGATAAACATACCGGTATGCCCGTTGGTCGTACTTCCACTTTGAACGCTCAAAGATCGCCGTCCAGATGAATACCGCCGGAACCCCCAGGCACATCTTCTGCCCGAGTGCGGCCTGGGTGATCTCATGACCCAACTGACCGGTCTTGAGCTCTTCGAGCACGTGCCCATTCACGGCATAGTGATAGAGTCCGCGGTCGATACCCTTAACACCATCCACGATCACATAGGTTTCAATTGGATACAGCGCGCCCGCAGATGGAGCAGTTCGGTACTCGTGGCCTCGCTCAACTCTCTGGATCCCGCCCGACGCCCAGAGCAGGTATGACAGCTCTTCACCGGTCAGATTATCACCGGTAAAGTGGCGAACACTCTTACGCTTCTCAAGCACATCCCTCACAGCCATAGTTTCAACGGAATCGAACGGTGGGAGCTTCACCTGCCTGGAATCCGGGTACGTCTTGTAGATCTCCGGCTCGTTCGCCCAGTCAAGCCCTCCCCCACCCAGACTTCCCCTGTCATACTTGGTTTCCTGCTGGAACTTGTCTCCGGCACCTTTCGGCATGACTGTAGACTCCTCCATCCTGCTGCTGTCGTCGGGGGTCAGATGGTAACGCCGCTGTCGTCGGACTCGCCATCGGTCTCGAGGATGATCGATCCGATACCGGCAGCGCAGTCTATCTCCAGGGTCACGTCAGAACTGCCGTACGCCTCATTGACATATGCCCCGCCTTCTTTCCGTAAACCGCCCCTATCGATCTTGCCCAGACCCTTCTCGGCATCGACCCGCACACCGACATCCATGGGCAGCCGCACCGTCAGTCTTCCCACACCACCCTTTATGTCTGCGTCAAGATCATCCTTCCATTCCCCGGTCAGGTCCACGGTGACATCACCTGCACCTACCTGCACCACGAGGTCTTGTACTCGAGGCCGCCCGGTGAGTAGCACTTCGACCTCACCTGCACCTGCGGTGACCCTCAGATCTTTAAGCGACAGGCTACCGAGATCCAGATGGCCGTTACCGGCACCCAGTTCAACATCGAGGTCCATTGGGATCTTATCATTGAGCTGGATATCCCATTCATAACGGACGTTCTTACCCAGGCTCGACCTGCGGCCGCGGGGCTGTTTAACCGTGAGAGTACCGTGGTCATCGGCTTCCCGATACGATACCTCAGGTTTCCACTCGTCAACGTTATAAACAAATTCCGCATCCATCAGGTCGCCCGAACCGCCACCAATCATCAGCTTGCCTACTCCCATTTCAATGATGGTCTCCAACGTTTCGGCACCACCCAGATCGAGCGACCGCTCCACAATCACGAGGTCACCTGTCTCAACGCTTTCACCGCATCCCGCGACCAGCAGGAGTGCGGAAACGAGAACCATCAGTCCTCCGCCAATACGAAAGTTGCTTATCACCGTCAACCTCCTTGCCTGAGCAGCTTAATTGATTCCGGTCCGGTACGTTGTTTGGGGATGACGCTTAAGAAGGTGTGACTGACCACACCATCTGACCTGATTATAAACTCGCAGCTGCGTCGATGTCAAAGGAGTGTTTGAATCCAATTTACATTGACACAATCCATTTTGGATGGTAACTGTTCGCGGATGACATGTTCAGCGGATAGTAAGAAAGGGGGAGCACCATGAGGCTTCTATTGCTTGTGCTGGCGATATCGGCGGTTCTATGCGGTTCTGCATTCGCAGAGGGTGGCTTTGAGGGACGGCCGATCACAGAGAATGCCTTCGCACCTACGGGTTACACGCTACACGGTGGGGAATTCGCGATAGGCCTGGGTCCGATCGCGTTTGGCATGACAGACAATGTTCAGGCAAGCACCAACCTGCTGCTCTGGGCATTTCAGTACTACAACGCAAACCTCAAGGTGGCCCTCACCGAGTCTGATGACCATGCCTTTGGGGTAGGAGTCGGTCTTGGCAGGTTGTCGCTCGATTTCGTTGACGGTGATGATGAGGCGGAGTTCACGGCCGTGTCACCCTACGCCGCCGGGAGTTTCCGGATCGGTGCCGGGACTATGGCGCATATCGGAGGCCAGTACTCGCGCTTCAGTGCCTCCGGTGACAGCGATATCGAGGACGCCGATGCTTCGGCGGTCGCATCCGGAACGAGCTTCTTCGGCGGTATCGAGCACAGTGTCAGTAACCGCACCAAGTTTGTGGCCGACGCGGGCTACGATGCGACATTTGAAGGCGCACGCGTCAGCGGAGCGGTGCTCTTCGGGTGGACCACATTTCGCCTGAAGCTCGGCCTGAGCTACTTCACCGCAGGTGATGGCTTCACCTTCCCCCTTGTCGGACTCTGGTGGCGCTTCGACGCTTAATCTGAACGGTTCTACCAGGGGGGCAGATCTCTCTGCCCCCCATTTAAGCCCGCCGGTTCGGGTGCCGATATATCTAGAGCAAGCGGCAATGCACCTTTAAGCCCAAGCACGTACACAAAGTATGAACAGACTTCCGTAGCCTGATCTTGCCCAGGTCTGGTCTGCCGGAAGTTGAAGTGCAGGAGAACCGGCCCATGGGGAGAGAGCGCCTCGATGAAATCCTGATCCAACAGGGTCTGATAACCGACAAGGATGTAAAAGAGGCCCTGTTACATCAGAAGACACACGGCGGGAAATTTGGCTCTCACCTGCTTTATTGTCGCTTTGTAACCGAAGCCCAGCTGGTCGATGCCCTGTCCAGCCAGCTTGGTCACCCTGGAGTCGTGATAACCGGCGTCAAGATCCCCAAGAATGTTGTCGAGATGATCCCCAGGAACGTTGCTCTTGCAAGAAAAGTGATGCCATTCGAATACAACCGCAAGTCCAAGGTTCTCAAGATCGCGTGTGATGACCCCACGGACCAGAGTTTGATCAAGGAATTGAGCTTTGTTGTCTCGGGTATACAGATCGAACTGCATGTCGCAGCTGAGATTGCCATCAATACCGCGATCGCCAAATACTATCTGGGCCGGGATACCACGCTGGATGATAACTTCCTTCTTGAGATACTGGAGGATCCGACGAAGGCTCGCGTAGGGCCACAATCGGGCGAGCCCACACAGGCCGGATACACCGATGAGGTTTCAAGCGAGGTGGAGGAGCTCTTCCTGGGCAATCTTGATCTAATGACGTCCTTGCTCTCATCCGCCGCCCGGCAGACGTCAAACCACAGCCGTCAGGTCGGCCGGTACACCGAGAAACTCTGCCGCAAACTGGCGCTGCCATGTGCAGACCGTCTGCTGATCGCCAGTGCGGGTTATCTTCACGACCTTGCCCGGTTTTATTATAAATCGGAGAACATCGAGAATGATCGTAGATTGATACAGATGAGCATCAGACTGCTCGTTTCCCTCAACTACTCACCGGCGATGATCGAGATCTTGCAGTCAATGTACGCAAATCTCGATGAGGAACATGAGACCGATCTCCCGATCCATGTCCTGGGCGGAAACATTATCACGATAGTAGACCAGTTCTGCCATGCGGCCCCGGATTATGAACGTCTCTCACTCGATAGATTCGACGGTATCAAGAAGAAACTCCGCGATCAGGCCGGCAGGCTTTTCCTACAGGACGTGGTGGAAGCGTTCATCGAGATGGTGCAGGTGGAAGTCCTCGGCCTTCAGACCGGCCGCAGATCACTCCGGCTGATGCTTTACTGCGAAGACCAGGTTCTCAAGCAACCCCTTGAAATGAGGTTAAAAAGCGAAGGCTTCGGGGTGGTCTCACACGACTCCGTGGCATCACTTGCCGAACTCTACGAACGGGGCAAGCCGGATGTCCTCCTCCTGGCTGTCATGGGCGACGCACGGGAGGCAACCAGACTGGCTGATGAGCTGGCATTCTGGGGAGTCAAGATTGTTCGGACTCCCACCCTCCTTCTGGTCAAGAGTTCATCCGTTCCTCGCCTTGCCGGCCTGCTCGAACGCGGAATAGAAGATATCATCGTGCTTGAGGACAATCTCGACTTGCTTGTCGGTAAGATCCGCAGGCTCGAGACCGAGGCACGCGCTACTCCAGAGGGTACGGACAGCACCGAGGGGCCAAGCACCTGCGGAAGCCTGGATGATACGAACCTGATCGACCTCCTTCAGTCCCTGGGAACCTCCGGCGAGACTGTGAGGATTGAGATAGAATCCGGGAAGTTCCCATCTGACCGGCTGACACTTTACATGGAAAGTGGACGGCTGGTGTTCGCTGAACTAAAGGACCTCAATGGCCCTGAGGCCGCATATGAAGGTTGCACCTGGCTCGAGGGTTCCTGGACCGTGGAACCCGTTGAAGCCGGGGATGTACCGCCCCCCAACATCAGCATGGCCAATGAGTCAATCCTGATGGAAGCCTGTAAACTGCTCGATGAGCGGTCGAAAGCCACCCAGCCCATTCCAACATCCTGAGTCTGATCCTACGGGGGTTATTTCAGTTTGGCGAGGCGTTTATCCGTATCCTCGACGATGTAGCGTTTGCCCTTCCTCACGACTCTGAGGCCCTCACTTTCGAGGTGCCGCTTCTGGGCCCTGGCACCGCCGGGGTATTTCTCGTTCAGAAAACCACCTGTCTTGAGAGTCCGCCAGTAGGGAGTGATGCGCTTCCTACCTGCGGCCGCGGCCTCCGATGCCGCGTTAGCTGCAATCCATGCAAAGATGCCGCAGGTTATCGGACATCCGATTGTGGCACCATGCCGTTTGGCCAATGCCGATCGGATATTATTTATGGTCGTCACCCTGCCCTTCGGCACCTTCTTCATCATCTCATCCACTTCCCGTGGTGCCGGAATCACCACGGTGCCGGTTCCCCACCGTTTGCTCATCTTGCCTTCGATCTTCTTCACCTCGGGTAGACCCTTGTCATCTGCAAGCTTCTCCCGCCATGATATCTTAAGCTTCCGTTTCTGCATTCTCGATCTCGCGGATTTCAGTCTTGTTTTCAATCTCGGGCATCTCCCGCAAGTATGAGGTCGCGGCTTTGAGTGCACCGAGAATCTCTTTGCATTCCGTATAGGCGTTTGTGGCCATCGTCGCCGCTCTTGCGACCCTGTTTTCAAGTATCTTGTCCATCTCATCGAGGTTTCGTTCTATCTTCGTGATGTTCGCTTCGAAGTTCTCGAAATCCAGGGATCGCGACATCTGGAGATGCAGATGATAGAGTGCCAGGACATACGGGACCACCATGCTGTAAGCCATCAGCAGCACGCCACGCTTGAAAGCCTCTATGTGGACTTTCTTGCAGAAGGCATAGACCGAATCTGGAACGGCCGCTATCGCGATATTGCTTGTAGCCGAGGGCTCGATGTAGGAAGCGACCTCTTTCACTTTCCTCTCCACGTCCTTTTCGAGGTCATTTTCAAGCCGCTTTACCCGTTCGGGATCGGTCTCCTTCTGAATCCGTTCGATTGCCTCAACACCGCTCCACTTGGAATCGACGGGAAGCCTCTTCTGGTTCGGCAGCACGATAGCGTATTCCACCACCTTACCGCCGACATGGAAGTTTCTGTCAATCATCTCGGGTGGAAACTCGGCAAACGCATCCGCAAGTATGTTCTCACCTGATTCGCCCCGGGTCCTTGCTCCCACCAGCACCCGTTCTATCCGGCGGGTCACGGCATGGATGTCATCTTCTCGTTTGGACTGGTCCTCGAACTTGGCTTTAAGCTCGGTCAGCACCCTGCGTGCGTCACCCACGTCTTTTGAGAGAGCTTCTTTGACACCACCTGTTGTTTCGGAAACCTTGGTCTCAAGACCTTTCAGGGAGACCTCAAGCTTGCCGAGGTTCTGTATCATCGTGGCCTGCGAACTGGTAATGGCGCCGACCTGGGACTCCAGTGCCGAAAGGTTCTTGAGCGAATCGAGAAGTGTGGGGAGTGCGCTGTCTACAGCGCTTCCCTGCCGCTGTTTCATAAGCCTCGCGATCAAGACGACAAGCAGGATCACTATGGCTGCAAGCAGGCCGACGATCAATGTCTCATTCATCGTGCTTACGTTCCTCCTGCCCGGGCTGACTGCGGAAGATCAGACTACCGACATAACGTGGATCGAGATCTTCCCATGACGCGGTCTTACCCACCTCTTCCTCAAGCGTTCTGGTTCCATCCGTGAAGTACTTCCTCAGAGTCTCCCACTTATGGCCGGTATAGCCCGTGACGTCCGAAAGCCGTGAAAGAAATCTCTCGGAGTCATTAGCCCGTACAAGTCTCTCATCCGTGCTGGATTTTTCAAGCACTTTCTCGAGGAGGTCCTTCACATCGTCCCTGGACAGCGGTGATATCTGCAGGCCGCCCTTTAGAGTGAAATTCACGAAGATCGTGAGCAGGAGGTTACGAAAGCATATTCCCTCGATTCCACCCGCAAGGATATCTGCCGGCGCCTGCTCTGCTTCAAGCGGCCTGGGAATGCCGAGACGGTCAAAGCAGGTCTCAGATATCACTTCGATCCCCTCCAGCATCTCTCCGACTTCGTGGACTTCGCCCATCGTAACGAAATCTCTGAACTCGGGCCCGCCACTCCCCCGATGGACATGGTACTGTGGGACCCTCTGCATCAGACCGGTCATCACCCGGTCCTGGGGAAAATCGAGAAACCTGAAACCATGTTCATGCCAATCAGGCCACCACCTCTGGGCGATCGACCGGGCTCTGCTACGAAGGTCCACCACCCGGCTAAAACCGACCTGGAAGAGTTCCTTGACCGGGACCGTCGTCACCGCCCCGGTCGCCCGTTCTCTGTCACTGCCTGCCAGGAAAATCAGACCGACATTGACGAGCGAGAAGAGACGCTTGACCGCATCTTTGATTGAATCGATCTCGCCTATTTCCCTGGCATCGGCAACGAGCAGCCGGTTGGCCGTAAAGGCGATCTCGCCGCGCAGTCTGTTCATAAGAGCAGGGTCTTCAAGACCGGTTAGAACACTAAAGAAAAAGGTCTTGCCCTCAGCGAGAAGAACGGGATATGCGGGTGCTATGCCCACCGCAGGCTCCCGAGGATATGACGCCGGTTGAGTCCCGGCAATCAGAGCCTTCGCTTCATCCTCTCCGATATAGCCATATATCTCAACAGCCTCATCGAACTCAAGCAACCCCTTTTCCTCAAGCCGGGAGTTCCTCCACCGGAGCGCCCGGTCTTCGATCTCAGCACCCATGCAGCCATGTATTTCAAAGAGGATCTTGTAGAATTCATCACGACTCCATTGCCGCAGTATGCGAAGCAGGAGCCTCACGTTCTCGATCTCTTCCGGGACATTCGAGAGAATCGTGAAGTACTCATCGGGCATGATGCTCGGTAGGCCATCGGGCACCTTCACCCCTTCCTCGTTCGGTACCAGGCTGATGAGCTGGCTCAGCATCATGACGAGGAGTTCTCTGTCGGCCGTCTCGGCCAGATCCACGACCTTGGCCTCCCCGCAACTTAGGACATACCAGAGCCATCTCCTCGCCTTCGCTTCATCGATCGTCTCCCGTGCCCATAGCTCGATATCGAGGATGAACCTGAGCTGTTCCCGGGTTGTGAGACCGATGAGCGGCAGTGAATCCTGCTCACCTGCACCCTTCATGGTGAGAAAAACCTCCTCCTCGGGAAGGGCCCTGACCACATCTTCAGCGAAGTCGGAATTGGCTATAACCTTGAGTCTGTCCTTCCAGTCGAGACCGACGATAAGGGCAACCTGCTTCTCAACAGGGAGTTCGCGCAGTTGCGCTCTGACCTGGGAGTCACTGAGCTCGGACATGTCCTTTGCCCATGCAAGTTCCGGAGGGCCTGGTTCCTGGATCATAGATCCATATTACACCATAAGCATATGGTCGTGTAGTCAAGTTTTTGGAATTGACCTCGTGCCTGCCAGGTGCGAGAATGGCTGAGCAAATCCTGACGAAAACCACGTTTCAAGAGGAATCCGGGAGCAATTGGCCACCGTAAAACAGATCAAGACCCTCTTCATAATCGGACACCAGTATCACAGGGCCGCACTCGATCCTATTTACAGGTGTATGAAGGAGCGCGGTTATTACGATATCTCTTTCACCTGTACCGATGAGAAGGAACGCAGATGGCTCTTCTTCCCCAGATCCCTCAGGAAGGATGTCGAGGCCCAGCTTCGCGCGGAGGGGCTCAAGGTCACGCATGATAAGCTGGGTTTCGATGTCATCGTAACCGGTGACATCTTTAAGGATGCCGGCGAATATGGTGATAGTCTGCTTTGCTTCCTCAACCACGGGACCGGGATCAAGACAATCCTCTACCGGCTTCTGGCCAAGCACAAGGACACGAGTTACGCAATCTTTGTCGAAGGTGAATACCGGAAGCAGAGGATCGAAGAATTCGGGGTGAAGGGCTCATCCGAGATCCATGTGGTGGGCTATCCGAAACTCGACCCGATCTTCAGAGGCGAGCTCGATCGTGATGCGATCATGCGTAAGTGGAATCTCGATCCAGCCAGACCGACCGTCCTCTTTGCCCCGACCTATAAACCGACATGTATTGACAAGGTAAGAGACAAGATTCTGCCGGCGACCGTGGGCTGCAATCTTCTGATCAAACTCCACCACTACAGCTGGCGCGGCAAGTATGCTCCTCACTGGCATCACAGGATCTACGAGAAGGCTGTCGGAGCATACGACCACGCAAGACTCATCCCACCGGAGGAGCACAACATCATACCGTTCATCTTCGTGGCTGACACCATGATCAGCGAAGCTTCGAGCACGATCTTTGAGTTCCTCGCGCTGGGAAAGATAGGCATAATCTTCGATCTTGATTGCGACCGGCTGAAGCACCATGACGGTATGCCTATTCTTGACGAGGATAACAGACGCTTCCTCGAGGGAGCTTTCATCCATATCCGGAGTCCCGAAGAGATACGGGATGCCGTGGAACAGGCCTTGAAGCCCGGGGATCAGATCAAAGCCCGGGTCGAGAAGTATCGCAGTGAGCTCTTCTACAAGCTTGACGGCAAGGCTTCGGAAAGAATGGTGGATACGATCGAGAGGTTGGTTAGATTCAAGTGAAGATGAAAGAGGAATGTAAAACAGCCGTAATCCTCGCCGCCGGCGGCGGCACACGCGTGAGGACACTTACATCCGAGAGACCCAAATGCCTGATGGACCTGGGCGGCAGACGGATAATCGATTGGATCCTGGATGCTCTCGCCGCAGGTGGTGTGCAGGACGTCGCAATCGTCACGGGTTTTAAGGCGGCAGTCCTTGAACGCGCTATCGGAGACAGGAAGGGCCCGGGCATGCGGATAAAGTATGTCCGGAACCGCCGGTGGAAGGAGCCCAACGGCATCTCGCTATATGCTGCAAGAACCGCTCTCCCGAGCGGCGGGTCGTTTCTGACACTTATGTCGGATCATCTTCTGCAGCCGGCCATCATAAAGAAGGTCGTGCGAGCGCGTACGTCGAGATGCATACTCGCCGTCGATACCGATATCCCGAACGTCTTCGACCTGAGTGATGCCACAAAGGTCAGGATCAGGGACGGCGTACCGGAGGCGATCGGGAAGAAACTGAGGACCTACAATGCTGTTGACTGTGGGCTCTTTAGATTTGATAGCCGTATCTTCACGGCGCTTGAGACCGCGTTTAAAAAGGGACAGAAGTCGCTTTCCGATGGTGTTAAGAACTTGATCGCAAATGGAGACCTTGAAGTCCTGCCGGTGGGACCGGGTACGACCTGGATTGACATCGATACCCCGAAGGCATACCGGCACGTTCTGGGCAACCTCAGCCACTACTTGCCGAGCCCTGCCCGAAGGAGGAGGAAAGGAAGATGACGAAGACGATTCTGGCAGCCGTTGTTGTTACTTTCATCACTGCACTCAACCCCACGGATGCACTCTCACTCTCTCACGAGATAGACGTTTCGATCTTTCCACCTGATAAGAGCCTGCGTGCAACAGACATCATCCGGCTCGCCCCGGAAGAGATAGCAGACGGCGAGGTGAGGTTTCTAATCAACAGGAGCATGACTGTTGAGGACATCCGGGCTGATATCGGAGTGGAACGCTGGTACACAGAGGAGGATGTCGACCCCGGCCTCTTCAAACCTGATGCGGATTCTTCGGATCTCGAGTTCATCGGTCGGAGTAAGGGCATCTTCATTGCGTTTCCGGAGGGGGCGCCGGCCGACGACCCGGTCTCAGTCGAAATCGAGTATTCGGGCGTGCTCTATGACAGCATCCAGGCACCGGCCGAGGCATATGCGAAGGGCTTCGGAACAACGACCGGACTGATCGAAGATCGGGGCGTATTCCTCACCAATGAATCACTGTGGTACCCGTTTCAGTTCGGCACGATGTTCACATTCGTGATAACGGCGGATGTCCCTTATGACTGGATGCCGGTGAGCCAGGGCGATCTTCGGGATGAGTGGATCGCCACCGTTGACTCAGAGGATCGCCTATTCACTGTCTGGTCGGAGCCCAACCCCACCCCCGAGATCTACCTCGTTGCCGGTAAGTACTACCGGCACGAGGAGTTTCACGACGGCACCTGGGTGATGACCTATACGTACGAACAGAGCGACAGTCTCTCACGGGTATACCTGGATGCGACCAAGCGCTACATCGGAATGTACGAGCGCCTGATCGGTGACTATCCTTTCGGCAAGTTCGCGCTCGTCGAGAACTTCTGGCAGACGGGCTACGGGATGCCCTCATTCACATTCCTCGGAAACAAGGTCATAAGGTTGCCTTTCATCGTCCGGACATCATACGGGCATGAGATTCTACACAACTGGTGGGGTAACTCGGTCTACGTTGATTACGCTACCGGCAACTGGTGTGAGGGCCTGACAACCTACGGGGCCGACTATCTCTACAAGGAGCAGATGAGTCCGGAAGAGGCACGGGACTACAGACACCACACACTGATCGCGTTTAATAACTACGTGTCTGAGGCCGAGGATTTCCCGCTTTCTGATTTTCATGAGCGCCATGATGCGGCGTCCCAGAGCGTAGGCTACGGCAAATCACTGATGGTCTACCATATGCTCAGGAAGTCGCTGGGTGACAGTCTCTTCTGGGAGTCGCTCCGGGAGTTTTACGAGGGTTCGAGATTCACGATTGCCTCATGGAACGATCTCGCAGAAGCCTTTGACGAGGTCTCCGGTCAGGACCTCGCATGGTTCTTCGACCAGTGGACATCAAGAACCGGATTCCCGGCTGTCCGTCTCACCGATCCCGGCTTCTCAGGTGAGGACGGAGATTATCTCACCGGCTTTACACTCGAACAGGACTCACCGGCATTCATAGTCGATCTTCCTGTGGTGATTGAAACTGCCACCGGCACTGAGAACATCCTGGTGCGGTTGAGCGATGCGGACAGCACCTACACGGTGCCAACCACGATGCAGCCCGTCAGTATCGCGATTGACCCGGAATACGATACCTTTAGAAAACTCTATATGGAGGAGATCCCTATTACGCTCGGGGCCATGTTCGGTCAGGACGAGGTTGTGGCCGTGATCGGGAGCGACGAAGCCGATACGACCAAGGCGATCTACCGGGCGATCGCCGCCGCCTGGGGGCTGGCCGATCGAACGTATGATGAGACCGGGTTCGATTCCCAGATGATCTCGCAGGAACACGTGTGGCTGCTCGGTAGGGGCGGGTTACTCTCTGACGTTCTCGGGTCCGGCCAGGTCGACATAGGGATCGACGGAGAGACGGCGATGATCGCAAACCAGGCGCTGCCTATGGCCGGGAGCACATTGATATCAGCATTCCGAAATCCACAGGACGAAAGCCTCACCGTAGGCATCGTCATAAGCGAGGACGTTGAGACCCTCCAATCACTGGCACCGAGAATTCCCCACTACAGCAAATACAGCTATCTTGGCTTTGTGGGCAGGCGGCCTGCACTCAGGGGAGTCTGGAAGGCAAAGCAGAGCCCCTTAAGAGCTGAACTCAAGATGAGGTCGGATGATGATTAGAAAGGCGATATTGGTTCTGGCGATCTGGCTCGTGGCAGTGGTGACAGGCTGCTCGGCCGGAGACAATGCACCGGAAGACTTGGCCGGTACCCTTGAGCAGCATGTGCGCTATCTCGCGAGTGATTCGCTCGAGGGTAGACTCGTAGGAACACCGGGTATTGAGCTGGCAGCAGAGTATATCGCAGACCGTTTCGAAAGCGTGGGCCTCGAACCTCTCTTCGATGGCAAATACTATCAAGACTTCGGACTTGATTTCGCTCTGGTGGATACGACAAGCCGGGACACCGTCACCGTGCATAATGTAGGTGGCGTAATCAGAGGGACGGATCTCGCAGGCCAATACGTTGTCATTGGAGCTCACTATGACCACCTTGGCTACGGCCAGATCGCTTCATCAACTCCAGCGCGAAGAGAAGTCCATAACGGAGCCGACGACAATGCATCGGGTGTGGCAGCGGTGCTTGAGATCGCGCAGAAGGCAATCGAAGCCGGAAGACCCAGGCGGTCGATGGCATTCGTGTGCTTCACCGCAGAGGAGCTCCGGACAATCGGGTCTGAGTACTACTGCAAGAATCCCCCGCACTCAATCGACAGTACGGTAGCAATGATCAATCTTGACACGGTCGGACGACTTGAAGACAACCGCCTGATCGTGTTCGGCGCACGGAGTGCCGCCGAATTCAGCGATATCCTTAGCGAGGCCAACGGCGACTCCCTGTTTGAGCTCATAGAAAAGAAGGAAATCTATGGCTTCTCCGATCAGAACCCTTTCTATGCGCGCGGAGTGCCGGCTCTCCACTTTTTCGCGGGCGCATACGACGATTATCACTCACCGGACGATGACTGGCAGAACCTTGACTACGAAGGTCTCGGGTTACTGACTTCGTTTGTTTCAGATTTCGCGCTCAGACTTGCTTCCAACACAGAAGAGTTGACCCCGGTCATTGATTCCGAGGAGCCCTCACGGGCGACAACATCACGTGGCCAAGGTGCCTTCCTGGGCATCATACCTGACTTTGTCTACAGCGGGACCGGTGTCGGTATCAAAGGGGCTGTCCCCGAGAGTCCGGCAGAAGCCGCAGGCCTCGTGGAAGGTGATGTGATCATGAGCATTGACAGTGTACCTGTAGCGGATCTTCGGGGACTGATGCAAAGTCTGGCTGAGAGGAGTCCCGGTGACGTGATCGAAATCCGTGTCCGAAGGGCATCCTCAGGTGTGACGTTAGAGGCAACCCTCGGCGCAAGATCTTCGCGAAAGTAAGAAATTCGGTGACAGTTTACAGATTACTCTGCTAATTAGTAGACTGTCACCTGATTACTTGAGGAGGTAAGAGATGAGAGTTGTGGTAACTGCGTGCGTGCTCATCGTTCTGGCGGTCAATGTCTGCGGTGCGCTTGATAAGAGTCGAATTGGTGAGTTCACGCAGGATCTCGAGGCTGCACTCTCAAACATGGGGCTTACCCCCTCCGACCTCCGTATCCGTCACGATTATGCCAGGCCCGATGTCTTCAGACTTCCACTGGTGGATTCGCTGATGCATGATCCCGCAAGCCTGCTTGAGAGGACGGAGACTCTCGCCGGTGAGATCGAGGCCGAGTCTCTCGTTGCCGAGGTGGCCTACCTCCTCTGGGACGCGATGTCTGTCGAGCCGGATGACCTGCCCGGGGAGCACCCCGGACGAACCGAAATCAAGGATGTGATCGGTAGATTCGAACACCTGCCCCACAGGCTCAGACAGGCCGTTTCAGTCTATCTCAATCACCTCGGTGTGGCAGGTACGCTGCGTAACCGGGCAATCGCTGGTGTCGAACCTCATCTGGACTTTCTCTATGAGAATTACCCGTCTCTCATAACACCGAGCAAGAAATATCAGGAGGTCGGGCCGTTTGAGCTCTACGAGCTCGAGAAGGCTGAAGAAGCACTGACCGATTCGGTGCTTAAACTCTCTGAGGCCATCGACATGGGCGCCGTTGCATCCATGACCTATGTTGCCGTTCAGGCAGCTGAAGACCTGCGTGTCGACATGGAGCACCTGCTGCCGCTCCGCGGCGGATACGTACGCTACCGCGGCGGCAAGACGAGCTTTCGTGACGCCAAAGTGACCGTCGCCGGAAAGATCGCATATCTCGGTCTCACCGAGTTCGGGCCTGTTGTGATCGGCGGACCGGGCAACAACAGGTACAGCGGCTGCTTCGCCCTGGTTCTCGATACCGGTGGTGATGATACCTATGACCTCACCGACCAGCCTGCGGTGAGTTTCCGCCTGATAGTGGATTACGCGGGTAATGACACCTACGGGTCACACAACAAAGCAGGTGTTGCAGGTATTATCTTCGGCACATCGATCCTCATGGATCGTGAAGGCAGTGACACCTACCGGTCGAGAAACATATCGCTTGGTTCAGGAATATGCGGTGCAGGTATACTGCTTGACGGCCGGGGTGATGACTCCTACATCTCAGGGGGATTCTCCCAGGGCGCTGGTTTCCTCGGTATCGGCATACTCAGGGATTCAGATGGCAATGATGCCTATGCCGCTGAGATGCAATCACAGGCCTTCGGGTATGTGATGGGAAGCGGCCTCCTGTTTGACCAGGGCGGTCATGATATCTACCAAACCAAGATGGCCCACACCGACATCCTCCGCTACGACGACCATTTCCTGACCCTCTCACAGGGTTGTGCCTTCGGATCGCGACCTGACTACTCCGGGGGCATAGGCCTCCTGATCGATTCCGCCGGTAATGATCTTTACTCAAGCGATATCTTCGGTCAGGGCGTGGCCTACTGGTTTGCTGTCGGAGCCTTGATTGATCGCGGCGGCCACGATCGTTACTGTTCATACCAGTATGCACAGGGTGCGGGAATCCATCTTGCTTTCGGGTTGCTCCTCGATGAGAGCGGTGATGATTATTACCAGAGCAAGGGTGTCTCCCATGGCTGCGGTCACGATCTTGCGCTCGGGCTGCTTGCGGATTTCTCGGGAAATGACTGCTTCACAGCGACCGACTTGAGCCAGGGTGCCGGTAACGCCAACGGGACGGGCATCTTGTATGATGCCGACGGTACCGATTCCTATTCATCAAAGAACAGAGTGAACGTCAACGGGTACGGCAATTACCGACGTGAATTCGGAAGCATCGGTGTTCACATCGACAGGCGCGGCAGGGATTTCTACTCGGCCCGGGGCGAGGATGAGTCTATCTGGGAAAGCGGGAAGTATGGCCTCGGGATGGACATCCCCGGTGAGGCCAGGAAGCCCAGAGGTGACCTCAAAGTAAACGAGCTTCCCTTTAAGTTTCGCGACTTCACACCACGCGAACTCTTCATCTTAAGCTCTCGAGGTGAACCGCGTTTCACGGCGTGGAGAAAACACGCTCTCGATAAGATGGTCGAGGATTCGGTTGCCAGCATAGGGTACCTCAGAGGTGTACTTGATACCAAGGATGCACGGGAACGCCACACTATAAAGGACATTCTCCGTGACATTGGTGAGCCTGCCGTCCCGATGCTTTCGGATGCCGTGCGTGAGGATGGAGATCGCGCAAAGCTCGAGGCAGCATGGATCCTGGGCCTGATCGGGAGCAGACACGGCTTTGACGCTTTACTTGAGATGTCGCATAACGAGGGCTGGAAACTCAGATCGGGCGCACTAAACGCGCTCGGCAAACTCGACAGTCTCACTTCCGATGAGAAGGACCGGCTCGCCGACCGGATTACGGCAGTACTCGACACTACCGATGAGGTTTTCTATGTCAAGAAGGACGGCGCCTTTGCGGCCGGAAACCAGAACCTTTGTAATCTGCTCCCGCTTCTTCTTGAAAGCCTCAACGATGAGCACTACTCGGTGCGATTCGCAGCCTCGGAGGCAATCCGGGATCTCTCGGAGACTCCATGCGAAGACATGACCGGTCTATTCCTGGCGGTGATGCCCGAATCGAGTCCGCGTACTCTCGTTGCCATTCTTTATGCGGCGCATCGGCTGTCTATCGACAGCAGACTCGACATCGCAAAGGCAACACTCGATTTGCCGCAGAGGGAATACAACCAGGTCGCACTTGCTATTGCCAGACTCACAGGTACGATTGAACCTGAGACCGACGACCAGGAGCAACGTCTGGACCGCATCACGGCAAGAATTCCGCGCGAGTTCTGGGGAGTAAGTGCGTTACTCGGTACCGATGACTAGTTGCTCGCAATAATCTCTCCGGCCTTAGCCAGGTAGAGATCATAGTCGGCCTTGCTGAAGAGCACGAAAACGACCCTCTCAAGTGAGGTCTCCGCCTCCAGGTGCGCAAGGACCGCCCCGATCGCAATCGGGCATGCCTTATCGACCGGAAAACCGTACACGCCTGTACTGATCGATGGGAAAGCGATGCTCTTTAGCTTCCGGTCTTCAGCGAGCTTCAGACTGCTCCCGTAGGCACTCTCCAGAAGTTCAGTCTCACCATGCCCGCCTCCACGCCAGACCGGCCCCACCGTGTGGATTACGTTGTCTGCCGGAAGTCTGCCACCGGTTGTTATAACCGCCGATCCAGTGAGACAGCGGCCTATTGTTATGCACTCCTCGAGGATTGCAGGTCCACCTGCACTGTGGATTGCGCCATCCACTCCCCCACCACCACGAAGTCCTTCGTTCGCTGCATTGACGATCGCATCGACCTTGATTTTCGTGATATCTCCCTGCACCACCTCAACCGTCTTACCTCTGAAATCAAATTCCATAATGTTCCTATCTCGCGATCACTACCTTTGCTTTTCGAACCCCCTCATCCGAACTCAGTCTCATGAAATAGATGCCGGGCCCCATCCTTTCGCCCGATCCGGTTCGTGCGTTCCATTGTATGACATGATACCCCTGAGACACGTGATCATCAACGAGATCGGTAACATGTCTCCCGCTGACATCATACATGGCCAGCCGGATGTGAGCAGCCGCAGGCATTCCAAACTCGATCCGTGAGTCCACCGAAAGCGGATTGCCACCCGTTACGGACAGAGTCAACTCATCAGGCGTTTCCTTTAAGACAAGTGGCTCTATACCCGATATCGATCCGAGGATCGTAAAATCGGTGTTGCTGATGTCCCAACCCTCATGCGGGACCCCGTCTGCCGCAACCACCTTGATCCGTGCCGTGTTGCTGTCCACATCAGGAACCGGCCACAGGAAAGTGCTGTCATTGGCTTCACCCGATGCAATCGTATCCGGGAAGGTTGTGCCACCGTCCGTCGAGAGCAGGATCGTAATCGATGTGACCCTGGCGTTATCGGTCGCGACCCACTCTATCAGATGATCGGTTCCATGCTCCAGGACTTCCCCACCATTAGGCGAATCCACTGTAACCAGCGGTGCCCAGGGATCCCTCTCAACCACAGGCACCACCGCAAAGTTCTCGTCACCCGCAAAGACCATGCATCCATTGTTGAGACATGTAGGGTAGTCGGCATTGGCCGCGTCAAAGGCTGCCTTGACCGTATAGCCCAGGTTCATGTGACTGAAAAGCGAAGTCTGCCAGTCGATTGAATATCCCCAGCAGTTGTTACACTGGGAGTCAGCCATGTGGCAGTAGCCTACTGTGGTCGTGCTATCCATCGATCCCTTTCTGAACGCATAAGAGAACGTAGACGATCCCAGGTTACACATTCCCTCGCAACTGCCCAGAAACGTGAACGGCATCTTAGCGTAACTCGTCATCCACATCGTGACCTGCCAGGCTGCGACTGATACAAATGACCCACCATCACATCCATTCTCGAAACTCGTCGAGCCCCCGTGGTTTAACTCGTAGAACATCGCTGTGCTGTCGGATTTCACATGACCTTTGATCTCGGACTTGGCCGCCCACACGATCTCCTCGGTCACATAGCCCATCGTATTAAACCAGGTTTCGGCATTCTGGGACCAGGCCGTCCATGCACCGGAGTAAGGACACTCCCACGGACCCGTGAAGGAAAAGGCAGTGTACGGGGGTGGAATTCCGTACCCCAGCTTCCTGACCTCGATAGCATCGATTATCGTGACAATCATTCTGCCGCCATCAACGCTTCTGACAACCCAGCACGGATTCTGTGGTACGGACTCAAGCAGGAAAACATCGGATTCGGGAGATATGAAATAGAGCTCGGCGTTCACGGCTTCTCCCTCGACCATCGCCTCAGCATCCTCCCTCGCCATCAGCCCGGGCGGCAGGTGCTCAGGCAGACCATCACGCCAGCTGGTTCTCCTGAGGATGAGCTCCTCGGTGTTCCTGTCGAACTGATAGAGTATGTGGTCCTTTTCAACAACCGCATCATCGATCATTCGCTGGTGGAAGTAGACCGTCTTATCAGCGATTTCACTTCTCTCAAATGATCTTTCCACCGGTTCATACTTGTCGAGAAGATCATCAGCCGATGCGGGAAACGCTACTGCAATAACGAGAAGAAATAAGAGAATCGGACTTGATCGGCCCTGCGGACGGACGCACTCCACCGTTGTCATACCGAAATCCTCCTTGGTTGTCGGCTTGCTACTTCGCTATCACTGCTTTTGCTGTCACCCCACCTTCGTGGCAATCGAGTCTCACGAAATAGATACCGGGGCTCACCCTTGAACCCGACCGCCTCTCCCCATTCCAGTCAACCACATGATAGCCTTCGGACCTCCACCCACTGGCAAGTTCAGCCACGTGTCTGCCTGTCACATCGTAAACACCCAGCGTGACCTGCGATGCCATGGGCAACCCGAACACTACCCTTGACGTCCATGCTATAGCATTGCTGTTGACTACGTCCAGCACGATCGCCCCCGGCACGGGGACCGGGTCGGGTGCCTTTACCCCCGAGGTTGTGCCCCAGAGCGTTAGATCGTCATCACTTGTATCCGCTCCATCATTGAATGCCCCATCCACGGCAATGACCTTTATCCGCGCGGACTTTGAGTCGATGTCCGGTACGGTCCACGTGAACGACCCATCATTGGGCTCCCCCGCTGCAAGCGTATCGGGAAAGCTCAAACCGCTGTCGGTCGAGAGAAGAACCATCACGGATATCACTGCGACATTATCGGTTGCAGTCCACTGGATGTCATAGTTGGTACCGTAGTCGCATACTTCGTCCCCATTCGGCGCAACCACCGTCACAACCGGTGGTTCCGTATCGGATGCGCTTACCGGACATCCTGCAATTCTGAAGTCATCGACCGCTGCCTCAACGATCGAACCACCCCGGCCGTTATCCTGCGCAATGAACCGGAACTTCACCTGGTCGGTGAGTGTAATGAAATCCTCAAGATAGAACTGCATCCGTCTCCACGTGCGGTCGTTATGCTCCAGTGTTTCGAGATCATGCCAGGTCGCCCCATCATTGTCGGATACGTCGACCTCGAAGGCATCGTCATTGGGATTGGATCCCGTGTTACTTGAGTACCATCTGTAGTAGGTGAGAAGCGCCGAGTTCTTACCCGAAAGATCGATTGTGGGGCTCAAGAGTGTCGTCTTCCCGCCATCGACATCGTAGGTGCCCTGCGAAGCACCACCGGGAGCTTCCGTCACATAGCACTGCGTCCCGGGGGAACCCGTGTGATCATCCCCCGGTTGAACCTCCTCGTTACCCCACCAGGTCGGGTCGGGGTCACTACGCTCCCAGTGACCTGTTGTCGCATCATCACCGGCATCACCGACCGTCCAGCCCCCATCGGTCTCAAAGTCGTCACTGACAAGGGTTATGACCTCTCCCACCTGCACGGTCAGGTTGATGTTTGACGTTCCCTGGTCTGAGGAAACCACAAGATGGAATCTCACCTGACCGCAGGCCGGTCCACCCGGAGTCACCGTAAACGAGAAGTGCGGCGAATCGGACTCCCGGGTCTCACCCTTCGGGATATCCGGATAGGAAACCACACTGTCAATCATACTCACCCCGGGAGTAAGACATTCAAGATAGCCGCCGACGTTAGTGGCTGTCTCAGCACCGATATTGAGTACTGTGAACGGAAAAACTATCGATTCTCCGGTCTCAGGGAATCCGTCACCGTCGCCGGCGGCATCATTGATTACATGGGAATCATGGAAGAAATGCACAGTCTGGCCGGGTGTATAGTTGAGCGCTTGCGCGGCATAACCGATCAGACAGGTCCCGTACTTCATGTAGATGTAACCGTTCTCACCCCAGTCAGGTCCCCAGCTGTTCTTGACAATCCATGCACCGGTGTCCCCGCACATGGTGTCGTCCCAGCCGACAATCGTAACACCATGGTTTATGTCGATGCACGAGTCCTCATAGCATCCTGATGTATACGACCCGAAGCCGCCGCACACCGACATTGCCACGGCAACGGGGCCATTTAGAACGGCCTGTTTGATATCACTTACTGTCTCCCCGACATAGTAGTAGTCGTCAAGCGTCGCGGCGATCTCATATGACTCCTGCGTGCAGGGTTCGGCGTCGACCTCGTGATACGGCACGCATTCCTCTCGAACTGCACCATAGTCCATCCAGATGTCATATGCGGTCTCCATCCAGCCGCCACTGCAATCGTCACCCTCAGTATTGCAGTCAATTATGGCCTGCTCTGAAAGATCCTCTTCGACCCCGCTGTAGATGAGTATCTGAGACTCCATGGCAGCCGCAGCACAGAAGGCCCAGCAACTACCGCATCCACCCTGGGTCTTGACAGGGGTCACACCGCCCTGGGTGCGCCAGTCGAAAACCGAAGGGAAATACATGCCATGGACGGCTTTGATCATCCTGCCACGGTTTGCTGCGTCGCGTTTTCTGGTTTCGAAATCGGGTGGTAGCCTCAGGCCCAGGAGCTTCTCGAATTCCTCGGGTGGAAGGTGGGATACCGATGTCACACCGGCCTCCCACGCGTATCCCTTCTCGCGGATCATCCGGCGGGTTTCTTCTACTCTGTCGAGCTCTGCCTGCGTGGGTTCTCTATCGATGGCAAGAGTTGAAAGTGCGAAGCAGAGCAAGGCAGAAAGGAAAACAGCAGTAGCGGTACTTTTCATCCACCGCACCCCTTCCGGGCGTTCTAAACCCCCGTTAAAGCACCCGCTACAAAAAGAAAAAGGCCCCCGAGACCCTTCCATTATACCGCAAAAAGGGGGTCTGTTTCAAGCTCCTTGAGCACCACAAAGTGGCGTTATGACGGCATTTGCGCAACTCTGCGTGTTTGATTCAGGGAAGCTCGGACTCGCGTAGTTCTGGTTGGCAGATAAGTCTAGGGCCCGGCCGGGTCCTGGGCAGAGTCCTTGCAGGAATCGGGCTTCTTCACGGCACGAGCTCGAGTGGCGCGGGAGATACCGGTCACTGCGTCGAACCAGAAAGGCGAGCCAAACCCCGCCAGAATGCCTGTGAGTGTTACCCCAACCACCCACAGAACCCATCCCCACGTATTGTTCCTGTTCTCGTGGTCCAGGGTTGGTGTGTCCTTAAGACCGGCGTGCGGAAAACGAGACCAGCCGATGGGAAAACCGGTGGTGGTCAGCAGATCGACCTGTTGCCGCATGTCACCGATCGCCTCCCCCAGTGCTGCCATGGTCAGATCATCCTCGGAGTCGGCGGTGGATTCTGCAACCGCCTCATACTCCGCGGCGATCACCTGCATCTGCGCGACGACTCCCTGGCGCAGTGCAGGATTCCTGATATAGGAATGGGCGATGTGGACGCTGTCGATGTTAAACACGAACGCTAGAACGAGTGCAACGCAGGTCCCCCACTTTTGCGACCGCCTCTTAAAGCGGTCCGTAGCCTTCTCCTCTGCAACTTTGTAGCGTCGTTCCAGCTCCTTGTAGACAGCCTTGGTATCCCCACCCAGCTCTTTTCGAAACTCCTTGTCCAGGTACGAGTTCTGGAACGCCTCCATAAGCGTCTCTCTTGACACCGCCCTGTCATCCCCCGACCCGCCGTCCCAGATATGCTTTCGCCAATCGAACTTGCTTGCCGTCGTGACCAACTCCTCGGCAGACCTGCTCAATGACGTGCCAGTCAGCCTTTCAATCACCCGCTTGACTGCGGTCCCGACTTCGGATGCAAAATACCCCTTGAGCATCTCATCCAGCCCATTGGCGTACCAATTGCCAAAACGCTGCCGTAAATTGACGACCTGGGTCACGACCGTCGCCACGACGAGCATCGTCAGAGCAAACGCGAGTACGGCATCAAGGATAGGCATTGCGGCCTCCTTTTCAATTAGGGTAGGGCAGTTATTCGCAACTCAGAGTCCAGGTTGTCCTGGTATGGCCACGCGCTTTCCTTGTACACCAGGTCTGCAGGTTTGTCAAGCGAAGCGAGGGTGGGACGAGGCGAGGCTCAGGACTTCTGGTACTTGCTGCTCTGGCGTTCCATTTCCCTGAAGAACTCGTTCTTTTCCTCTTCGGTGAACTTGAAAACGGGGCAGTACTTCTCTATTAGGACGAAGTAGCGTCTGAGGCAGATGAATATCTTTTCCTTCTTCTTCGGGCAGTCGTCAAAAGGGCAGTAGTCTTTCATCATGCACGGTCCTTCCAATCGTCGGCGAGGATACCGTAGAAAACCATATCCTCGTACCGATCCCATCTCCTGATGTGCTGCTTCAGGCATCCTTCATACTGCATGCCGAGCTTCACCATCACCCGGCCGGACGCCAGGTTCCGGGAGAAATGTGACGCGAAGATGCGGTTCAAACCCAGATCTTCGAAGCCATACTTGAGAACAGTCTGTGCGGCCTCAGTGCATAACCCCTGGTTCCAGTATGGTTTGCCGATCCAGTACCCGAGTTCCGCCCGTGAGAATCTCCTGGAGATCCCCATTAGACTTATCGCACCCATGAGCAGGCCATTCTCTTTACTGGTTACAGCAAACGTCACACCCTTATCCTCGTCAAACATCTCCTGGTGCCTGGATATCCACTCTTCCGCCATCCCGTCCTCGTAGGGATGCGGAATGTTGAGCACGGTATCCGCAACTGCACGACTACCCGCAAGTCTCTGGACCTCGGCGGCATCCACAGGCTCGAATGGTCTGAGTATGAGTCTTTCAGTTTCCAGTGTCGGTCGTGTTGCCATGATGATCCTCTTCTTTGAGGGGTTAATCGGCAGTTTTGGCGGGAAGCATTAGGCGGAGTGTGGAGACTCCTTTACCCTCCTGGTCAAAGTATAAGGTTCAACAGCCCTCCGACCGCTAGCGCAGTCACGATCATGATACCTATGGATTTTACCGTGTCAAGCGCTCCAAGTTCCTTGAAGAGCACCACAAATGTCGCTACACACGGGAAAAACATGGCAAGCGTTGCGCTACCTATCACGAGTTGCTTCACACTCAGCCCGAGTGGAGCAAGCATGCCTACTCCGATATCCTTTCTCAGGAAGCCGACGATGACGGCGAGCACGGCCTCACTGGGAAGCCCGAGAAGGCGTGTAACGACCGGTGATGCCACCCGGGCAATACCGTCAAGCAAACCAAAAGCATAAAGAACATTGATCGCACCGACGCCTATGATCACGACCGGTAGCGCTTCTTTGAGGAAACCGAGAGTTCGCATTTTGAACTTGATCAGCAGGGTCTTCACATAGGGAGGACGGTAGGGCGGAATATCGATCAGGAGGGCGGGGACAAAACCTCGTGTGAAGAGCTTCATTATGAGACTCAGTCCCAGCCATACGATGAAGAGTACAAGATATACGAGCGCAACGTACCTCAACCCAAAAGGCCCGAGCAGGCCGACTATCATCGCCTGAAGTGCCACACATGGAACAGCGATGGATATCAGGGTGGCCACTATGAATCAGAAGTGCCGGTACATTGCACCCGAGACCCAGGAGCGACGGGATGATTGAATAACCATGGAGCCCCATTCTGTGCATGAACCCGTCGGTGAGTATGGCAAGCCGCGGCAGGTAACCGATGTCCTCAAGCAGTCCAAGGATAAAATAGAAGGCGACGACGTAGGGCAGCACCATCGCGATCGGCACAAACAGACCGGTTGAAAGCAGTCCGAAGGACTGGATGAAATCGATCTCCCCACCTACAAGTTTCCCTATGAGGATATCATGAAGCACAGGA
>JALGZP010000080.1 GCA_025774845.1 bacterium
TTGGGCCGCATCTTGATTTCCTTGACGTGCATGATGTGCTGCTTCTTCTTCGCCTTCTTCGCTTTCTTGCTCTGCTCATACTTGTACTTGCCGTAGTCCATTATACGGCAGACCGGTGGTGAGGCACCGGGAGAGACCTCCACGAGATCAAATCCTCTGTCCTGTGCGATCTCAAGGGCTTCCTTTGTATTGGTTATACCCATCATGTTGCCTTCTTCATCAATCAAGCGAATCTGGGGAACCCTTATTCTGTCATTTATCCTGATTGTTTTCAATCCCTTTGCGATCTTAGTCACCCCCTAATTTTCGATCGACTTCGAGTCTATTTCACCACGTATCCTGCCCACAAACTCATCGAGAGATACGGTGCCCTGGTCACCCACCTTCCGCTTTCTAACCGCAACACCGCCGCTCTCTTCCTCCTTGTTGCCTACCACAAGAATGTAGGGCACTTTCTCCATTGTCTTTGCTCTGATACGGTAACCCAGTTTCTGTTGCGAACTCACGACCTCAGCCCGGACTCCGCTTTCCAAGAGCCGGCTGAGCACTCCGGACGCATAGGCCTCATTCTTCTCAAGCACCGGTAGCACCGACACCTGAACGGGTGCAAGCCACACCGGAAGTGCGCCTGCATAATGCTCCAGCACGGTGGCAATGAACCGTCCCATCGCCCCGAGCACCGTCCGGTGGATCATCACGACGTTGTGCGCATTCCCGTCCTGACCGACATACTCGACACCCAGACGGCCGGGAAGGTTGAAGTCGAACTGGATGGTCGGCCCCTGCCAGCCCCTCCCGAGAGCATCAAGCAATTTGATGTCGATCTTGGGGCCGTAGAAAACCGCCTCACCCTCCATCCGGGTGAACGGTATCTCTTTGCGCCTCAAGGCCTCGGCCAACGCTTCCTCCGCATCGGCCCATTCGTCATCAGCCCCGGCGTAATGCTCCGGCTTCTCCGGATCCCTCACACTGAGGTCCACCTGGTAATCCTTGAAGCCAAAGGTCGAGAGCATGTACTGGGCGAGCTCGATCACGCCGATGACCTCATCCACGATCTGATCTCGCGTACAGAATATGTGGGCGTCATCCTGCGTGAATCCCCTCACCCGCATAAGACCATGCAGCGTGCCTGATCGTTCTCTCCTGTGCACGGTTCCAAGTTCTGCCATCCTTATCGGCAGGTCCCTGTAGCTCCTTTTCCTCGATTTATAGATCAGGATGTGTCCGACACAGTTCATCGGCTTGAGTACGTATTGCTCGTTGTCAACATCGAAGACATACATGTTTTCCTTGTAGTACTCAAGATGCCCGGAAGCCTCCCACATTCTCGCTCTCGCTATGTGCGGCGTGTAAACAAGGCTGTAGCCTCGCTTTTCGTGTTCGCTCGTCCAGAAGTCCTCTACCGTCCGTCGTATCACAGACCCCTTGGGATGCCAGTAGGCAAGACCCGCACCCGCCTCCTCGTGGATCGAGTAGAGATCGAGATCCGTCCCGAGCCGCCGGTGATCCCTGGCCTTCGCTTCTTCAAGCCGGTCGAGGTAGAGCTTGAGATCCGCTTCATCGTCAAAAGCAGTACCGTATATCCTCTGGAGCATCGGCTTGGTCTCGTCCCCGCGCCAGTAGGCTCCGGCAAGACTGGTAAGTTTGAAGGCCCGCAGGCGACCGGTCGAGGGCAGGTGAGGTCCGCGACACAGATCGGTGAAACCACCCTGCCTGTAAATGCTCACCGTCGGTTCTTCAATCTCCTCGAGGAGCTCCACTTTGTAGGTCTCTCCTGCCTCCGAAAACATGGTGATGGCCTCATCTCTCGCCATCTCCGTGCGTTCGAAGGTGAGGTCCTGCTTGACCAGCTGCCTCATGATGTTCTCTATCTTGGGAAGATCCTCATCCGTCAGCTTGCCACCGACATCGAAGTCGTAGTAGAAGCCCTCTTGGATGGCCGGTCCGATTCCAAGTTTCGCATCCGGATAGAGGGTCTTCACGGCCTGGGCCATCACGTGCGACGCCGTGTGCCTGTAGACCTCCCTGGCCTCGGGGGAATCGAAGGTCAGAAACTCTACCTTCGAATCCTCAGCAAGAACCGTAGCAAGGCCCACAATGGACGTACCGATGCGGGCCGCGATGATGGTCTTATCCCCGCGGCCATCCATAGAGTCAACAACCTCGACGAGGTTGGTCCCTGTCTTAAGATCAGCACTCGCGCGTTCAGGCATTTCTATCTGCCGCACAATACAAAAGTGGTGGGCGATACTGGATTTGAACCAGTGACTTCCTGCTTGTCGAGCAGGCACTCTCACCAGCTGAGCTAATCGCCCACACGCCTAACTTCTGTCTCGTCAATTGATTATACTCATTTCTTAAATCATTACCGTAGGAGTCCGTTACTGTCAAGCGAAATCTCCCACATCACTCTCTGCGAGTCTCCGGCCCGGCGTCACCACCGGTCTCGGGCTCTGACAGAGTCTCCTTCGAAGCGGCTTCAGGCTCCACCGGCTCCGGTACGGCTTCACCCTCAACAGGTTCGGCCTCCGCTTCTGCCTCTGCAGGTTCTGTCCCCACCTCGGGTTCAGGAACTTCAGCCCTGACTTCGCCCTCAACGGGTTCGGTGGGCGCCGCGGCCCCGGCATCATCGGCCGTTTCGATCGCGGCCTCCGGTTCAGGAGTCTCGGCCCTGACTTCGTCCTCAACGGGTTCGGTTGCCGCCTCGGCCCCGGCATCATCGGCCGTTTCGATTCCCGCCTCAGGTTCAGGAGTCTCGGCCGAGGCATCTTCCTCCGCAGCTTCAGACGTGGCCTCCACACCGGTCTGGGCCTCTCCCTCTGCCGGCGCGTCAGCCTGTCCCACGGTTGCCGCCGCCACCACATCGCCGACGGTCATCTTCCGCGGACCGTACTTCTGCATATACTCATCGACCTCTTCCCGGTCCTGATCAGCGAGGTAGTCTTTGACACTGAGCAGGATTTTGCGGGCATCAGGGTCGATCCGTATGACCTTGAGCGGTATCTCATCGCCGACCTCGAATATGTCCGACGGCTTCTTGATGTTGTCCCGTCCAAGATGTGAAAGCGGAACAAAACCCTCGACGTCTTCCTCCAGCTCAACGATCACTCCACGGTCCTGGGTCTTGACGATCTTACCCTTCGCCATAGCACCCACGCCGTACTTATCAAGCAGTTTCTCCCACGGGTTCTCATCGATCTGCTTAAGCCCCAGCGAGATTTTCCTGCTCTCCTTGTTGATGCTGAGGATCACGACATCGACCTTGTCGCCCTTCTTGACGATCTCACTGGGATGTCTGATTCTCTTTGTCCAGGACATGTCGGATATATGGACGAGTCCCTCGATCCCCTCTTCAATCTCGACAAACGCGCCGAAATTGGTGAGATTCCTGACCTTCCCGACCACTCTTGTTCCCTCGGGATACCTCTCCTCGAGTGTCTCCCAGGGATCAGGTTCCACCTGCTTGAGCCCGAGAGATATCTTCTCGTTCTCTTTGTCTATCTTAAGCACGATGGCTTCTATCATGTCACCGATGGCCACCACCTTCGAGGGGTGCTTGACATGCTTTGTCCAGGACATTTCAGACTTGTGTATAAGTCCCTCGACACCCTTCTCGAGTTCGATGAATGCGCCGTAATCGGTAATGCTTACGACCTTACCCCTGATCTTTGAGGCGACCGGATACTTGGTCTCGATGTCCTCCCACGGATAGGGCGTGAGCTGCTTAAGCCCCAGGGATATCCGTTCCCTTTCCAGGTCGAAATCAAGGACCATCACCTTGGTCTTATCCCCAATCGCAAGCATCTCAGACGGGTGGCTGACACGTCCCCATGCAAGATCTGTGATGTGCAGGAGACCGTCTATTCCACCGAGGTCTATGAACGCGCCGAAGTCGGTTATGTTCTTCACGATGCCTTCTCGTATCTCACCCTTCTTCAGTTCGGCAAGCAGTGCATTCTTCTGCCGTTCACGTTCCTCCTCAAGGACCATCCGCCGTGATACAACTACGTTCCGTCTCCGCTTGTTCAGCTTGATCACTTTTACACTGATGATCTCGCCTATCAGCTCGGTGAGGTTCTGAATGTGACGGATGCCCACCTGCGATCCAGGCAAGAATGCTTCGACCCCGAAGAGGTCAACCACGGCACCACCCTGAATCCGCTTCAGGAGTTTGCCCTCGACCACTTTCTGGTTGTCATAAGCATCCTTGATCGTTCCCCAAACACGCAGGAAATCGGCTCTCTGTTTTGAGAGGACAACGAGTCCATCCTGATTCTCCATCTTCTCAAGATAGACGTCGACGTCATCCCCGACTCGAATCGTCGGACTCTCACCGAATTCGCTCAGTGGGATGATACCTTCAGACTTGAAGCCCACATCAACGAGAACCTCCGCCGAGGCCACCTTGACAATGCGTCCCTTGATTATCTCACCTTCACGCATTTCCTTGAAGGACTCCTCGTACATGTCGAGAATGTCCTGCGGTATCTCGACAGCGTCCTCGTCTTCCCTCTCTATGGGCTTGATCTTCGCATTCCAGGGAATCTTCTTCCCCCTCTCCTCAAAGGATTGCGTCCGCTCGCGGGACGTTTCTTCCCTTGGAGTCTGTTCACTACCTGTCATCCTACCCCTTCTCCTTCCTTTTCTATAGATTTAGCCTTTACGGCTATAGAAAAGCCATCAATGCTACATCTGTTTGAGCTTGTCGACGATATTCTCGACAAGCCACTTGGGTGTGGAAGCACCGGCAACGATGCCGACGGTCGCACCCTGCTTAAACCATCTGCCATCTATTTCGCTGGCGGTCTCGACATGATGGGTCTTTGCACATATCGAGCTGCAGAGGCTTTTCAGACGGGAAGTGTTGGCGCTGTTCCTTCCACCAACTACAAGTAACACGTCAACCCTGTGGGCGAGCGAACCGGCCCGCTCCTGCCGCCTGGCGGTCTCGATACAAATCGTGTTAAAGACCAATACCTCCTTTGCTCTCCTTGCAATATCGCCGACAACTCCAGCGAACGTGTCGACGGACATCGTTGTTTGAGCTATAATACCCACTCGCGATCCAAACTTCAATCTATTTGCTTGCTCGACGGTCTCGACCACAAGGGCCTTGTTCTTAACATGACTCCGTATCGTCTTGACCTCGGGGTGATCCTTCTCACCTACTATAACTACCCGGTAACCTTCATCTAGCAGTTTTCTTGCATTTTCCTGGGCTTTTCTCACAAACGGGCACGTCGCATCCAGGATCTTGTAGCCGTAACTTTCGGCTCTTTCAAGCATATCCCGGCTTGCACCATGCGACCTCACGATCATCAGACCCCCACCCTTGCGCAGTCGCTTGACCGGCTTGATACCCACCTGCTCCAGTTTCTCCACAACTTGTGGGTTGTGGATCAGAGGGCCGAGGGTGTAGACACTGTTTCCGGCTTCTTTGGCAGCGGCCAGGGCGACCTTTATCGCACGCTTGACCCCCGAACAGAACCCAACACCTTCGCTTACGATGATACTGAGGTTCTTACGCTTTGTTTTTCGCGAGGTCGGCAATTCTCCTCATCACCTCTTCAGTTACTTTCGTGTAACCGTCCCGGCTTTCCGGCCCGGCGTCACCTGACGCGGCCGGCATAACGGGCTCGCCGAAGCTCACGCTGAGCGGAGCCTTCCTCAGGAACGCCGCACCCAGGCGATTGCTCCCTGTAACATAAGCCGGTACAACCGGTGCGGATGCCAGTGACGCTATCATCCCAATCCCGGGCTTGGGCTTCAGCAACCTCCCTGTCAGGCTTCTCGTACCCTCAGGAAACATCAGCACGGCTTTACCCTGTTTGAGAATCCCCACAGCTTTCCTGAGCGCACCGACATCGCCGACAGATCTCTTGAGTGGTATGGCATTATACCGGCCTATCAACCAACCGAAGGCCTTGTTGCTGAATAGCTCCTCCTTGGCCATGAAGGTCAGCTCGCGCGGCACACCGCTTCCCACGACCGGTGGATCACAGTAGGATACGTGGTTACTCGCGATGATAACACCACCCGATCTCGGTATCGCGTCGCTCCCGGTAACCTTGAATCCAAACAGAATTCTCTCTACGAATCTCAGGAAGTGCCACGATATCTTGTAGTGAAATCTCAAGACCCCTCTCCCCCGGTCACCTTCTCGGACTCCGCAACCACACGATCGACCTGCTCGTCTATCGTAAGATTAGTAGTGTCGACCACTATCGCTCCATTCGGAACGACAAGGGGACTGTGTTCCCTTCCCGAATCATACGCGTCACGTGCTCCAAGGTCTTTTTCGATCCGGGTGACGTCGACCACGTTCCCCTTGGCATCAAGCTCCTTCTTTCGTCTGGTTGCCCTTGCCGAGATATCGGCGTCCAGGTAAATCTTGACCTCGGCCCCGGGGAATACAACCGATCCGATGTCTCTGCCCTCCGCAACGATCCCGCCTTCAGCGCCTATCTTACGCTGTAACTCCACCATCCTTGCCCGCACACCCTTTGCCGCGGCCACCACAGATGACTTCTGGGTGACGTCGAGCCCCCGCAGCCGGTCGGTCACATCCTCCCCGTCAAGCACCACCCTGGTCCCGTCGGGTTCGGTCACGACCGAAACATCCGTGGCCCGGGCCTGTCCGGCAAGAGCTTCGGGATCATCAAGATCGATCCCGGTTCTTAAGGCCTTTAGGGTCATAGCCCTGTACATGGCACCCGTATCAAGGTAGAGATAGCCGAGTCTGCGGGCGACCGCCTTCGCCGTCGTGCTCTTGCCCGATCCTGCGGGGCCGTCAATCGTTATGACTATTCTCTTCAGCTTCCGCCCCCTTGAGCTTGGAGATATATGCCTCCTCGACAATTCGTCTTAAGCCCCGCACCTCGTCTCTCCCGAGATGTCTCCACTTGCCCGGTTCTAGATCACCGATCTCAATGGTTCCGAATCTCGTACGCTTGAGAAAAATGACCTCATAACCACACGCCGCCATCATCCTTCGTATCTCACGCTTCTTGCCTTCGGTCAAAGTTATCAGAAGCTTGGAAACGCCCTTACTCTGCCGGAGCACTTCCACACACTTGGCCTTTGCGATGCCGTCCTCGAGCTCCACACCACCCGTCAGCTTCTCCGTGACCTCTTTTTCGATCGGGCCGTTTATCTCCACCTCGTAGACCCGCTCGATCTGAAACCTCGGATGCGAGAGCCTGTGACTGAGTTTGCCGTCGTTCGTAAGCAGGAGCAGCCCCTCGCTCTCCATGTCGAGCCTGCCAACCGTGAAACTTCCCTCAGGAAGATCTCCGATCGCCTGGAACACGGTCTCCCTCTCCTGCGGATCGCTGGCGGTGACCACGGTTCCCCGGGGCTTATAGGCCGCGACATAGAATCGCTCCACAACCGGAGTGACCGTTTCGCCGTCAACCTCCACCACATCGGCGGTGGGATCGACCAGTGTTCCGATCTCGCTTACGACCTCCCCATTAAGCTTAACCAGCCCGCGCTCGACAAAGAGCTCGCATTTCCTCCGTGAACCCAGATGACAATCGCGCAGGAACTTGTTGAGCCTAATCCTGGCCGGCATCACTCTCCTCAGGCACCTCTTCGCCTTCGGCACTCTCCCCCGACACGTCCCCGCCCCCGGCGCTCTTCTCACCGACCAGTGCTGCTATCTCGTCAGAGACCTGTTCGCCCTCGGCACTTTTCTCGCCGACCAGCTCTTCGATCTCTTCCATCTTGGGCAGGTCGCTCAGTCTGCTCAAACCGAACCGCATAAGAAAGTCACGTGTAGTCCCGAAAAGCAGCGGCCGCCCCGGTCCCTCGCCGCGGCCGACCATCCTGACAAGGTCCCGCTCCATCAAGGTCCTCAGGACGCCATCGACGTTGACCCCGCGGATCCCTTCGATCGCGGAACGCAGTACGGGTTGCTTGTAGGCAACGATCGCCAGGGTTTCAAGCGCCGCTTTCGATAGTTTCTGCTTCGACTTGCTCTCAAGGAGCTTCCCGACCCAGATCGAATAATCGGATTTCGTCGTCAGCTGGAACCCGCCGCCTATCTCGACAATCTGAAACGATCTCCCCTGATCGACGTAGTCCTGGCCTATTGAATTCAGGACTTCCGTCACCTGCTCGGCCTCAACGCCGGGAACAATCGATCTTATCCTCGTGATGCTCAGCGGATCAGGCGAGGCAAAGAGCAGAGCCTCCACTATTCGCTTAAGTTCCTCCATCAACGTTCTCCTTGGCAACCCTGTGAATGTAGATCTGGCTGAAAGGCTTGGCCTGTTTGACGGTAGCAAGCCCGAGTCTCAGGATCTCAAGCATCGCCAGAAAAGTCGCAATCAGGTCGGCCGCCGTCGTCTGGCCCTCAAAGAGCTCCTCAAAAGTGATGGTCTCCTTCTCAGCGATCTTCTCCTTCAGGAATTCAATCTTCTCCTCAATCGAAGTCTCTTCGGTCTCGACCTCGAGGTATCTGACCTTGGCTCTTTCCAGTACCACCTTGAAGGCGGAGATCAGGTCAAAGAGATTGTACGAGTACTCGACCTCGGTTGTATCCTCCTCGATCTCGGACTCGGGTCTCGTGAAGAGCAGTTTCCTCTGATACTCCATCGACTCGAGTTTCGTGGCCGCACCTTTGATCTTCTGGTACTCCAGGAGTTGCCGGACCAGCTGCTCCCTCGGATCCTCTTCTTCATCCTCGACATCGTCGTGCCGGGGAAGCAGCATGCGGGCCTTGATCCTCATAAGAGTCGCCGCCATCACCAGGAACTCACCGGCCAGCTCGAGATTGAGGAACTTGAGCATCTTGATGTACTCGAGATACTGCTCGGTTATGCGTGATATGGGTATGTCATAGATGTTGATCTCCTGTTTCTTAATCAGGAACAGCAGGAGATCGAGAGGCCCCTCAAACTGATCCAGCTTGACCTCGTAGTCCATAAGTCTTTACCTGAAGAACTTCATCGCCTTTCTGACTTCATACATTGTGCTCTCGGCCGCTTCCCTTGCACGGATCACACCGTCTTCAAGAACCGAGAACACGGCATCCTTGTTACCCTCGAATTCGGCGCGCCGCTCACGTATAGGAGCCAGGTAGCCGGCTATCGCCTCTGCACATGCCTGCTTACACTGTACGCAACCCAGCTCGCCCGAAAGACAGTTTTCCTTTGTCGCCTTTACGGCATCCGGGTTGAAACGCTGGTGATACGCGAAGACATTGCATATGTCGGGATGACCCGGATCACCCATACGGATCTTCTCAGGATCGGTGATCGCGGTCTTCACCTTCTTCTCTATTGCCTCGGGCGGATCCGATAAGAGGATCACGTTTCCCAGCGATTTGCTCATGCGCTTCCCATCAAGCCCCGGGAGCCGGGCGAACTTCGTAAGCAGCGGCTCGGGAACCGGGAACACGTCGTCATAGACCGTATTAAACCTGCGCGCGATCTCACGTGTTATCTCAAGATGAGGGAGTTGGTCCTCACCGACCGGGACCGCATGCGCCCTGTACATCAGTATGTCCGCAGCCTGGAGCACGGGATAGCCCAGGTGACCGTAGGTGATGTTCTCGCCGAGCTCGAGGTCCCGCACCTGCTCCTTGAGTGTTGGATTCCGTTCGAGGCGGGCCGTTGTGATCATCATGGAAAACAAGAGGTGGAGCTCGGCATGCTCCTTGACCTCGGATTGAACAAAGACCACGCTTTTCTTAGGATCGATACCGGCGGCAAGCCAGTCGATCACAACCTCGAGCCCGTCATCCACGAGCCCGGAGGTATCCTCATATCCTGTTGTTAGCGCATGCCAGTCGGCGACCTCGAAGAAGCACTCGTACTCTTCCTGGAGTTTGACCCAGTTGGCGAGAACACCGACGAAGTTACCCAGATGGAGTTTGCCCGTCGGTCTCATACCGCTTAAGATTCGCTTACGTGTCATCCACTCCCCCTCAGAATCCTATACCGGTGAATAGCCAGAATAGAAACGCAACCGGCGGGACGATTAGCAAGCCGATCACCCCGAGCACGATCAGCCCTATGAGAATTAGCGGGCCGAACCTTCCGATGGCCTCGTACTTTCGTGCCTGCTCGGCGGGAAGCAGTGCAGAGAGCACACCCGAACCGTCCAGCGGCGGTACCGGTATCAGATTGAAGAATGCAAGAAAGAGATTGATAAACACCACGGACCTAAGAATCAGGTACAGGGGATCCACAAACGGCATCCCGGCAAACCCGGCAATCAATATCCTCAGCACGATTCCCGCAACCAGCGCCAGGGCGATGTTCGAGACCGGACCGGCGAGCGAGACAAGCAGCACACCCTTCCTCGGACTCCTCATCGCAAGTGGATTCACGGGAACGGGCTTTGCCCATCCGAATCCAATTCGCCCGCCCGAGCTCACAAGGAGTATCAGAGGAACTATGATGGTCCCGATGAGGTCAATATGTGCCAGGGGATTCAGGGTAACTCTGCCGAACTCCTCGGCGGTGTGGTCTCCTTGAAGCTTGGCAACCCTTGCATGAGCATACTCATGAATGCTCAACCCCAGAAGTATCGCAAAAACGCCGGCAACTATGTTCTGTATTTAATACAGCCCCCTTGCTCACCGTAGTGAGCCATAGATTTTGTCGGAATATATCACCATCCCCACCCCCCTGTCAACCTCAAATTCCGTGGGGTCAGAGCTCGAAAATTGCGCCGTCGGTTTCACCGCATGCAATTTTCGAGCTCTGACCCCTCCCTATTTGCGCAATTTTTGAGCTCTGACCCCGGGGAGGTTGCGGATGTAGCGGAGTTCGTCGGTGCGGGTTTTGAGCTTGCCCTCGAGTCTGAGCCGGAGGATGTCTTCATGGATCCTTCCGACGAGTGGGCCTTCCCCTACACCGAGCGATGCTATCTCGCCGCCGCTGAGGTGAGGCGCGACATGTCGCCAGTCCGCGAGATACCGGCGAATCAAATTCCGCGACCCTCTCGGTGAGACCGCATATAGATGTACAAGACCCTCACGGGGTACCCCTCGCAAGAGCTTTGTGGCCTTGTAGCTATCCCGGAGGCCCAGCTTCCCGAGCCGGGTGCCGGTCTTCTTAAGATCACCCGAAACCCACAGGCAGACGTCGCGAACATCAGATGGCAGGTTAAAGTAAGTTATGAGCCGACGCGCCTTACTCTTTCCTAATCCAGCAAATAACGTTGAGAGCCAGCAAAGCC
>JALGZP010000146.1 GCA_025774845.1 bacterium
AACAGGTATCCTGTCGTATGCCTATGGCGCTTACGCGCTCTGGCCCCGTGGTGACGCAGACATCTTTGATCCGGGCGGCGCTACGGTCAATGATCCGACAAGCTGGGGTAACATCAAGGCACTTTATCGCTAGTGTTCGACCAGCCTAAGGTATGGAGTAAGGCTCCGTCTCCTTCCCGGAGACGGGGCCTTCCCTTAAGAAAGTGAATGGCTTCGGGAGATGGACTTCCCGTGAAAGTTCAGTCCTCTGCAACCCGGCGACTCAGAGTTCAGTCATCGCCAAGTCTCCGGATCACCATGATAGTAAGGTCGTCGGCCTTAGGTGTCCCGGCACGAAAGGCATACAAATCCTTCACACACAACGAGACGAGTTCCTCCGGGGCTTCGCCGTGGCCCTTCTTCACCACCCTGTTGAGACGCTCTACCCCATACTGGGTTCCCGATTTATCCACGGACTCCGAAAGGCCATCGGTGTAGAGAAGAACAGTGTCACCGGGATTCAATCGGACCTTACTGACGGTAAAACTCTCTTCGCAAAACAGGCCAAGAGGAAGGCCCGTAGCTTCGATTTCCTCCACCTTTGAACCTCTAACCAGCAGAGGAGGATTGTGCCCGGCATTACAGAACTCAACCTCCCCGGTGAGGCCCGCCTTACCACATACAAGAGTTGCAAAGTGAGTCGGCAGCGTGCTCTCGCAGAACATACGGCTTGCCCGTTCCATCACCTCATCGAGCGGCAACCCAAGAGATACGAGGGCACGGAACGTGGCCTGCAGGTGAGCCATCAGCATCGATGCCGCTACCCCTTTTCCACTGACATCCCCGACGATGAAGTATAGATCGTCCCCCAAGCTGAAGAGATCGCAGTAATCCCCGCTGACCGGACCCGCTCCCTCATAATGGTATGCCGTCGCCCACCCGGCCAGGTCGAAACTCTGTTTTGGCAGTAACGCACCCTGGTTCTTTGATGCCAGTTCCAGGTCCTCTTCCAGCGCCCGTCGCTGATCGGCCGTCAGGTGGTCGAGACAAAAACACGCGAGCGGATCCGCCATGAGGCGGTCGGGCTCAATGGGGTCGTGACAGACCTCGCATAGGCCGTAGGTCCCACCGTTCACACGTTCAATGGCAGCATCCACATCATCGAGAAGTTGCAGGAGTTTCGTGTCGTTGGGAATTGCAGACAGTGCTTGCTCAAGCTTATCTCGCCGATCGCTGAGCTGCTCGCCAATCGGACTTTCCATCGGCTCTGCCATCACGATATCCCTCCTTTCGGCCAGCCCACCCGGGAAATGCGCGTTCACACCCGCACCGCTATGGCTAAGACTTTACCCCATCATGTTCAGGTTGTCAATTCACTCAACAGGGAAGACGGCCAGCCAGCAGATGACAGCTCCAACCGGAGCGATCAGTCAGAAGCAGTATGGTGTGCCACTGTATGTGGAGCTTAAACCGTGACGGGCCCTTGTCTGGACCATCACTTCAGTATGACGAGCTTCTTTGTATCCGAGTGAACACCGGCGTGCAGTCTCAAGAAGTAGACACCGTTACTGAGTTCACCGACCTCGACAGTACACATGTACTCCCCAGCCTGCAGGTGGGAATTCACGACCCTGGCAACCTCTTGGCCAAGAACATCGTACAGGGTGACGGTGACAAAAGAGGCCTCAGGGACCGAGTAGCGGACCGTCGCTGAGGGGTTGAATGGGTTGGGCCAAACCCGGCTCAATCCCGCGGCCAAGACACCGGTGGCAGCATCCCTTGTTCCAGCTGTGACATATAGATCGATCGCGAACTCCGGCCGGTCGATGAAGGGATTGCGATTATTCTGGATTGAGTATATGGCAGCGTTTCGCTCGAGTTCCTTCCGGCTGACAGGATCCTCAGCATGCCACTCAAGAAGCATGTCAACCGCCCAGGGCAATAGGTCGGCACCGTCCGTCATCGGGCTTCCCGGCCAGCCGCCATCTTCCGTGTAGTACCTGGTGGCCATGTAGAAATATGTGCGCGCAAGGTCACCTTTATACTCGTCGATCGGCTCAAAGACAGTCCCCGAATACCCCGCGTAGGAACACGGGCCTACCTTACTTGTATTAAGCGACACCCACACAGGCGAAGTGACCACCCCGTATGGGTAGATGCCACGGTTACCGTTTACGTGCGCATCACAGGGATACAGCGCAAAGAGGTCTGAGTTCATCGGCGCCACGTCACCACCAAACCAGCTCTTGGGCCACGAGTGCTCACGAGTGTAACCCATACCTTCCTGGCCCCCGACACCACCCTGGTCAACACCGAAGGTGTACTCATAAGGCGGTGTCCCACCCGGAACGTCGGAGTAGATGTCCCACACTTTCCCGTTCGGTTTGTCGTCGGTGGTGTAGAAAGCGGTCCAGGCATAGTCATAGCTATGCACTGTATGGCTCCCTATGATAGCGTGAAGCGCTGCCCTCAGCGCTTCTCCGCCGATGCCCTCGGCACTGTCGTAGTAACCCTCGGGAATACTGGTGTCCACGAAGTCAAAGACCTCGCTGACATCAACCATGACGTTCCCGTAGAGGTCTTCGACACCGTCTACCGTCAGCGTATACTCACCCTCAGACATGACGGATACGGTCAACAGAACCTGGTCGAAACGGCCTCCATCCATCTCTGCACCCAGGACGCCCAGACTGTCGATCGTATAGTTGCTACTGGTTTCAGCGCTAGTCTGCTCTACTTCTTCTGAGAAGGTCACGAGAACTGTCGTATCACTCACGACGGCCACAAAGTCGATCACCGGTGGCGAATTGTCGGCCACCCATACAACATCGTTCTCATCCCTCGGTTCAATCTTGAAAGTCCCATAGGTGAACGCGACAGGACCGATGACGTCGTATGATGAGCCGAGTATAGGTGTGAAGCTGTATCCCATGTCACCCACCCGGCAGGTTCCGCTCCCGTCGTTTATCTCCCATTCCCCGAGACCCGCGTGGGGATTCGTGCAGACGGCACCTTCGACCCCTATAAGCACGCCTTCGTAATCTTCTGATGCAGCACTGGCTGTCGAGACGATAACCACCTCGGGCAGAGTCACTCCCGAAGAAGAGCGTGTTGCCTGCATGGCCGGAACCGCCGTTTTCTCTGACCATACCTCGAACACTGACGGAATCGCCGACTGCCGGTGCGGCCTCGCTCTCCACCCAGATGCCGTTCCACGCACCACTCCCATCCTGCACTGCAAAATAGGAACCATATTCGCCGGTCACAATTCCATGAGTGATGACGGCGTTCCCATCGTATGGGGACACGGGCACTTCACCCTGTATCTCGTGAATCGTGAGCTCATAGGGTACGGAGTAACTCTGAAGGTCAGAGGTGCTACTGCCGCCTGAGTCATTGTCTGCCT
This sequence comes from bacterium, assembly GCA_025774845.1. Classification (GTDB taxonomy): domain Bacteria; phylum Arandabacterota; class Arandabacteria; order Arandabacterales; family Arandabacteraceae; genus Arandabacterum. The sequence continues at coordinate 3,386 of JALGZP010000146.1, forward strand.
GGATCTCAAACGAGATCACCGTGCCCTCGGGCTGCCCG
>JALGZP010000147.1 GCA_025774845.1 bacterium
TACTGGCAGCTGTGACACGGGGGGCCGGCCCTATGGAGACTTCTTTGTCATTCCCGACACTCTTGAGGCTCTGGCCGGTGAGACCGGCTTCATGCTGCCCATAATGGGCAGGAACTCGGTGGACCTGAAGGGCTATTCCGTATGTGCGAACTTCGATTCGAGTGTGTTTTCAGTCAACCCTGCCGTAGTTGACACCGCGGGTACCTGCGCGGCGGCAGCCTTCATGACCCAACCGGGCTCGAGTGACACGACTGCACAGGTGGCAGTGGTGTATTCGGTCAGTTGCCCGCCGGAGGTCGCCGCTGGAGAGCATCCACCGGGTCAGCCTTTCATCTACCTGTTGATGGATGTGAAGCCGACTGCCACCCTGGGACCGACAACGATCGAGATAAAGGACATCGGCTCCTCCAAGAACCGCATGACCACCTGCGGCGGTTCCACCCTGACGCCGGTGCTTGCATCTGCGTCGGTTGAGATAACCTGCGAAGCCTCTATCCTTGATGAGGGAGAGAGTGGTGACACCAAACGGGCAATCTTCTTAAGGGCGATACCCAATCCATCGACGGGTCTGACCTCCATCTACTACAGCATTCCCGCTGAGGAGAAGATCAGGATGGTCATCTATAACACCGCCGGGCAGGAGATTCGGCGGCTGGCTGATGAGTCTGCGCCGGCCGGAATGCATAAGGTCATATGGGATGGCCGGAATTCAACTGGGAACGCCGTTCCGAACGGCATCTACTTCTGCCGGCTGGAGGCAGGTGCCCCGAAGGTCATGGAGAAGATAGTAATTGTGAAATGAAAGATGAGATGAATCTGAGCTCGAAGGATACTCCAGGGGTATATGGCTGAGGAGGGTAGCCATGTCTAACGCGTTACGAAGGCAGCTTTCGGTTTTCCTTTGTGTCCTGCTGGTACTGATGGCATCCGCTTTGATCGACAGCGCGAAGGGAGACGTCAAGTCCCCGATAACGGTTCGCCTAGAGGCCTCGCATGCTCCGCTTCTGGGCGAGAAGTTCGAGATCACCTGTACGGTGAGATCGTCGAGGGCGATCGATTCCGTACAGGCGTGGATCGAGCTCCCTCAGGGGGTCACGAACGAAGGTGGTGAGACCCGGTGGGAAGGCGCGCTCGAAAGGGGTCAGAGCATCTCCTTTAGTATCGATGCGAGATTCACTCAGCGTGGCAACTGGGCCATAGAGGGCTGGGCGAGGCGGGAGTTTGAAAACGGCGATATCTGGGGCGATGATGACTATGTGTATCTCCACATAGGAGAGACCGTAAGTCACTTCGGATACAAACACCCCGAGGGCTTTCCCGTTGGCAGGGCGGAGAAGCTCGGACCAGTTGGACCGGTTCCTCAGCAAACGGTTCCTGACGAGCATGGACGCGGCCGGGAGGAAACGCCGAACCTGGATGATCGAGTGGATGGGAAGGCATGGGCCGGTCCCGGTGCCTTTCAGACTGTAACAGTCACCGTCCGATTTCAGTATTTCAGTCCATTTGACGTTCTCTCCAATGCGAAGTGGACCACCGTGTATATCTTTGACGAAGATGTGGGAGCAGATGATCTGCTCGACTGGGGTCTGACAAACTCGAACGGCATTTATACAAGCATTCCCATCGACAACGTCGATGAGGAGGGCGGTACCCAGGATATATACGTTATTCTCCAGACCGACACCAACAGGCGAAGGGTTGAAACATTTGCCTTTAATGCCTACAGATGGCTGACGATGACAGATTTCAATGTCCCCAGTGGAAGTTACGATCATGGAATCCATACGATTCCGAACGGTGGCCTCACTGAGGGAGCGATGTGGATCTTCCAGACCATGTACGATGGATATGTCTATCCTCCGAATGATCCAGGGTACTGCAGGGTAACCTGGGAAGCAGGTGTCGACAGCGGTGCCTACTTCAGCCGTTCGGAGGACAGAGTCTATCTCCGGGATGCGGATGATGCCCGTCCTGATGTGATCCTTCATGAGATGGGTCACAACTACCATTGGAACATATACGGAGACTGGCTTCCCACAACGAACTGCCCGAGTCCGCACCATATGGATAGCATTTCGACCGTTAACTGCGCATGGACCGAGGGGTGGGCCAGTTTCTTCGCCATCGCAGTCACTGATGATCCAGTTTTCAGTACCGGGGGCTCGGGGTGGAATCTTGAAACACAAACGTGGGGTACACCCGAGTGGGAGAACGGGGAAGCGGTAGAGGGGCGGGTGGCGGGCGCCCTCTGGGACATCCATGATTCTGCCAATGAAGGGAATGACGTCACATCAATGGGCTTCAATGAGATCTGGCAGGTGATCTATGACCAGAATGACCACAACTTCGCTCAGTTCTGGGCTGAATGGCAATCCTACGGGCATCCGACTCACAATCCGGTCAGATCGCTATATCAGAACACCATAGACTATGATAACACCCCTGTGATTTCGGGTCTCCCGGACAGATGTGTCTGCGTGAACGGGAGCTGGAACAATGCGATCGATCTGTGGTCCTATACGGATGACGTTGAGAGCAGCGACAGCGAGCTTTCATTCTCTATTGTCGGGAACACCAATCCGAGCGCCGGCGTCACTATCGACTCCGATCGCTATATAGATATCAATCCGGCACCGGGCTGGTCTGGATCAAGCACGATCACCGTGGGGGCTTTCGATCAGCTGAAAACTGGCACCGATGCCTTCATTGTAATGGTACCGGCTACCGCCCCGGCAACACCGACTCTCTTCTCCGCCAGCGAAGATGACTGTGATAAGGTCCATATAACTTGGCAGGACAACTCGAGCATTGAAACTGGATTCAAGTTATACCGTAACGGAGTGCAGATCGCGACTCTCGATAAGAACGTCACCAGCTATGATGACTATACCGCAAGCCCCTGTGTCACGTATTCCTACTGGATCACTGCGTACAACTGCTGCGGCACGTCGAGTGCGTCCGCCAGCAACAATGGTACGTGGATGGGTGCGCCCAATGCACCAAGTGCCTGTCAGGCCAGTGAGAATGACTGTGACCAAGTGCACATTTCCTGGCTTGATAACTCCTGGGGCGTATGCAGTGAAAGGCTTTCAATGACTGTGGCACGTCGGCAGAATCCAACAGCGACGACGGCACCCAGCTGATGATTCCAGAAGCAGCCAGTGGGCTCGCTGCGAGCGATAACGACTGCAACAGGGTCCAGGTGACCTGGAGCGATAACTCCTCAGGGCTCTTCGGTGAGACGGGCTTCAAGATCTACCGCGACGGGGGCCAGATAGCGACGGTCGGCGTCAATACAACAACCTACGACGACTACGCGGCGACCCGGTGCGTGGGGCATGCCTATATTGTCTATGCATACAATGATTGCGGTGACGCGAACCCCTCCAACGAAGATGGCGGGATACGCCTCGGCCCCCCTCACGCGCCCACCAATTGTGTCGCCGGCAGCGACAATTGCGACTGGGTCACCGTAACATGGACTGATAACTCATCCGGCAGCTGCACAGAGGATGGCTTCAGGATATATCGAAACGGTGGCGAGGTCGGGACCGCGGGCCAGAATGCAACCAGCTATAGCGACAACTCGGCCACGCCATGTGTGAGCTACTCATATTCTGTGAGGGCCTACAACACATGTGGGAGCTCAGCCGCATCCAACACTGACGGCGGTGTGCGGCTGGGAACGCCGGCAGCGCCCAGCGGCTGTGCGGCAACCGAGAACAACTGTGACAAGGTCACTGTAACATGGAGCGATAACTCAACAGGTAGCTGTGCTGAGGATGGCTTCAGGGTCTACCGCGACGGCGTAGAGATAGGTGAGGTTGCGGCCGGTGTGACCACGTTTGATGACCTGTCCGCGGTTCCCTGCACTACCTATCAGTACTCCGTAAAGGCCTATAACAGTTGTGGGACGTCAACCGGATCAAGCAACTATGGAACACGGCTCGATGCGCCCGGTCAGCCAACCGCCTGCAGCGCGACCGACACCGACTGTAACAAGGTACGCGTAACCTGGACCGATAATACCTCGGGTCTCTGCAATGAATCGGGCTTCAGGGTCTATAGAGACGGTACGGAGATAGGGACAGCTGGCGCCGATGCTACGTATTACGATGACACTTCGGCTGTTGTATGCGTCACCTACTCATACTCAGTCGAGGCCTACAACACATGCGGCATCTCAGACAGATCCAACAGTGACAGCGGTGTTAGACTGCGCACCCCGAACCCACCAAGCGCTTGCGCCGCAACCGAGGATGATTGTGACAGGGTCCTGGTGACCTGGACCGACAACTCGTATGGAGTCTGCGGCGAGACTGGTTTCAGAGTCTATAGAAATGGAGGGGAGATAGCGACGGTCGGACCCGATGTAACCAGCTGTTATGACTTCACAGGTGCGCCGTGCGTGACCTACTCATACTCGGTCCGGGCCTAT
>JALGZP010000026.1 GCA_025774845.1 bacterium
CCTTCTTCCCGTGGGTGAGAGCCGCAACCATCGAAGACAGCGCCCCGCTTAAGGCACCACAGAGTTCCGCAACGCTCCCCCCACCGGGTGCCGGGGCATCCGTTGAGAGGAGATTCGTGAAGGCATCAACCGTCATACCGGTAAGGGTCTCACCCTTTTTGACCTGGTACTCGATGATCTTCTTCTCCTTCTCAAAAGGATAGAGGTCACTCAGCCCCATCGAGAGCACCGCGATGTGAATCAGCTCCTCCTCGGTCACACCCCGGGTCCTTCCCTGTTTCTTAAGATAATGACGGCCCGCGATACGCATGGCCTCGAGCGGTATAAGCCCGACCAGTTCGCTTCCCGTCACCCTGGCCCCGAGCTTCTCCGCAAGCTTCGAGCACTCATCGAAGACGAGATGAGGAGGCGTTATCTTATAGTTCGTGAGGTTTATGGATACCTGGGCGCGGCCGAAGTCCTCCATGTACCAGCCGACGGCCTTACATTCCTTGAAGATGCCCGGGGAGCGGAGCGCCTTGCCGTTTTCATCACGCACGATCTTGCGGTCGGCATCGCGCTTGATCCGCCCCTTTTGACGGATCGAAAAGGCTATCTCCTTGGCCAACTTGGTATTCCTGGTGTTGAGATTGACGTTATATGCAATCAGGAACTCTCTTGCACCGATAACGGTTGCTCCCGGGCCGGGTTTGAACTCCGCCGGTCCGAAATCGGGCTTCCACTCCGGCTTCTTGAGTTTCTCAGGCAGGGCTTCGTACTCACCGGCCCTCACATCGGGGAGGTTCTTGCGGTCCGGTCTGGAGGCTGCGTACTCATAGAGGTAGACCGGGATCCCCAGTTCATCACCGACACGTTTGCCCAGTTTCCTTGCCAGCTCGGCGCAATCATCCATGTCAAGCCCTGACACCGGGACGAACGGGCAGACATCGGTCGCACCCATCCGGGCGTGCGCCCCCTGGTGCTGCGACATGTCGATCACCTCTGCCGCCTTTGCGATCGCCCTGAAAGCAGCCTCCACAGCTGCCTCGGGCGAGCCGACGAGCGTCACAACTGTTCTGTTGGTGTCCTTTCCGGGATCGACATCAAGGAGGGTTGCCCCCTCGGTGGCGCTTATCTCGTTTGTGATCTGTTCGATCTTGGCCAGGTCACGGCCTTCGCTGAAGTTGGGAACACATTCGACCAGTTTGATCATAGCCATAACTCCCTGTTTGTCAGGATACTCGGATGATGTATGTTATCTGAAGAATATAGTCCCACAGGCCACGGGTCAAGTGCCATTCCCGGCCGTCGCCCGCTCTGACGCCGGGATTCTGAACTGAATCTGCCAATGAATTGCTGATTATAGGCAGGATTTGCCTCAATTGCCCAGTGTTCCTGAAACCCTAAACCTGTGTCCTGCATCCAAATAGCGTTGCGATGCGATCACAAATGTCTGGAAACCGGGGTCGAATTGTGATATACTTGGATCTGAGTGTGACTATTCGGGTGCGGATGTGTATATCCCGCCTATTGAGCCGTTGACCGGCGCTTGCCTGAGGAGGGAATGACCATGAGTTTGCACGGACACCGTTCGGTTGTACTATCGTTTGGAGGAGCCGTACTTCTTTCTGTGTTGCTCTTCGCCACGTTTCTTGCTCCCAGGAACTCGATAGAGTCTCCCGGGGTCACACTGGATGGTCTGCTTAGCTCGCAGAACCCGTTCGACAAGGTTGTCTGTGAGGTGACCGTAATGGCACTCGCCGGGCAGGTGGCTGAACGCAAGGATATTGAATACGGTGCCGCTGCTTTCTGTCTTCACCCGGATACAAGCCCGGAGGATGCGGAACGGATCCTGAGGGAGTTGCCTACGTATGCTCCCGGTGCCGGGCTTCTCGGCTACTGGAGACGTGACCGCTGGAACTTGACAGTTATGGATGGAAATACGGGCGTGATGGGCGATCCGATTACGATCACCTGGGGCGTTGTACCTGATGGTACCTGGGCGGACGGAGGCCCGAGTGATCTGGTCTCGGTTTTCACCGCTGCATGGGGCAGCACCGGGTGGTTGACCAAGATGCGGAACGCGTTCGATCGCTGGGCGGCGGTTACCGGTGTGACATATATCGAGGTTACGGACGATGGTGCAAATATGCCGGGCAGTCAGGGCGTGCTGGGTGTCCGGGGTGACGTCCGGATCGGTGGCCGCTATATGGACGGCCCTTCGGGTGTACTTGCATACAACTACTACCCCGACGGCGGGGACATGGTACTCGATACCGGTGACGTCGGTTTCTACCACAACCCGACAAACAACTACGGCAACCTTAAGAATGTGGTGATGCATGAACACGGGCACGGTTTTGGGCTGGGTCACTGTACCCCTGAGAACTGCACCAAGCTGATGGAAGCCTATCAGTGCGGTTCCAATTCGTTTGTCGGTGCGATGGATGACGATGTCCGCGGTGGGATGCGTAACTACGGCGACACCTACGAGAACAATGACACCAATCTGGAGCCGACCGATCTGGGTACGATCACAGACACAACCGTGATCGAGAACCTTTCACTGGACAACGGGGGCTCGGATTACGACTGGTACCTGGTTACCCTGACCAATACATCGGTAACTGTTGAGGTGGATCCCATCGGAGAGACGTATCTGCTCGGGAGACAAGGCGGCGATCCGCCCACCTGGATTACGACCGATTCGATAGCCGATCCCGATATTGAGCTCTATGATGCCGCAGGCACGACGCTTCTTACGAGCGCGACATCCGGCGGCATGCAGGATACCGAAGTCTTGACCTACACGGTTCCCTCGGTGGGTTCTTACCAGATCAGGGTTTACGGGAAAGCCGGTACAGGAACCAATGTTCAACGATATACCATGACGGTCTACTCGGATCCAGGCTCAGGTGTGCCGATTGCCGACGGCCTGCCAGGGAAGGGACTTGCTTTCTCGGTCTACCCGAATCCATTCAGCACCGAAGCGAGGGCCAGGTTCATGGCTCCCGCCGCCGGCCCATACACAGTGGAAGTGTTTGATGTAACCGGCCGGCGTGCACGTGTGATCAACGGTCACGCAGCGAGCTCAGGCAGGGTAGAGGTTGTATGGGATGGCCGTGACAGTCAGGGCAATGAAGCAGCGAGTGGGATTTACTTCCTCCGTGCCCGGTCGGGTGAGCGGACGGAGACGAAGCAGGCGCTTCTGGTCCGGTAGACTACTCTCGATTCAGTTTAGGGCCGTGGGTGACCGCGGCCCGTTTTCTATTTGGCTTCGATGGATGGCACTCCCGTCAGCAATCCCCGCAGCCCGGCGTCTGACTAGGTGGTAGAGTGAGAGGAAGGGGGTTCGAGATGGGAAAGAAGGGTTTTGTCCTCGTGGTCATAGTCTTAATCGCGGTCCTCAATGCTGCGGTCCCTTCGGCGGTATGCAAAGAGTATGTTGTCATGATCAGCCGTAACATAAACCTCCGCACGGGGCCCGGAACCGACAGGTTCATCGTCGGTCGAGCCTGGAAGGGTGATATATTCGAACTGGTGGGGGAGATCGAGAGCTGGTATGAGATCATGATGTTCTCCGGGGATTACCGGTATGTGAGTAAGACCTGGTCGGCCAAACTCACCGAATCGGACATCTCACCGGGTCACCGAATGACCTTGCCCGTGTCCGATGATTCACTGCGCGCAATGCAGCGGGACGTACTCCATGCCAAGGAACGCGCTGCCAGGGAGGCGGATGAGATTATCCCGGCTTCGGTAGACTACGAACGCAACATGGTTTTCCGGAGAATGCTCGAAGACAGGCATATCATGGAAGTCATGGGGATGTATTCGGTCCAGCCGGCGTTGTATCCGGACATGGTGGATGCACTTGTGCGGAAGGACTGATGGCGTCGGTCTCAAGTCGGTGAATGAGCAAGATCACCGGGTTGGATCCACCACACGGCCCATGAAAAGGATGCTCCCGGATTCGTTGTCACGGATGATGAATAAGAACGGACGGTCCACGCGAAAGACGGGGTACCTCTTCTTCATTTCAACAGCCGTGCCGGCGGCCGCCTCAGCGCCCTTCTCGTTCACTTCCAGCGATGCTTCGTGAACGACCGCGCCAATGAACAGCTCCCTGTCTCCGGTCATCCCCGAGAAATCGGCCAGTCCGGGGTAGAAGGCGTCCAACATCCCCATCGCCACGAGCACCTCATCCAACTGAAACTCGGTATGGATCTTGAATCTCGGAAGCTCCGCTATAATCATACGCTCACGCACTAAGCCCAACCACCTTCCAAGCGACTTCGGTTCCAGCGAGCTCTCGAGCTCCGCCAGTCCATCGCGGTCCTTCGGCAGCAAGACGATCATTGAGAGTGATTTGTCTGCGTAAGGCAACTCGAGTACCTTCAGTGTCTCCGTCTCATTGTAGTTGTACTCGGTCCTGCGGCGCATCATCTGGACGCTGACGGATGAATCAGGTGTCACCCAGAAGTCCCTGGCTTCCGTCTTGTCCTTGTCGAACTCACTTTCCCAGTTTCCCTTGAAGTAGATGGCATTGGTCAGGGCAAGCTTAGTGGACGGGCTCAGAATGCCCGGATTGAAGAGTTCTTTGATCATTTCATTTGTACTCTGTTCCGCCCAGGTGTTAATGGCCTTCCGCGCCTCTTCGGTATGGTTGGCGAAATCCACGTGCTCAAGTCCTGCTCCATAGTATTCCTTGTTGAGGCCGGTGAACTCATCGAGCAACCCGAAGCCCTTCTGGGCCCAGAGTGCATTAGCCAGGCGGAGCTCGTGTGCCCCCGCTTTCGCTCCATCCTCAAACATCCTCGTAATCATGGCAAACGAAGCGTGCAGGTTCTCATCCGACGGTCCGAAATTGAGCACATCTGCCATCTGGGTTGCTGTGTTGCCCCTTGCACCCGCATAGGTCATGGCGAGGGCGGAGGAGATGCTGTACGGAGAGACGAACAGGTTGCCGGGCTGTGCGCTGAGCTGGCCATAAAGGTCCAGTGCGAACTCTGTATTGCCCCTGGCAAGTGTCCTGATGTCGGGCTCACTCGCGGAAACATGTACGATCAGCAATAGGGGTAACATGACGAGTAGAGCAACAAACGCCGAATGTCTTATCATTTCAGTCCTCCGATCTCCTGAGTGAGTATACATTCTACTACATGTTCCTGCTTTCTTGTACCGATACCCTTGCAGCTTCGTTCCGGGCTTTACGATTCTTTTACATGCAGCGCTTTACCGTAGGAAAACATCTAAATATGTACTATAGTATAGGGTCAGAGCCTGTGATGGGCTCGCAGACATCAGGAGAGGTCCGATAGCTACTACAAGGTCTGCATACATTTCAGCACTCGGGATTACCCTGGTTGTGATTCTCGCCGGTTCCGCAGCGGCGATCCCAATCGGTGATACGTTGACGGTTATACAACGTCCCCTGCTCAATATCCCCGCGATCCTTCTCGAGGGGGACACGCTCCATATTAAGTGCGATGCCGACCCGGCGACATCCGGATGGACTGCAAGGTTGGTGCATGATCTCATCGAAGTGCCCCTGGATGATTGTGGCTCGGTTTATAATCCAGCTACGCTGTGGTGGACAGTATCGGTATGTGTACCGGAGGTTCCGCTCTACGAGCTATATGATCTCGTGGTTACCGCGGCCGGCGGAATCGAAGACACCACACGAAACGCGGTCCGGGTAATCCCCGGATTCAAGCCGGACTATTACTTTGTCCACATTTCGGATACTCACCTGCCGACCCACACGTACCACGACCCGGGTAGCCCGGAGGCGGATACCACGGAGATGATCGATCTTCGGGAGGTCATAAGAGATATCAACATCATCAACCCGGAGTTCGTACTGATCACCGGTGATTTCATAAACGAGGGTGAGCTGGAGGACTACCTTGAGAGGCGGTACTACACACGGGCCCAGCGGATTCTGGCCGAGTTTGAGGTACCGGTATATCTGGTAGCAGGCAATCACGATATTGGCGGATGGTGGAGTACACCGCCTCCTGCTGGAACTTCCCGACGCGACTGGTGGCGGTTCTTCGGCTGGAAGCGGCTCGATGTTCCTCCGGCCGGAGCTCCGTGGTACACCCAGAACTACAGTTTCGACTACGGGCCCGTCCACTTTGTCGGGCTCGAATCCTACGACAACTATGATAGTTTTCGCTACGGTATCTATGGCGCCGAGAGTTTTACATCAGGCCAGATGCAGTGGCTTCGCGATGACCTCGCGATCGCGGCTTCAAGCATGGCCCGGGTGCTCTTCTATCACTATGATTTCTCGTGGGAGATCAACCTCAGAAATCTCGGGGTTGATATGGCGCTCTACGGTCATATCCACAGGGATGACGGAAGTATCACGAATCGGCCTTACAACCTGGCTACCGATAACTGTTGTGACGGTGGGCGGTACTACCGTATGGTGCGGGTATCTGATGGTGTTCTTACGCCCCGGCCTACTATCTCAGCGGGGTCATCGGGTCAGAAAGTCCTTGTCAAGTACGACCCGGCCAATGATGGGACCAACTATACTGTGACAGCCCGGATTACCAACTATCAGAGTGAGCGTTTTGAGCATTCCCAGCTCCGGTTCCTTATGCCCAATCGCTGTGATGATCCAGAGGTGGAGGTAACGGGGGGGACACTGCTTCAGATCGATGATTCCGGCCCCATCGCGAAGCTCTATGTAGGGGTCGACATCGACGCCTTTACAACCGATCAGATCGTAAGCGTAACGATGGATTCAACCTGTACCGGTGGGGGAGGCCCGAGCATTCCTGAGGTGGTCTGGCTTGGAAGGAGTTCGCCCAACCCCTTCAACCCGGCGACGATGCTCAGGTTTGGTTTGCACAAGCCGGGAAGAGTGCGTCTTGACATCTTCGATATCGACGGTAGAAGAGTCAACCGGCTTGTGGATGATCATCTGCCGGCCGGAGAGCACCGGGCAAGGTGGACAGGCCATGACGATAATGCCCGACAGGCTGCGCCCGGAGTCTATTTTGTAAAGCTCACCGCGGGCGGCACGGTCCTGACCCGTAAGATCATACTCGTACGGTAGATCTCCCCTTGACAAAGCCCGAATTTCTCCTGATACTACCTATATAGAAGTACCCCTGAAGCTTTAAGCCAATCCCAATTGCGAGGTCGGATTACAACCATCCCCTAAGGAGGTCGGAACGCTATGCGCGGTCCATTGGTATTGATCGTTGCGGGTATAATCCTGCTGAGCCTGGTCTTATACGCATCAGCAGGCGAGATCCACCAGGCAATCATCGGTGGCGATGTGGAACAGGTAGGGAAGCTTCTCAAGGTGAATCCCAAACTTGTGACTCAGCCGGATGAAACCGACCAGTACAACAGCCTGCCGCTCCATATAGCTGCCAGGGAAGGGCAGGTAGAGGCAGCACGCCTTCTCCTCAATGCCGGTGCAGATCTTGAGTGCGGTGACAGCGATGAGACCACACCGCTTGGCGTGGCCGCAATCTATCGTCAGAGGGAAATGGTAACATTTCTGCTCTCGCAGGGCGCCGACGTCAACAGGCGTGATAAGAACGGTGCCTATGCACTCAGCTTTGCGGCTTCGGGGGGGGACACCGTGACTGTGGATGAGATTCTTGATGCCGGGGCCGATCTCAACTTCTGGAACCGACAGGGTGTGACGCTACTCCACTATGCGAGCTCACGAGGTCTTGACCGCTTGTTCAACCTCCTCATCGAGCGCGGTGATGACATCAATGTCGTTACCGAAGATGGAATGACACCATTACACTGGGCAGCCCTCCGTGGCAACGCAGTGACGACGGAGGCACTGCTTGCTCGTGGGGCTGACCCATCAGCTAGGAACGAACAAGGCGAAACCCCACTGATAAATGCAGCCTTTCGAGGCAATGTGGAGGCTGGAAGAGTCCTGCTCTCCCATGGTGCAGATATCAATGAGGCAAGCGAGCATGGACATACGCCGCTCCTCGGGGCAGCCTGGCAGGGCCATGCGGAGTTTGCGAAGCTCGCTATCGAACATGGGGCGGATGTCGACTACCAGCCTGAAGAAGGCGACAACGTGCTTATGAGGGCGATTAACGGTGGTGAATGCTCGGTTGTGGAGGCGCTTGTTGGGGCCGGGGTGAACACAAATGTATGCGAGAGCCACTATGGGTGCTCCGCGCTCCATATGGCTGCTATCCATGGGGACGCGGCTACAGTGGAGCATCTGTTGAAAGGTGGCGCATCGGTTACGAGCAGAGACGATGCGGGCAGCACACCATTGGAAATGGCTGCCCGGTACGGTCACAACGACGTGGCCGAGATCCTGATTGCTCACGGTGCCGACCGCGCAAGCATGGAATCGGCAAGCGGGACCCTGGCAGCACAGGGTGAGCTGGCCGAGGGAGAGGCCGTCATCTGGTACCTGGGACACAGCGGATGGGCACTCAAGACGAGAAACCATCTTCTCGTGTTCGACTACTTCGATCAGGGCAACGAACCCTCACAGCCGTCACTCTGTAACGGGAACATCAGCCCGGCCGAGCTTGCCGGTGAGACCGTTACCGTTTTCGGCAGCCATGAACACGGCGATCATTACGATCCGGCGATCTTCGACTGGAATGAGTCGCTTCCTAATGTGACGTATGTACTTGGCTGCGAGCCGGAGGAAACACCGGCTCCTTACGAGTACACGGGTCCGCGTGTGACTCGCACAATAAACGGTATGAAGGTCTCCACAATCGAATCCAACGATTCAGGTGTGGGCTTCGTTGTCGAGGTCGACGGCCTTGTGATCTTTCATGCGGGGGACCATGCTAACCGCCAGCAGGATTTCTCAGGTCCGTACCAGGCGGAGATTGACTACCTTGCGGCCGGAGGCGTGAGGCCGGATATCGCGTTCATGCCCGTAAGCGGGTGTGGGTTCGGTGATCAGGAAGCCGTGAAATTGGGTGTTCACTACGCGCTTGAGACATTGAAGCCGACAGTCTTCATGCCCATGCATGGCGGCCGGAGCTCGTACCGGTATCACGAATTCATAGGCGACTGCAAGGACAAGTTCATGAACGTACAGATGGAGGCACCCCGGAACAAGGGGGATCACTTCCGTTACCGTGATGGGCGTATAAGCTGATGCAGGCCTGGCTGTTTTAGCCGGCACCCGGTGCCGGAGCCGGAGTATTGCAGATTGTAGCGTCGGGTCTCCGCGTCCGACGGACAGAGAATCGTCGGGGGTGGAGGCCCGGTGCTACATCCTGCCGGCGAGCTCGATAAAGGCGTCGACGTCCCTAAGAGCACGTCCGACTGCATCCTTCCAGAACTCCTCACCTGTAAGATCTACACCCAGGTGCTTCCTTGCTACATCCTCACACGACATCGATCCCGTATCGGCAAGAAGCGCGGTGTATTTCTCGGCAAAGGCCGGCCCCTCTTTCTTCGCGCGGTCGTAGATACCACCGGCAAAGAGATGCCCGAAAGTGTACGGGTAGTTGTAGAAGGGTACCCCTGTCTCGGAAAAATGCAGCTTCGAGGCCCAGAATAGCGGATGGCAACCGTCATCGGCGAGGGCTTCACCGAAAGCCGCTTTCTGCGCCTCAACCATCAGTTCATTCAGACGCTCCTTGGACACAGGGCCATCCTTCCTCTCCTTGTAGAACTTGCTCTCAAACAGGAAGCGACAGCGGATGTTGCAGAACATCGCAAGGTGGTCCTGGACTTTCTTATCGATGAGCGACAATTTCTCGGCGTTGTTTTCAACCGACTCAAGTGCCGCATCGTTTACCAGCATCTCATTGAAAGTCGATGCCGTCTCGGCCGTCGTCATCGTGTAGTAGCGTGCGTAATAGTCGCGGTCGCGGAAAACCCAGCTGTGATATGCATGCCCGATCTCGTGAGCCAGCGTCATCAACTCCGAGTAGTTGCCGGAGAACGTCATGAAGATACGCGATTGCGTGACTACGGGAAGACCCGTACAGAAACCGCCCGCCATCTTGCCGCTTCTGTCCTCAGCCTCAACCCAACGCTCGTCAATGACCTTGCGGGCGAACCGGCCGATTTCCGGTGAGAATGAAGAAAGGTGCTTAACAACAAAGTCCGATGCCTGGTCATACGTAAATGTCTTCTCGACCTCACCGATTGGAGCCCATTGGTCGTACCAGCGGAAACTGTCCAGGCCAAGCAGTTTCTTCTTCTCAATCAGGTAGTCATTCATGCGGTCACGACTGCCAGCGATCACGTTCCACATGCTGTTTATGGTTTCCTCACTCACGCGTGCCATCAGATACGATTCGAAGAGCGGAGACTCCCAACCCCTGGCCTTATAGAGGCTGAGTCTGAAACCGGCAAGCGAGTTGATCTGCATTGCCGCCAGTCCTTCGGTAGATCCCCACGACGCTTCCAGTTTCTCGAACGCCTGCCTGCGAATCTCACGGTCCGGCGAGCTCATCTTGTTGGTCAGCTGACCCATTGACAGTTCCTCGGACTTCCCGCCTTCGGTAAACTCCGATCTCAGATCACCGGCTATCTTGGTATAGAGGCGGTTCCAGGCATGATATCCGCTGACCGCCAGCTCGGTCGCCAGTTTCTCAAGTTTGGGTTCCATCTTGAGGCGTGCCTTGCGACGGCGCTCGCTCCAGTAGAACGCAGATCCGACGAGTCTCTCGTCACCGACGAAGTCCTCCCAGGCCTGATCGTCGACGGCGATAGCAAACTCATCAATGTCCGTCTGGATCACCTCAATGGCGGCTTCATGGCTGGAGATTTCCTCGAGTATGTTCATCGCTTTGTCGTCGGTAACATCCTGAGCCGCGAGGCAGTAGGTGAAGCTGCCCGCATGATCCAACCGCTTATCGGTATCCTGGACAAGTAGAAGGATGTCGACCCAGGCTTCCCGCGTGTCCTCATCGAGCTTACGCGGCAGCCTGGACAGCCTCTCCCTGGCTTCCTCAAGGTCGGCGACGACGGTCTTACGGAACGCCTCGAATTCCTTGGAGCCTGAACCTCCCGGAAACACGGACTCAAGATCCCATCTCATCTTATTTACCTCGGTACTCACAATTGCACCTCCACTTTCCGGCCTTGAATTTAGAGGAAATGTTCTCCTTAGGATACTACAAGAATTTCAGTGACACCATACTAAATTAGCATCCCGGTCCCCGGGGAACATGTGCTACTCTATCCACCTGAGGGAACTGACTGAAGATGGACGCAACAGCTCACGTGATCATCTACGGTATCATCGCCGTCTTTGTGGCGGGCGTTGTTAAAGGGCTCACAGGTTTCGGGTTTTCGCTGGCGGCTGTCCCGTTCCTGGTCTTACTTCTCGGCCCACGGACGGCGATACCGATTGTGATCATCCTGAACGCACTGACCAATATCGGTCTGTATTTAAGTGTGCGAAAGTCGGCGGATCTCAAGCGCATCAGACCGCTGATCATCGCAGGGATAGTCTCCGTCCCGGTCGGGATGATCCTGCTTCTTGTTCTTAACGTTACCGTTCTAAAGATCATTATCGGTTGCACAATCTGCATATTTGCCCTCGCGTTCCTGCTGGGATTCAAGAGACAGGTAAGCAATGAGAAACGCGGCCTTGTAGCGGCCGGGCTCTTGAGTGGTACGTTGAACGGGGCCATATCGACCGGTGGACCGCCGGTCATTCTCTTTCTCTCGAATCAGGGGGATGCGAAGCAACCGTTCCGCGCGAACCTGATTGCATATTTCTTTTTTCTAAGTCTCGCCTCGGTCCCGATCTTCTTTGCAGGGGGACTTGTGACGTTCACGGTAACCAGATACGCTCTGATCTTCTTTCCCGCACTGGTCCTGGGTGCGTTGGCGGGGAACTGGCTTCTCCACAGGGTTCCGGAGCAGACTTTTCGCGTCATCGCCCTGCTCGTGGTGATGGCCGCCGGTGTGATATCGGTGCTGTCGAGCACAGGGCTTATGTAGACAGCTACTGGATATAGCCCAGTGCGCGGAGCTCACCCTTGATCTTCTCATCCAGCTCTGCACGGATCTCGCCCCTGTACTCACTCTCGCAGTGCCATATGAGGAAGTAAGGCGGCCAGGGTTTGGGTGACGGGCCTGTTCTTAACGGTGCCGTGTTTCGCCGTGACTTCAGAGCAAACGGCATCTGGGCCGGTTTCTTCAGTGTCTTGCCGAAGTAGGTGTTCCCGATCGCCGGTTCACCGTCCAACCTGAGATCGAAGTTGACCGGGACCGCGCCCGGGGCCTCGGCTATGAAAGCCAGGGTGAGCGATCCTTCGACATCGATGTCTTCGATTGCGACCATATGCCCCTCGGCACTCGTGACCACCGGCCCGATGTCAACCATATGGCCGGAAGCATCAAAGAACTTGAAGAGGGGGATCCTGCCGATGCCCGGTCCTCTCGCTGATGTTATCTTGATGCCAAAGGTCTCATGCTCCCGAGTTCCTGCCATCTCGATATACCAGGTGTCGGTCATAGCGAAAAGTGATCTGAACATCATGTCTTCGAGTAGGGCAAGCGCCTCCGGCTTGTGGGCTGCGATATTCTCCTGCTCATCCGGATCCTGTTCGAGGTTAAACAGCATCTCATCCCTGCTGCGCAGATCGTAGATCATCTTCCACGGTTGTGCTGTGATACCCTTTCGCTCCGTACCCTGGAGCATTCCCTCCGAGTAGGCAGCATTCTGTGGGAAGAGGGTGCTCCGTGTAGGCGGGGGTTCCCCGTTGCCCGTGAGTACCGGCATGAGGTTAACACCTTCAAGATGGGCATCGGTGTTGATACCTATGAGGTCAAGAACAGTGGGCATGACATCTATGAGTCTTACCTGTCGGGACACTCTCATCCCGTCGGGAAGGCGGCCGGGTAGCGAGAATATCAGCGGGACCCGGATCACTTCACCGAAGAGTGTGTGCCCGTGACCGAACCCCTCGTGCTCAAAGAATTCCTCACCGTGGTCGCTCAGGAGAATCACAAGTGTGTTGTCACGGATGCCAAGTTCACTTAGCCCGCTAAGTAAGCCGGCGATCGCTTTGTCGGTGTAGACGATCTCGCCATCGTAGAGAGCCCGGATGTGATTCCAGTCGTTCTCATCAAGTGATCTCAGGTTTTCGAAATCCATACCCACGACGTCCGGGAAATAGTCGTGTAAGACAAAAGCGTTTCCGATGTGACCGTCGTAGCCGGCATCGAACAGCGTGTCGTAGGGTGGTAGCGGGGCATAAGGTTCGTGCGGGTCGAAGTAATGGGCGAACATCATGAAAGGCTGGTCCTTGTGTTCATTTATCCACTCAAGGACGTCCACCGTCGTCCCGTCCGCCCGCCTCCCCTGGGGAGGGGTAGGGTCATAGTAGTCGAACCCCCTGTTGACTCCGTATTCAGGTCTGAGAACTGTTGCATTGACGATCGCACCGGTCGCGTAGCCATGCTCCTTGAGTATCGTCCCGAGTGTGGGGAAAGACTCACGCATGCGGGACACGGCCGACATTGCCCCATGCTGACTCGGATAAAGCGAGGTGAAAACGGAAGAGAAGGAGGGAAGCGTCCAGGGGGACTGGCTTATCGTGTTCTCGAGGAGTACGCCTTCGGCCGCCAGCTTATCTATTGCCGGGCTCGTGTTGCGTTCATAGCCATAGCAGCCGAGATGGTCGGGTCTCAGGGTGTCGACGCCGATGATCAACACATTGAGGGGCCGATCCTCCGTACCGCACGCCAGGACCGCGACAAAGCATACGGCGATAGCAAGCCCAAACCTGATCTTCATAATGCTTTCCACCTTCTTCGAAGTCAGCCTAACACGTCGGATGGGAGAGGGCAACCCGCCTACTGGATGTAGCCCAATGCGCGCAGTTCTCTTTTTGTAGCGTCATCAAGTTCGACTGCGGTGTCTCCCTCGTACTGCTGCTGCGTCTGCCAGATGAGGAAATACGGCGCGTCGGGCCTTCGCGCCGGTGGTCCATCCGATGCGAGGACCTTGCGTCCGCCCTTCCTTGAGAACGGCATCTCGTTCGGGTTTGCAAGTGATACGCCAAGGTAAGTCCGCTTGGGCACGCGCCTCGCGTCGATCTTAAGGTCGAACTCAACAGGAATACCTTTTGGCTCAACCTGGAGAGCCAGTGTGAGTTCCTTGTCCAAATTGAGATCTCTTATCTTAAGTACGGAACGTCTGGATGGCCTGGTCTCTACATCGGCGATTTCATAAATGTCGACGGCGGAGCCCTCGACGTCCGTGGCAGTTAACAGACGAATCACACCCTCCTTCTCCCGCTGCCGCGCGAGGATTTCGAGATCGAATATGTGTGGGTCTTCTCCTCCCGCCATCCGGATGTACCACGCATTGGATAGTCCGCCGATGGCCTGAAAGAGAGCCTGTTCGGCCCCTGTGAAGCCCGCCGGTTTCCCGTCCACGAGGTCCAGCGTCTCGCCGGGATCATCTTCCAGGTTGAAAACGATCTCCTGATCGGCGGAGATATCGTAAATGACCTTCCAGGGATAGGCGATTACACTCTTGATGGTCATGCTGTGTCTTAAAGCCTCGGAATAGCAGTTCCCGGGCGGAAGCAATCCACGGCGCTCCAACTTTGAATCTCCTGCGGGCGAGATCAAGGGCAGGAGACTCGTGCCCTCAAAGTGTTCCGGACTGTCACAACCCAGAATATCCAGGATCGTCGGGGCAACATCGATGAGGCGGACATGGGTTGGCGTTCTGTTGCCGGCTTTCACTCTGCCCGGCAAACTGAACAGCAACGGCACATGGATGAGTTCATTGTAGAGACTGTGCCCATGGTCAAGCCCGCCGTGGTCGAAGAACTCCTCCCCGTGATCGCTGAGGAGGATGATGAGCGTGTTGTCGTCAAGACCTCGCTCCGCGAGACCGTCGAGGAGCACGCCGACTGCGCTGTCGGTGAAGGCGATTTCTCCATCATACAGCGAGACGATGTGGTTTCTGTCCTCATCCGAGAGCGATGTGATCTCTTCCCGCATGGTCGGGATGCTCATAGAGGAAAAATAGTCGAGGTTAAAGGAGTTCCCGATGGGACCGGTGTAGCCGGGATCGAACAGTGTGTCATAGGGCCGTGGCGGTGAATACGACAGATGCGGGTCGAAGTAGTGCACGAACATGAAGAGGGGCCGGTCACGATGACCTTCTATCCACTTGAGGGCCTCCTCGGTAACCACATCGGCAGACCTCTCCACCCCCGAAGGCATCACATTGTAGTATTCGAACCCCTTGTCCAGTCCGAACTCGGGTCTCAGGACCGGCGCGTTTATAATTGCATAGGTAAGATACCCCCTGTCTCCGAGCGTGGTCGCAAGCGTGGGGATGGTGGAACGCATTCTGGTCTCAACGGTCGTGGCGCCATGCTGGGTAGGATAGAGGGATGTGAAGACCGTGGCAAATGACGGCAGTGTCCACGGAGCCTGGCTGATTGCGTTCTGAAACAGAGCCCCCCGGGCGGCCAGCCTATCGATATTCCGGCTTGTATTTCGTGCGTAGCCATAGCAGCCGAGATGGTCGGGTCTCAGGGTGTCGACCGCTATTATAATCACGTTGAGGGGTCCGCTCTCAGTCCCGCAAGAGAAAGCGATGGCAACGAGGGCGATGACTGCCAATCTCAGGGCAACTCTCATTCGGTTGCCTCGATGGCGTCAACGAGCATCTGGAGGCCGTGTGCGGGATCAGTGCCCAGATTGACCCTGATCACCCACCGGTCGCTCTGAAGGAGTGCGTGATAATCACCCAGAGCCTGAGCAGCAAACAACTCGCAAAACGTGTAATCCGTCTCGGGCACTGCAATGTCTTTCAGTGGGCTGTCTATCAGTTGCAGAAACACACCGGTGTCGGGGCCGCCTTTGTGTAGCTGACCCGTAGAATGAAGAAAACGCGGGCCCAGGCCGAGCGTCGTAGCCAGATGCAGCCGGCTGCGCAAGTGACACCGGAGGTATTGAAGCCCGCGCATGATTCCCGGATCGACTTTGAGATATGCCTGGAGGCCGATGTAGGCACCAGGTTTGACCTTGGTGCGGATCCAGGTCATTGTCTGTCTGCGATCCCAGCATGATTCGACGGGCACCGTCGTATCGCAACCCCTCTCTTTCCTCTTTCCGTCCGCCATCGCCTTGCGCGCAAACTCCTTGGACGCCTGGACATCCGGCTGACTGAAGGGATGGATACCAAGCACGGCCCCCGCGGCAGCCACAGCCATTTCCCAGCGGAATATCTCACTCGCAAGATCAAACTTGTCTCTGAGCATGAAACGGCAGACCGGATGACCGGCAGCCTCGAGATATGAGATCTCTTCTTCGATCTCCGGCTCGACCTCACCCTCGACTGCCATATGCACAAAGCAGCGATCGGGACTATAGATATCAGGAGCGCCGAGCGCTTCTCCGACTACCGGGACTATGCCTTGCCCGTCTTTGCCGGTACTCTCTGCTAAGAGTTGCTCGAGCCAGTCCGGGAAAGCCTTAAGCGTCGGTGTTGTAATGAAGGTCACTTTGTCCCTGCCGGCCAGCGCAAGCTCCCCGAGCACTGCTCCCAGCACGAGGCCCGGGTTTTCTTCTTCTGGAACCGTGGGTCCGCATGCTTCGGACATTGCTCGCGCCCGTCTGAGCAGGCTGGAAATATCCACGCCGATGAGCGCAGCCGGTAGAAGTCCAAACGCAGTGAAGGCCGAATAGCGACCGCCTACATCACTCTTAGCCAGGAATGTGCGACGGAACCCCTTCTCATGTGCGATCTTCTCGAGTTCACTTCCCGGATCGGTAATCGCAACGAAGTGCCGGCCCGGCTTTGAGGTTATCTCGCACACACTCTTGTAGAAGTACCTGAAAAGAGAGAGGGGCTCGATTGTTGTGCCCGACTTGCTGGCCACGATGAAGAGAGTCGCTTTAAGATCAACCAGCGATGCTGTGGCGGCAACCTGACCGGGGTGCGTGCTATCCCCGATGATAAGTTCGGGATAGCCGGGTGCGTTACCGAACGTGGCCATGAAGACCTCAGGTGCCAGGCTCGAGCCACCCATACCGAGGAGCACCACGTGCTTGATTCCGTCCGCCTTTACCTCATCTGCGAACGTATCAATGGCAGCGATCTCCGGCTCCATGGTCTTGGGCAAGGTCAGCCAACCCAGGCGGTCGGTGATCTCAGGGAGTGGGGCAGGGGACCATACCGTGAAATCCTTCTCCCAGATTCGCTGCCCCAAGTGCTCGCGGCGCCAGGTTATCAGTCTCTGCTGTACCCTGTCCTCAAACTTGCCGAGGCTGAATGATTGAATACTTGTGTTTTTCGATGACATGACTGGATGCTCCAGGCACTGACGGTAACACAATCGACCGCATGATTACAATACCCGGGGAGTGTAAGCTTCGATCAAATTCCGGCTGCGACGGGTAGGACTCTGGACTCGCGCGGACCGGGGTGTACTTAAGGGGTTGACCCTCCCCGCGCCATTGATAAGAATCAGTTACAGAGGTACCGGCGATGACGCCCCATAGACGGTATATGACAATAGGTTTGATCCTTTGCCTGTGCATCATCCTCCTCTCCGCATGCAGCGAGAGAGGGACGGGTTCCAGGGACGTCAATATGCCTCCCGAGACGTTCATAACGTCGGGACCGGCGGAGGACACACCTACACATTTCAGGGTGAGCGTATTCTGGTATGGAACCGACCATGACGGTTATGTAGACCACTTCCTGGTTACGACGATCAAGGATGCAAGTCGGGTGGATTTCCCTCCCGGTTTGGATTGGGACTCGCTGGAGGCCTGGGGCAGTACCACAGCGCGGGAAAGCACATTCACGCTTCTTGCCGATTCCTGCTGCGTGGGCTCAGGTGCTTCGATATCCGCGGTTTCGCCCTGGGGGATTCTGGTAAGAGCAGTGGATAACGAGGGAGGGGTATCAGAGGAACCTGCGACTGTCTTTTTTCAGGCAAGTAACGTCATTCCTCGTGTAAGAATCGTCACTCCCGTAAAACTCCCCACAGGGTTTCGAACCGTTCCCCCTCATCCCTTCGTAGCCTGGGAGGGGATGGATCCCGACGGTGATGACAGCAATCTGCAGTATAAGTACATAGTCCTCCCCGAAGCTGACCTCAGTCCGGTATACCCCAGACTGCCCCCCCTTGACAGAGTGAAAACCGACGGGCCGGCTGGAAGTCATGCCGTCGCCCCGGTCGGATACTGGAGCGAATGGGTACCGGCGGACTGTACCTATGTGTGGGACCTTGACCTTACCGCCTACAGGGCGACCGAGGAACCAATCATGATCTACGTAACCGTGAAGGACGAAGCCGACGCATACCTTCCCGAGCATCTGTTTGGATCGTATAACGGTCACAGGAACTGGATACGGCTTATAGTAGTGAGCACGGGCGCCGGAGTCACGTGTGTCATCGATGGGGACTACCTGGGCACACGCATGAGTAATAACCCGGGAGAGAATCAAACCCGGTTCACGAGTATCTTCGATGGTACTGAGATCTCCTTCGGGTTCTGGGGCAAGGAGAACAAGTGGCGGGGTGAAGTCGTAGATGCGTATAAGTACTACTGGGACGATCCGGATTCTCCATCTTCCGCCTGGAATTACTGGACGAGCACCGAACCGATAAGAGAGTTGGGGGAGACACCCGAGTGGCTGGTGGACTTTCCCATAGACGGGGGTACCTTTGTTCCAACCCTGGGTCAGCATGCCCTGGTGGTCAGGCTTAGGGATCGAAACAGCATTGAGACTGAATGTGAGTTCAGGGTTGAAGTTCTCCCGGGTCCGGAATCTGTGCCGGAGCAGAGCATACTGCTGGTAGATGACAATGAAGCCCACTGGCCGGACAGGCGTTGGAGGGATTTCAGTGAGACACAGGACGCACTCTGGGCTGATATTCTTGATGGGTACACCTGGGAAGAGTTCGACACCGGACCCAACTACAACGACGCAGTGCCCGTCAGATCGATCGGGAATGCGACAACGGTGATCTGGCTCGTGGACCAGGATGACACAACCATACCATCCACAGAACTCCTCAGGTGTTGTACCCAACTGGGCAACTACCTGCTTTCCTACGTCAGGGTGGGCGGCAATCTCATCATTGTAGGCAAGAACCCGGTCTACGCGTGCGGGTACTGGCCTGGTGGCACCCCCGACCCCGGCTTGAGAGGCTGGCGAAGCAGCTGGAGTTTCGATCCGGCTTCCGCAGCGGCACCCGGGGATACCACCAATTTCATGTGGGAGATCTTCGGGATCAAGGACATGCGGATCTCAAGTGGTATGACTGTCCCCTTCACAGCGGTCTGGCCGTGCCCGGAGTGTCACGAGGCGTTTGACGATACGATCGAGCTCGGTCCCCAGGCGAGCCACATCTACGGTGTACTCGAAAGCGCCAGTTATATCACGGCACTCAGGGAAGACATTGATGTACGACCGCTGATGAGTACCGCATTCAGGGACGCCTCCGGTGAGTGGATCGATTCACACCGGGGTAAGAACCCCAATTACATTGCTGTCTACGTGCCGGGTAACGACAAACGCGGACACGCGGCCTTTATCGGATTCCCCGAGGTCTGGTTCGACCATGCCAAGATCAAGACCATGATAAGGACGCTGCTGGACGAGTTCCAAGAACAGACGGGTTAGGAACAAGACGTCACCGTGTTACATCATATTTCGCCAGTATCGCCTCGAAACGCGGATCGTCTCGTAGTGGTTGAAGGTATGGATCAACATCCTTGACCCAGTCGATGATGTTCATGAAACCACGCTGGAGGGCACTCTCCAAGAATGCCAGCGCCTCGTCCGGTTTACCAAGGAAAGCATAGATGCTCCCACAATTATAAAGCGCAACACCATCAGTCGGATCCAGGTCCGCCACCCTCTTTGCGGCATCAATGGCCGCATCATTCTGCCTGAGTCCCGCGTGGCTGAGGCCTATACGGGCCAGCGCGATCGTGTCTGTCGGGTTGATCTCCAGCCTGCGGGTAGCGATCTCGATTACCTTGAGAGCTGCCTCCTGGGCGGCCTTGAGGTCCCCACGCCTTCGATAGACCATGTCAAGAAAATGCCATGGCTCTTCGCTGTATGGCTTTATAGCCAGGCACATCTTGAAACACCTAAGCGCCGCGTCGGAATCTCCGACAATCTCTGAGGCTATTCCTGAGAAGTGATAAGCCGAATAGAAATCACTCTTGAGACTGATCACCTTTTCAAAATGCTGCTTGGCTTCCTTGAATCCTTTCTGCATGTAGTGGACCAGACCGATGCCGAACTGCGCTTCAATTGAATCGGGATCAAGGCTGAGCGCCTTCTCATTCATTTCCCTCATCTTCTCTAGCCATATGCGGTCCCCACCGAAGAAAACGTAATTGTATGTGTATGCCTCGGCCATACCCAGGTAAGCCATTGAAAACACGGGATCGATTGACAGGGCATGCTCAAACATCTGGATTGCTGCGATGTTGTTCTTGTATCCCCTTCGCAGCAGAAACTCGGTACCCCGCATATAGAAATCGTAGGCACGCAGGTCATCGGTCGGTTTCTTTGACAGTGACTCCTTTTCCGACTCTGTGAGCGAGACCCTCAGAGCCTGTGCGATCTTCTCGGATACATCCATTTGAATCTCGAAGATGTCTTCCACCAGCCGGTCATAACGATCCGCCCACACCTGGAAGCCGCTTTTCACATCGATCAATTGAGCCGTGATTCGGATCTTGCCGCCGACTTTGCGAACACTTCCTTCCAGGATGTATTGCACCCCGAGTGTCTGACCGACCTGCCGGGAATTCACCTCTTTGTCACGGAACGGAAGTACGTCAGAGCGGGGTATTACCCTCAATCTCTGGATCTTGGAGAGATCTATTATCAGGTCTTCGGTCATCCCGGCACAGAAGTATTCATTCTCTTTCTCAGAACTCATGTTTTCGAAATAGACGACAGCAATAGACTTCTTGTCCTTCTCTATGGCTCTCTCTGGGGACTTGGCCTTCGCTCGCTCGATTAGCTCCTTTGCACTGGCGATACGGTTGGCCTTGTCTTTCTGCAAGAGGTCAGAGATCAGGGTGAGGACATAACCCGGAACGTCAGACCTGAAATGCTGAATCGCCATGGGTTCTTCATTCAATATACTGTAGATCACGGCCGCCTCGTTTTCGCCCTTGAACGGCAGCTCCCCGGTCAGCATCTCATAGAGCATCACGCCGAGCGACCAGAGATCGGTCCGACCATCCACCTCCTCGCCGCGTGCCTGCTCCGGTGACATGAAGGCGAAAGTGCCTACCGTGGTCCCCGTCCGGGTCACCCGCACCTGTCCGGCAAGTTTGGCGAGCCCGAAATCTACGATCTTGACCCGGCCGCGCTCGGTCAGCATGATGTTTCCGGGCTTTATATCGCGGTGGACTATCTCCTGATCGTGTGCTTCCTTTAACCCCTCTGCAACCTGCCGGGTTATGCTCATCGCCTCCTGGACATCCAGTGGCCCGGAGCCAAGTTTGTTCTTAAGACTCTCTCCAGGGACATATGCCATTGCAATATAGGCCTGTCCCTCGAATTCATCCACCTCATAGACAGTGCATATATTGGAGTGATCCAGGGTGGCGGCGGCCCTGGCCTCCTGTGTGAACCTTTCTTTGGCCTCTGAGTCGAGTGCAATCTCAGGGGTAAGAAATTTAAGGGCGACCAAGCGTCTTAGCTTGGTGTCCCTGGCTTTGTAGACCTCTCCCATACCGCCCTTTCCCAGTTTCTCGATGATCTCGTACCTGCCCGCAATATCAGAATCAACAGATGTCTCTTCTGTGGAGGGACCTTTGGTCTCTGTGAGGTGGGTATCCTGCGACGACGGGAGCTGTGTCCCGCATTCCCTGCAGTACTTCGAATCGGACGTATTGTCACATCCGCATTTGGAGCACTTGATCGTCATCTCTCCTTACTACTCTGCCTGCTGAAAGAATATCAGCAAACGCTGCAGGCGTCAACACAGGAGAAGATTGTAGACAGTTGCTCTAGGCGGAGCCCCCGGTGATGGCACGGGCAAGCACACAGGCTTCCTGTTTGGCGGTGTCCCCGGGTGGATTGTCCGGGGTGCACCCGGGAATGACAAGTGCGCCGACGGTGTTGCCTCTTAGGAAAGCACTCATACGCTTGAAGGTCTCAATCAAGAGCTCTGCATTTCCTTCAATGGGACCGCCACAGGTTGACACAAGAGCGAGGGGCTTCCCTTCAACTGAAGACGTATGCTCAGGCGTGCCATAACCGCTTACCTGGCTCAGCATCCGGTCCAGCAGGGGCTTGATTTGTCCCGTGAAACTCCAGCAGTAAAGTGGTGAAGCCACCACAGCGGCATCTGCAGTACTCATCTTGTCGAGAATCGCATTGGCGTCATCCCGCTGGGCGCAGACGAAACCGGCCCCCGGGGCCTGGCATGCATAGCACGCCACACAGCCACCGATCTTCTTCCCGACGACGCTGACATGATCGACCTCATGACCCAGTTTGCGGAGCTCCTCCTCAAGCCAGCTAAGCACCGTGGCTGTATTGCCACCTTCTCTCGGACTTCCCATGATGGTGAGTACCTTCATTGTAGCCTCCTTTGCTAGTTAATCTACGATAAGCTAGGAGCGCGGTAATATCAAGCGACTGCCGGAGTGGAGAGCCGTCCAGGGTTACGTGGATGGACCCGAGATCAGGTTCTGGATGTAGCCGCCCACGAAGACGATCGTCGCGCCGATCTGAATTACACCTCTCAAGAGGAATCTTGCCCCGCCGCCGAAGCCACCGATCACAAATGCCAGCAGAAAGCCGAAGCTCACGATGCCTGCAAAGAGGCAGAACACGAAGGAAAAGAGCGGTCCGTGTTTCCTTATGTCGGATTCCCTCGGCTTGAACTCGGCGATATTCGAGATGATGTGGTAGCCGGTCAGAAAACCCAGGAGGGGGAAGAACACTCCATGCGCCGATGGCTTAAGAAGCGGGTAGAGCGCGAGAAGGATGTAGGAAAACGTCGGGAAGAAGTAGGGGGCAAGTCCATCTATGAAGTTGCCCTTGTCGCAGGCGACGTGGCCACGCCGCTCGGATGCATAGAAGCTCGAGGGTTTCTGAAACATCAGGAGACTGAAAATCAGATGTGTGAGCTCGTGTTCGAAGACGCCGAAGAAGTTGAGGCGCCGTGCCAGAACCAGCCATATCACGGCACCTACCACAAATCCGATGAATGCCGCCTTGAACTGGGGAATTTCGAATAGACCGGTCTGGAACGTGAAGATGATCGTGAGTCCATAGGCGATGGATCCTATGACCGAGATGATGCCGAGGACTGTTTTCAGGGCTGTCCCTCCACGGTTGCCAGTTGACTCTCCGATTTTCGCCAGATCATAGCAGGAATGGTGTGAAAATCCAGACGATAGTTGCCGGGCAGCCCGATTATTGCTTGACTGAGGGGTTTCCTGTGGTATAATCTCTCCGGAGTTAGAGCAAGACGCGGTCCAAACCGACCTGGGGAGGAGCACCACCAGGTTAGATCATAAATCCTCGGTGCCCTTGCGGGCCGGTGAGTTCGCAACTGCTCTCATTTGACTCCATGGATTGAAGTCCCGCTTCCGGTTGGTCCCGGAGCTAGGCTCGCTCAGGCCGGATGCGGTATTGTCGTTGGGCGCAGGAAGGGGGAGAGAATGGCAAGGAAGATAGCAGTGACAGTTGCAATTGCGTTGTTGGTGTGCGTAGGGGTGGTATCGGCTGACTGGGATCCCGGGCAGCCCGCCAAGTGGGTCCAGCTTCCGGATGAGACCAGCCTTGGGATCGATGTGTGTGCTGGGACGGATTGGAATGGGACCATGTTCATTCTTGCTGATGACTTCGAGTGTACGGAGAATGGTTACATAACCAGTATCCATATATGGGGGTCGTGGTACGATGATTATGTCCCTATGGGGGTGCCTGACTCGGTGATCTTTACGCTGAGCATCCATGATGACATTCCCGCCTCAGCGAATCCCGATGGATACAGCATACCGGGGCCCGATCGCTGGGTACATACTTTCAGACCGGGTGAGTACACATGGAGAGTGTATAACGACATGACCATGGAGGGCTGGTTGAACCCACCCGAGGAATACATCTTCCCTGCGGACCATATCATCTGGCAGTATAACTTCCCTATACCGCCGGACATGCAGTTTTACCAGCAGGGGACGGAGACCGCCCCGATCGTCTACTGGCTGGATGTCCAGGCCCAGCCGTTTGACGGCACGGCGTTCTTCGGCTGGAAGACTTCGTACCAACACTGGAACGATGCCGCCGTCTACGGTATTGGGGCCGAACCTTATCTCGGTCCCTGGTGGCCGCTTTATTATCCGCCGTTCCACGAGCTAGAGGGGGATACCATCGATCTGGCGTTCGTGATCGTCGGTGAGGAGGAGCACGAAGAGGACTGGGGTGATGCACCTGACTCACCGTTGCTCCCCCGTTACCCCACGCTCGCGGTCAACAACGGCGCCTGGCACGTGATTATGGGCCCGTGGCTTGGTGACGCGACCGACACCCCGGATAGCGAGACTGATGGCCAGCCGCACCCCCTCGCTCTCGGCGATGATATGCTCGACTTGAATGACGACGAGGACGGTGTTGTGATTCCTGTGCTCACGCAGGGAGCGGCCTCCACCATAACCTTCGAGGTTAACGATACTGGTGCGGGTCCCGGTGGTGTTGTAGAGGCCTGGATCGATTTCAACGGCAACCAGACGTGGGAGCATCCCGCAGAACAGATCATAGCCGGCTGGTTCGCCGCCGGCATGCATGCGATTAACATCACGACACCTGCGAGTGCGGCAGTGGGCCAGACCTTCGCGCGCTTCCGTATCAGCAGCGGGGGCGGCCTGCCGCCCGACGGCGGTGCCACCGACGGCGAGGTTGAAGATCACGAGGTCCAGATCGAGGAGTCGCATGTGTTTAAGTGGAAACAGCGCCCCGATCTCACGTATTATGGAATTGATATCAATGCGAGCTATCCCTATATCTTGGCTGATGACTACCGGTGCACCGAGCCCGGGAGAATCACCGAGATCTGGGTCTGGGGATCGTGGCTCGACGACTGGTACCCGTTCGGGATAGATCCAACGGCCGTAGATTTCGTCCTGAGCATTCACAAGGACATTCCTGATAGTGAAAGCTCAACCGGGTACAGTATGCCCGGCGACCCGGAGTGGTATCGTCTGTTTATCCGCGCCGAGTTCGAGGCCATTGTCTGGGCGGACAGTATCTATGAAGGCTGGATGAATCCACCGGATGACTACTGGTTGCCTGCCGATTCGACATGCTGGCTCTACAAATTCTATGTGCCCATCGATGATGCCTACTTCCAGCAGGGGACGGAGGCCAATCCGATAACCTACTGGCTTGATGTCCAGGCGTATCCGCATGATCCGGATGCCTGGTTCGGCTGGAAGACATCGGTTGAGCACTGGAACGACGATGCTGTGTGGGGAGATGGAGTTGAGCCATACTACGGACCTTGGTTTGAGCTCAGATACCCACCGAGCCATCCGTGGTTCCCACAGTCGATCGACCTGGCATTTTCGATTATGAACGCGCCCCTAAGCGGTACGCGGAGTGAAGATGTTGCTCCCGAGTCGTTCGGACTTCACCAGAATGTGCCGAATCCGTTCAGTTCTTCGACGACGATCCGGTTCAATCTGGCGACGCAAGGCCATGTAATGCTTGAGGTCTTCGACGTTACAGGGCGCTCGGTAAGCACGCTGGTCGATGGTGTGGAACATGCAGGAGCACACAGTGCTACCTGGTCGGGACAGGATCGCGCAGGTCGCGATCTACCCGCAGGCGTTTACTTCTATCGCTTGACCAAGGCTAACCGCCAGATCACGCACAAGATGCTGCTTCTGAGGTAGCAGATAGAAAGAACGGGACAGCTGCCTTCTCCGGTGGCTGTCCCTTTTTCTTTTCTGATCGACAGACCCCATCTTCCCCGGCTGTCGCATCGACCTCCTCCGGTTCCGCCAGGTGAGACCGGGGTTGGTTCTTGACTCATTCATGTGAATAGGCGATTCTCTCCGCAAGGATGGTGCGATGATCTACTTGGCGATATGCTACGGTCTTCTGCTTGGAGTAATCCACTTCTTCAGCGAGAGCATTCAGGTTTCTAAGAGCCGGGCCAGGTGGAGGCTGATTTCCTTTGCTGCTGGCTTGTCCATCGCATATCTCTTTCTCGACCTGCTGCCTCACACCTATCACACTGCGGTTGATCTCAGGGAATGGGTCTTTCTGTTTCTGCTTCTTGGTTTCACGGTCTTCCACCTGATTGAGAAGTATATCTACCAGCATACCGAGAGCGACCGGCGCATGAAAGATCTCAAGGAAGTGCACTCCATTGCCTTTTTCGTCTATCATTTCTCAGTCGGTATCGCACTTGAGGAGATCTTGAGGGCCAGTGTTCTCGAAGGGTCTCTCTTTGTCGTTCCAGTTGCATTCCATGCAGGCTTAAGCAGCGCATCGCTCTCCGGGATTCATGGCGACCTGAGAGAGCGGATGTGGGTCAGGGTATTGCTTTCGCTTTCCACACTTGCGGGCGTGCTCTTTGCTACTCTCATTCATGTTCCGGCAATCCTCTACAGCATTCTGGTGAGTTTGATCGCAGGTGTCTTACTCTATATAATTGTGAGGGAATTCCTGCCGCATGAGGAGAAAGGGAAACCTCTGTATTTCGTGCTAGGTCTTATCTTCTTCCTCGGGCTCCACCTGATCACTTCAGGAACAGGCTGGTAATCCTACTCGACTCTGACTACCTTACTCGAGTGTACGGAGCGACCTGCGCGTAGGGATGCGAAGTAGATGCCGCTTGTGACCATGTTGCCGTTTCCATCGTTGCCGTCCCACCTGACGGCATGCTTGCCCGGATCATGCCAACCAGCATCGATGGTGCGAACCAGACGGCCCGTGACATCATAGACTTCAAGGACGGGCCGGGTCCGGTTATTCAGATGGAAGGTAACGACCGTGCCGGCGCGAAATGGGTTTGGTGAGATTTCAAGAAGTACGGTTTCGTTGAGGGTGTCCGGCATCCCCGGCCCGGCACCCGCTACCACATCGATTGAATCGATGATACCCGCACTCAGGTTGAAGTAGGTTCCGCTGGCCGTACTCTCCAGCTTAGCGGCCCTCACCATGTAGATACTCCAACCCGGGACAAGTCCGTTGTCAATGTAGGTCGTGTCTGCGATCAAAGCCGGGCTGATGCGGGCGAAACCATCCCGGAGGATCTGGGACCGATAGACATGATAACCGGCTATCGCAGAATCATCGGATGCCGACCAGGTCAGCCGGATCCCGCCACCCAGGACGCACTCGAGGCCTAGAACTTCCGGGGATTTGACCGCGTGCAAGCGGAGCGTGGGATCTCCTAGCAAAACGGTGTGGATCTGTCTCCCGCCATAACCGATCATGTAAAGCGTGTGGTTGTTCTGGGTGAGCCGTGCGCTGTACCCGATCGGGTAACCCACAGCCATATGGTGAAGTTGCCAGGCCGGGCGGCCAGCCCAGAAACAGACAAGCGGATAGTCGGCGGAGCCCAGGGCCGCGCGCATTAGATTGTTGGTGTTATCCCAGTCTCCAAAGTAGCTTCCCATTAGCATTGTAAAAACGGTCCGCATAGTCAGGGTAGCGAAATCAGTCGTCGTGGCAACGCCAGCACAGCTTGAGTAACTCCCTCCGCCACACCCATAAGCACAGAGATATTCGTTGGCTTCAAGTGTGGGGAGCCAGGCACGTGCTCGCGTTGCCGGTGAGCCAAACATAGCCGTGAAATTCCGCCAGCCAGTGCAGGCGTATGCAGTTCCACCACCTTCTCCAACATTATCATCTATAAGCCCACGCCGGCGAAGAGTGACCTCACCGGTCCGGAAGGCATGATCCTTATCCAGATAGTGTCTCAAGAGACCGATCTCATCCTCGGCGAAGGCGGGCATGCGGCTTAAGTCCACACGCCCCACCTGGAGATCGACATCAGACGGCAGGAAAGTCTGATCGAACTTACCGTCACCCGGGACATTGTGGTTTTCGGGGCGCGACGCGCTTGTTTCATTTACAATGGAATCCGTCCACGCGCCGTCCAACTCTCCGTAGTATAGATCCGCCGGCCAGGCTCCATAGTGGTTGGCGTGTGCGGCGCGCACGTCACCCGAATAGGGGACTGCTATGTTTCCAAAGATAAAGAGCGTGGAGATGGTAGGATCACTCTGGTACTCGCCCACAATCAGACTCTTGACTGCCGGGACAGGAGTATCATCAGGTACGTCACGACGCCGGACGCGATACCCTTCACGTATCATATCAAGCTCAAGCCGGGTGAGTTCGATCTCGAGTGAGTCTGCAACAGGCGCATCCACCAGCAGAAGGACCGTACCGGGATCTTCCGGTGGAGTGTACTGTATCCCTGCGAGTATGTGCCCGAACCTGGGAGACGAGTAAGGTCCGCCCTCGGCAAGTGTGTCTCCGGTTGCATCAGCGGTCAGCTGCCACGAGGTTTCCTCCCCGAAGATATCAAGCGTGATGGAAATCACGACCGTGCTGCATGGGCTCTCAGGAGTGCCAATGATGAAAGCGGTGGACTCGTAGAAACCGAATAAACCGCCTGATGCATAAACCGTATCACAGCCTGTGACCTCATAAGATCCAAGACCCCGGTCACAGCAGATACCATCCCCCCAAGTATCGAATATCGTGAAAGTCAGGGATGTGCCACTTGCAACCTCAACCGTATCGGTGATCACCCCACGACTCTTTCGAAAGCTGTACTCGTAGGCACCACCGACGGCCACATCGCCATCCGTCCATGCTGTGGCACCGCCGTCAAGGACAGCGACCGGCCCGGTCCAGACGGTATCGTCTATCGACTTCCTGAAGATCCGGTACTCGGTTGCTGTCGCATCAGCAACCCACGAGAAGTCGATCTTCGGAGGTAACTCCTGAATCGTGGCGCTCACCTCCACAGCGTAATCCGTGGTCGCGCAGAATGACTGCGTGGCAAGCATGAGCATGATACTGCCGACCAGAATGAGGAACCTCGGATGAATGTCGGTTCTCATAGGTTTTATCCTTTAGCAAATCCCCAGGGCAAATGCCCTGATGGCTTCACTTCCCACCCTGGCCGGCATCTGTTTCTTACTATACCCACATCCCGCCAAACTGAGAACCCAGGCCCCGACGGTTCACTTTCGAGCCTTCATGAGTCGCTGTTTGGTAGTGGGGGCCCGATATGAACCAGAAACCTCTGGTTGTGACTGCGTTCACCCCGAATTAGCGTAAACAATGTTGTCAAATACCCCTAAGTGTGCTATCATTCTAGCTGGCCATGCAGGGCTGACCCTCAGGGCCAGATGATGCAAAGGGGGTATGCCGTGAATGCCACTTCCTCGAGAGTTCCTATAGCCTTCATCTTGCTGACACTGGTATGGGCGACTGCGATCCATGCATGTATAGGTGCTGACGGTCAACTCCCGCCGGTGAGGTCAATACCGGCGCTCAGGGCCGAACCCCGCCTTATTCCGGAAGGTCTGCTCGGGGCCGGAAGGATGCAAGAAACCTTCGAGTACGTGCTCGTGCTCCTCATCGATTTCCGGGATCAGAAGGGCATCACCACACAGGAAGCCTGGCGTGAAGAGATGTTTGGTGGGACCTACACGATGACCGATTACTTCAAGCGGGCGTCCTATTACTATCCTGGAGTTACCGGACTCTATCTGCTCGGCGCAACCGAATCATCGGATTCCAATAACGGCGTAGCAGGGTGGTACACCATCGAGTACGATAAGGCCGACACACCGGGCAAGTACTATGACCATCCCTGGAATGCGATAGGACCAGAGTGGCGAATGGATGGGCGGAATGCAGGGAACATACTCGAAGCAGCGCTCTGCTCCGCCGATGTCCACGTCAACTTCGCCCAGTTGGATGCCGATGGAAACGGCTACATCAGTGCCGATGAGCTCCACATCATAGCAATTCTTGCCGGATACGAGCAATCCTATGGGAGGGATAAACAGCCGGCCACCTGGAGACACCGCTCGGGGCTTTTCGAGGGAGTTACGCTTGACGGCGTAGTGCTTCTTGAGTGGGGGCAGGGTGGCGGCTATATGATGCTCGGTGAGCTTGCTCCGAGTGGGTCGATGATCGAGTACGGTCTTGTTTGCCACGAGATGGGACACGACCTGGGGCTTCCGGATCTTTATGATACTGATACGCAGAAATACGTGAGTCGGGGAATCGGTGAGTGGGGTCTTATGGCCAGCGGCGACTGGTGCAACCTGGGCACACTCGGTGACTGCCCGGTGCTCCCCTGTGCCTGGTCGAAGATACGCATGGGATGGATATCACCGACTGAGCTGGGTCTTGTGATCGGCGGCACAAAGATACCCCAGGTAGCAACGAGCCCCGTGGCGGTCAAACTGCTCTCGGGTCAGGATCAGTATTACCTTGTCACCAACCGGCAGCGGGTCGGTTATGACAGGAGCCTGGTGAGAAGCGGTCCGGCCGACGGACTTCTAATCTGGCACATTGATGAGGGTGTGATCGATACGACCTTGATGACCAATAAAGTCAATGCCGACGAGACCCACAAGGGCGTGGATCTTGAGTGTGCCGATGCTTATGTAGCCGATCACATCATGGATGCGGACCATCTTGACTCCAGCGAGAATGGTGGTGATGCGACCGATCCATGGTATTCGGGCAACAACACTGACTTCGACGCGGCTTCGGTACCGGATACGAGGGACTATGAGGGAAACAGCACGCTGGCGTTTGTCCGGAACGTGAGTCAGAGCGCGGATACGATGACCGCAGACATGGGTGGAGCGTTTCAGGCTCTTCCCATTGGCAGTATCAATCTCGCCTCGAATGGGGAGGTCGCCTCGATCACGGCGCCCGGGTCGAGTGATACGCTGCGGCTATGCTACACGGGCTGGGACTGTTCCGGGTTCACCGACCTGTACGAGTATGATGCGCCATCGTTGTCGTGGATAAAGGTCAACACGTGGGGCTGGAATGTTGCCGGACATCCCAACTTCTTCGCGGGAAACGAGATCAGACGCCAGGAAGTCGAGTATAGCGGGGAGTTCAAGCTGGTGGCGTGGGGCCTTTGCGGTCTGGGTTGTGATGAGCCTGCCGATTCTGGTTTCCGGGTAGACGTCCACCTGGTGGGTGATACCGAGGGTACAACATCGGGGAATCAGGACGAGCTTCCGGGCTGGAACATAGGCTTCCGCGATACCTCCTCGGATGAGTTCGAAGAGATCATGGATGCGGTTTATTATTACAACCCTACCATGCTGGGCGACCCGCTGACTTTCTTCCCTGCCTGGATGGGCGTCGGCTGGGTCGAGGAACTGCATCTGGAGTTTGAAGTTGCACCCGGCATGTACTGGGAGGATATGGTCCTCGCTTTCACGGTGGCCGCGGTGGATTCATCCGGCCAGATTCAGGTCTATTGCGGTGACGCTGAGTTTCAAGATACCCAGGTCCTGATCGCAGGCCCCGGATACTACGAGGCTGAACTCGGCTGGATGCATGTCGAGGGACCGACGACGATCACCGTGACCAGTGGCGATGCCGGGTTTGCCTGGGACTGGATGAGCCTTATGACGGTGGCGCCGACCCTGTATCTCACCGAACCACCGAGCATGACGATCACGAGTACCGGCCTGCCCACGACGCAATGGAGTGCTGTCACGAACGCTTTGAAGTACCACGTCGAGTGGTCAACGGATGCTGAGTTCTTTGACCGCGTGGTCGATGACTCGACCGTGACCGAACCAGAATACGTGCCGTCATTGTCACTGCCTCCGGATTCGCTGGGTGACGGCTTCTACTGGTGGAGGGTGGCGGCGCAGACACATCCCGGTGTCTGGTCGGAACCCACCACTCCCGGGACCTTCATATACGATAGCCAGCCACCTGTTATCACACCTCTTACGATATGGGCTGATACAGCTTATGCGGGTCCCTACCACGTAGCGGTGACCGCGCGCGACGGCGTGTCATGGGTCAACTCAGTGCAGCTTTACTACCGGTACAATGAAGCCCCGTGGGACAGTGCCTCGATGGATGTTGCAGATACGGCTTATTCGGCGTGGATACCTGCTGTCACGGACTCTACAGTGATCGACTACTACACTGAAGCCGAGGACGCAGCAGCCAACGTAGCCACCGACCCGGTTGGTGCGCCTGCATCGTACTACAGGTTTAGAAGCCCAACCTCGGGAGTGGGCCAACAACCCGAGGGACCGGCCCCGGTTGCTTTTGCCCTTGCCCAGAACCGTCCGAACCCGTTTGGGATCTCCACACAGTTCCGGTACGCTCTTCCCAGGGACTGCCACGTCAGACTCGAGGTCTTCAACATCCGGGGCCAGAAGATGGCGACCCTGGTCGATGGATATGAGGCGGCCGGACACAAGGCGGTAAGCTGGGATGCGCATTCGCTTGCCAGCGGCATCTACTTTTATAGACTAGCGGCTGGGGACTTCGTAGCGACTAGGAAGATGGTTCTGCTTCACTAACATCCCGATGGCGGCGTTCATAGTTCCTCCGGGCACAAAACCGTTGATTTCCTGACGGACTTGCGGTGTAATATAGAAGAGCAGACACCCGAGCGTCCGGCGGACGCAGGGAGGGTGCATCCTATGATCTCCGAACCCAACGGAGATAGTCTTGGCGAGACGAAGGAATTCAAGACTCTATCCCCCGGTACGCTGATTTCTCATTTCAGGGTTGTGGAGAAAATCGGCGCAGGAGGGATGGGTGTTGTGTACAAGGCGGAGGACACAAGACTCAAGCGTACTGTGGCACTTAAGTTCCTGCCGCCGCAACTTACCTGCGACGCTGGTGCCAGGGCCCGCTTCGAGCATGAGGCCCAATCCGCCTCAGCCCTCAATCATCCGAACATCACAACAATCCACGAGATCGCTGAGTCCGAGGGCCGGTGCTTCATTGCGATGGAATACATCGAAGGGAAGACGGTCAAGGATCTCATCAAAGAAGGCAAACTCTCGATTGATAAGGTACTCGATATATCTCTCCAGATAGCAGAAGGCTTGGACGCCGCGCACAAGAAGGGCGTCGTTCACCGGGATATCAAGTCGGACAACATCATGGTGACCTCCGAGGGCAAGGTGAAGATTACCGACTTCGGGCTTGCCAAACTCAAGGGGGCGACGAAACTCACCAAGAGCGGGACAACTGTAGGCACACTCCATTATATGTCTCCCGAGCAGGCACAGGGTGAGGAGTTGGACCGGAGGAGCGATCTTTTTTCATTCGGCGTGGTTTTCTATGAGATGGTGACGGGACGGTTGCCGTTCAAGGGTGAATACGAACAGGCGATAGTCTATTCCATTCTCAATGATACCCCGGAACCGCTGGCCAGGTATAAGGCAGATGTACCGGACGGGTTTCAACGGATAGCCAGGAAGGTTCTGGAAAAGGACAGACAGGAGAGGTATCAGCATGCCGACGGCCTGGCCGCTGACCTAAGACATGAGAAACGAATCATGGGACACGAGAAGACGGTTGAGATGCCTAAGACGGTTGTACCCAAGAGCCGCAAGAAAGCGTACCTCCGGTTTCTGGTTCCGGCCGCAATCGTCACTGTCATCGTGCTGCTTCTTTTTGTTTTCGAGCCATTCAGGCTGGAGTTGGGTCCACGAAAGGAAGCCGCGGCCCGGGAGAACTCCCTGGCTGTCATGTACTTCGACAATGTGCTGGACCCCGGAGACCAGGATAAGATTGCCCACATGATCACAAGCCTGCTGATAACGGATCTCTCCGAGTCGGAATACATACAGGTACGGTCGCATCTCAGGTTGCCGATAAGGCCGGTGTGAGATGGATTCTTACCGGGGAGCTTCTGCGCACAGAGCCAGATATAACTCTAACCTCCGACATTTCTGACGCCGGGACGGGTGAAATCGTCGCCAGCCAGCGTATTACGGCTGATGCCGGTGAGGATCTCTTCGCCGTAGTTGACAGATTGTCCGCACTGATAAAGGAGGATCTATCG
>JALGZP010000148.1 GCA_025774845.1 bacterium
TTAGGACCGTCAGCTGAGGAGGTGAGATGGACAATGCGTAAAGTTATTGTTGCAGGGTCGATTGTCGCAATTGCGGTTCTCAGTCTTGCTTACTTCGCGGGTCAGGGAGAATCAGCTTCACCGGAGGATTCTCCTGCGTTCCAGGCGTTGCTAACACAGGCGATCGCCCGTCTGGAGGGTGTGCCGCAGCAGATCACTGCGGTGACCGCGGCAGAAGCACGTGCTGATGGCCAGCAGGTAACTTTTAGTGAGTATACCTGCGCGGGATTCCGCACATGCGATCTCATCCCAACATGTGACGGTACTGTCACCTGTGACGGTGAGGTCACATGCTGGTGGTCAACTCTCTGGGGCGGCAACTGTGCGACGTGCAACGGCGTTGTGCCGGATTGTTGCGGATTTGTCTACACAATGCAGGGCGAAGGCACCTGTGACGGTTCGTCAACCTGTCAAGAGGGTTGTGCCGGTTGGCCGACGTATTTCCCCATGACGACTTGTCAGGGGGGAGCGACGTGCGAATTTACATGCCCGGACTTTGTGTCGTGTAATGCAGCAGCCCCGAGTGCCACAGAACGAACCACTTGGGGACGGGTGAAGCTGGACTTCTCCCAGTAGATTGCGAATAGTATAAGCGTCCCAAATATAGAGATGCTGCACAAGGCTCGCCTTACGGCGGGCTTTGTTGTATACAGGTCTTGGACTGTGTTATGATCGGGCTCGGCTTGATGGAGCGAGAATCAGGTGATGGCACTACTAACGACAGGGCTCTTCGCCGGTGCTCTTCTCTTTGCACTGGGTGAGATGGGATTTATGACGGAGGCCATGAACCGGCTCCTCGCTTTCGCGTTTGCCTCCGGCTTTGTTGTGATTCACCGGCCCTGGTCGTGGCGAAGGCTGCCTCTGTGGCATACGGTAGCCGCAGGGCTCCTGCTGGTGCTTGCCGTCATCATGGCCCAGGGCAGCCAGGCCTGGCGGCTTGGTGCCTTTGTGATTCTCCCGGCCGCTCTCGTTCTTGCACTACCTGATGAAGACCCGAGGCGGCGAGAGATCGCATTCCTCGTACCGGCAACGGTTTTCTTTTTCGTCGCCGTGTTGGCTCTTCGGCATGTGCCACATCTGTGGTGGTTGATCAATGCTTCGGCGTTAGGTTTCTCGAAGGCAACGGGAAAGCTGATAGGTCAGGATTATGTCTTCGGTGCGACCGTATCGGGTTTCAAGGTAATCGTATTCGCCGCGGCCTGGGGGCTGAGCAGAATCATCTGGGGGCAGCACCGCAGGTGGTGGGACTTCGGCGTCTTTCTACTGTTGTTGCCTGTCGTGATGATCCTGGTCCAGATGCTCCTAACGCCGCTCGCTATACTGGCCCATGTGGGAGCAGGCCAACTGGATTTCCTTCTCTTCAATGCCCAGATACTCTACCTTCTCGGTACGCTGCCGGTCATAGCATGGTACCGGCGGAGAACATTGGGAGGGATCCCGGAACCTGGCGCAGTACGTCCGATTAAGCTTATGCCACTGGCATTCGCGGCCGGTGTACTGCTTGCGGTGGGACTTACTTTGGGGCCTCGACCTGATCAGGGTGGGGGCAGGATCCTGCTGCTTGATCAAGGTTATTTGAACTGGGATGTCCCGACGTTTGAACGATACGGAGAACGATCCGGTGGAATGTTCGGGAGGTTACCCGGGTTCCTTGAGGCACAGGGTTATGAAGTCTTCAAGGTCCCCGGACCGTTGGACTCAGAGCTACTCATGCCGGCTCAGGCACTGGTCCTGACGAACATGATGGAGTTTCTCGGGCCGGATGAGAGACAGGCGATCTGGGATTACGTGGCCGGCGGAGGCTCGCTGCTGGTCCTGGGCGACCACACCGGTATCCAGGGGATCAGAGGTCCCTTCAATGACCTTCTCGAACCCGTCAGAATACAGTTCAGGTTTGACTCGGCGACCTTCTGGGCGAACGGCTGGCGCGACGCCCTGGAACTGATGCCCCATCCGATCAATCGGGAGGTTTCGGTCGCGGAAGATATCCAGATATGGGTCGGTGCATCCCTTGATATCAGTCCGCCTGCCAGACCCATCATAAACGGCAAGTACGGCTATTCGGACATAGGTAACGCCGCAAATGTAGACAACGCCTACCTTGGTGACCGGCGCCACAATCCCGGTGAACAGCTCGGAGACCTGTGCCTGGTGGCTGAGGCGCGTTATGGAAATGGTCGTGTGCTGGTCTTCGGCGACACCTCGCCTTTTCAGAATCTTGCCCTGGTGGGCTCATGGTCATTTGTGCAGCGTGTCTTCCAATGGCTCACCGGCCCCGTCGCCTACCCCCATACAATCATCAGAGCTATCTTCCTCATAGGCGCGTTGATCACGGGGACGCTCGCCTGGCCGTTGCTCGGCCGATCGGTATCCGGCTGGCTGGCGTTGGCTGTCGGTCTTGCGGTTGCCGTCAGCGTAGCAGACCGCCTGGCCGATTCCCCTCCCCAGCACCAGATTGCCCTGCCCAAAGCCGTGATCGAACGCTCCCACGGCGAGAGGTTCGACGAGCTCACCTGGTATGATGACTGTATCGGTGGGCTGGAACTCAATCTCATGAGGAACGGTTACTCGGCAATGCTGATGAGAAAGTTCTCGGAAACCCTCGTTCATGCCAGCAATCTTCTGGTCGTGATCGCTCCGACAAGGTCGTTCAGCACCGGCGAGCTAAAGACCATAGATGACTTTGTAGAGAGCGGCGGCCTCTGCATCGTGAGCACGGGCTATGAGGAAAAGGAAGGATCAGAATCCCTCCTCTCCCTATTCGGTACGAGGATTCAGAACGTGCCGCTGGCACACTTCGAGGTCGATGCTCTCGGCGAGACCGTGCGTTTTCCTGAGGCCTGGCCCCTTGAGGTATCCGAACCCGGCGCGGTTCCGATATGCGGACATCCCGGATTTCCCGATCCGGTTGTCGTGTTTATTCCCCGTGGACAGGGAGGAGTCCTTGTCATCGGAGATTCACAGTTCTTCCTGAACAGAAACCTTGAAGGA
>JALGZP010000149.1 GCA_025774845.1 bacterium
TGATGATCTGAGCCATCACATTTGTCGGGAACATCTCGATAGCGTTGTTATAGTCCGTGACCGCCGCGTTGTATGCCCTCCGCGCAGCCGAGATCTGTTCTTCAACCTCATTCAGGGTAGCCTGAAGATGCAGGAAGTTCTCATTGGCCTTGAGATTGGGGTAGTTCTCCACCGCGACCAGGATGCCACGAATTGCCTTCGACATCTTGCGGTCGATCTCGATCTTCTCCTCATCGGATACGTCGCCCGAGAGGGCTTTGGCCCTGAGCTTCGTGACCTCGGTGAGGACGTGCTTTTCATGCTCCATATACTTCTGAGCCGTAGCCACAAGATTCGGGATCAGGTCATAGCGCTTCTTCAAGATGGCATCAACCGTGGCGAAGATGTTGCTCACCTGGTTTTTCTTTCTGATAAGCGTGTTGTACATACCGATCACAATTATGGCAACAATTGCGACGATGATTAGTAGTATCAGCATATTTGTACTCCTCCTTCCAAAACAGATCTCTCCTTATCTAAACGACCTAATGAGATACTACCTTGAACGAATTCCCCTTGCAACCTATCACTCTGAAACCTGTCCGGACGGGTGTGGGGACAAGATCGTGTGCGGAGAGATATTAAGGTGGGGTTACCTGCAGGTCTATTCGATCAGCACTATTTTGTGAGTCAAAGACTCCATGCCGGACCGCAGAGAGCAGAAGTAGACACCCGGTGGGGCCTGGTTTCCCTTGCTGCCGAACCCATCCCAGGAAGCGCTATACGTACCGGGATCCTGTACCTCGCTCACGAGGGTCCTGATTTTGCGACCCAGCAGGTCGTATATGATGATCTCAACTCCTCCACGAGATGGGATCTCGTATTCTATAACTGTCGCGGCGACCGAAGGATTCTGGAGGCTCGTGATACGCAGGGAATAGACCGGCGGACTCTTTTCGCTACCGATGCCGGCCATATCGCATTCCAGTTTCACCCCGTACAGATCAGTGTTGCCATTACCGTATGACGATGTTTCACCGAAGACAATGTAGCCACCGTCGTATGACTGCCGGACCGAGCGCGCGTAGTCGGGATTCCCACCCCCATAGGAGCTTGTCCACATGGTGTCACCGTTTGCATCCGTCTTCACGATGTAGAAGCTCTGCTGCATGAACTCACAATTTCCGGCATAGCCGGCAAGCACATAGCCGCCATCGTTCGTGAGGTCCATCGAGGACGCACCTGCACAGTCCCAGAACCATCCCGGCGAATACCACTTCGTCCATACTGTATCGCCCGCAGCATCCATCCTGACAAGCCAGGCCTCACCGGGTATGGCAAACTCCTGGTGTTCTCCGGCCGCCATGTATACTCCGGGCGAGATCTCCCGGATTTCAAAGAGATACTCATTCACATCCCCGACCCCGTAGGTCTTGGTCCAGAGACTCTCACCATCCGCCGATACCCGTACGATGTAGGCATCCATAGCAGCCGGCCCGACCGGGTTCCGCCGGGTACCACAGATGATGTACCCGTGGTCCGATGTTTCATCCACCGAGTAGCCCCGCTCGGTTGTAGCGGTCCCGAAAGCTCTTGTCCATAGAGTATCGCCATCGGAATCTGTTCGTATGAGATACACATCGGTGCCACCGGCTCCAAATGAATTGGTGTTTCCTGCTATTACGTACCCGCCGTCATGGGTCCGCCTGAGGCTCTTGCCCATGTCGTCAGACGGGCCTCCATAGGTCCTTGTCCAGAGCGTATCACCGTCGGGGTCTACCCTCAGCAAGTAGACATCGTCACCGCCCCCGCCAAAGGTCTGCGTCTTTCCGGCAACCATATAGCCTCCGCCCGAGGCGACCTCGAGGACCGAAAGTCCCGCGTCGTCGTTCGCGCCGCCATAGGTCCTGGTCCACACCGTATCGCCGTCGGCATTCACCTTGACCAGGAGAACGTCCGACCCACCGGCCCCGAAGGACCGGGTAGTGCCCACGATGATATACCCTCCGTCATACGTTGGCTGAACATCCTCGGCCACGTCGGATTGCGATCCTCCGTATACCCAGGTCCAGGCCGTATCCGGCCTGGCCGCAAACGAGCTGCCCGCAAGGAGCAACAGGATTACTCCGACACATATAACTATACAGTGCACTCCCGTAACCCTGGAATCAACTCGCATGGCGTCACCTCCAGCGGTTTGCCATCGGGATTATACCACATACTCTCCAGGTTCGTCAATTCCGCAATTACACGCATATTGGGGACAGGCTCATAGTGTTCCGATATGATCAACACCCTGTCGGTGATGTCTGAAGCGCGGCGACGTGCGTCCTCTGGGCAGGAGGATTAGTCGACGTGCACCTCTGTATAGACAGTTTCGCTTCCCGAGGAAAGAGTCATGGGGGCGTTGGATGATGCCAGGCTTGGTGATAAGGGTGGCGGCCCCACGGTACTGGGATGCTTAACCATCTTGTGAACACTCGGGGTGAGTGTCACTTTAACCAAAGCAACCAAGCAGGGGATAACAGTTCTTGGTCCCATGGAATCTGCCTCCTGCCCAGGCAGGCCTGCCGTAGCAAAACCTGCATAGTCCGCACGGTGTAACTTGTCTGTCCCAACTATACTCAGCAATTGGCAAATCGTGAACCCCTGAGGTGGTAACCAAGGCGGGTTTTATGCAGAAAAGAGGAGTGGCGCACAGACGCCCCTGTGCGCCACTTGTGTCGAACAGGCGCCCCTCAGCCCGTAACCGTTCCCCCGGACAAATAGCCACCCTTGCCCCTGGCAAACAGCGCATGGTGACCCCAGCTACACTCCACCTGGGATGGAATCCCTATATCCTCGACGCCAAACTTGCAACGAAGGGATGCGGAGGCGGGTGGAGGATAGATGCCCCAGAGACAAACAGCCGTGAATGCTGGGGTCGCATCATGCTGTCCAACATCATTCTCCTTGGGAAGGCCGTACAGGGCCCGATGGGCAGAGGTCTGTGGAAACACCGTGCGGGTTGCTTTGTTCACAGGCCTGATGGCTGCCG
>JALGZP010000027.1 GCA_025774845.1 bacterium
AGATCCCACAG
Organism: bacterium; assembly: GCA_025774845.1. GTDB lineage: Bacteria > Arandabacterota > Arandabacteria > Arandabacterales > Arandabacteraceae > Arandabacterum. The sequence continues at coordinate 12 of JALGZP010000027.1, forward strand.
TCAATCAGTATGTTAAGACCGTCACATTCAAGCAGGTACTTCGACCCTGTCACGTTCTGGGCTGCACCCAGGAACCTTATTGTTGTCGCCACGGATTCACTCCCTCCGGTTGCAATTGATCGATCAAGCAGATTCTAACGCCTTTCAGCCGCTCCTTCCAGCCCCGATCTTTCGGGCCTCCTAATGCTGCTTGACTTGGCACGGTCGTGCTGATAGGCTCTAAAGCCCAAGAGGAGTAGGTGTTGGTTACTCCCGACCTAAAGACGTGTTTCGTGATTGAAGGTTAAGAGACTCCCGGAGGAGGAAAAATGGGTGAGGAAAAGAAGGTCAAAATAAAGAAAATCCAGTCAGGCGGGCTCTTGAAGAAGGTGATGGCCGACTATTTCCATGACCTGAGTGATGCTTCAAAGGACGGATCGCGGAAGGTCGCCTGGTGTACAAGTGTCGGACCCGCGGAGTTGCTCCTCAGTTTCGGCTTCGCCGTTCACTATCCTGAAAACCACGGAGCCGTACTCGGATCCACGAGGACGGCCAATGACTATATCCCGGTCGCCAACGCCGTCGGGTATTCACCCGACATATGCTCTTATCTCACGAGCGATGTCGGTGCCTTCATAAAGCAGGAGACTCCTCTGTCGCGTGCCTACGAATGGTTCGATGGTGTCCCCAAGCCCGATATCCTGGTCTATAACACAAACCAGTGTCGTGATGTGGAGGATTGGCTCAACTGGTATTCGAGAGAACTCAATGTCCCGTGTATCGGGATAAGTACCTACCGTAACCTGGGCGAGATAAGGGACTATCATCTTGAGGGTATAGCCGGTCAGATAAAGGACCTTGTCCCGACCCTTGAGGAGATATCGGGCAACAAGTTTGACATGGACAAGTTCAAGAGCGTGGTCGCGTGCTCCCGCGACTGCACGTTGATGTGGAAAAAGGTGCTTGAGGCCAATGAGAACTCTCCCGCCCCGATGACCTTCTTTGATGCAACCATTCAGATGGGTCCTGCCGTGGTCTTAAGGGGATCCGAGAAGGCGATTGAGTACTACAAGGTGTTGCTCAAGGAACTCGAGGATAAGGTGGCAGCGAAGGACGGCGCGGTCGAGGATGAGAAGTTCCGGCTTTACTGGGAAGGAATGCCTATCTGGGGGAAACTCAGGAATCTGGCTGAGTTCTTTATCGAACTCAAGACGGCTGTCGTAGCATCCACATACTGTAACTCCTGGATCTTTGATTCCTTCGATCCTGAAGATCCGTTTACCAGCATGGCGCGTGCCTACTCTGAGATCTTCATTGCCCGGAACGAGCAGTTCAAACAGAACTACATCGAAGAGATGGTCGCGAAGTACAAGGTGGACGGTATCCTGTTCCATGATGCCAAGACCTGTCCCAACAATTCGAACAACCGGTACGGGATGCCCGAGCGGCTCGAGAAGAAACTCGGCATCCCAAGTGTGACCATAAACGGCGACCTCAATGACCTCAGGTGCTACTCGGAGGAACAGGCAAAGACCAATATTGAAGCCTTCGTGGAGCAGATGGAAGGAAAGTAACCCGAGAGAACCCTAAGCAATGACTCACTTTGCCGGAATCGATGTCGGCGCCTGCACGACCAAGGCGATAATAATCAACGAGGAAAAGGAAATCCTCGGTTCCGCGGTTGTGGATTCCGGGGTCGACTTCAAGGGTGCAGCCGAAAGCGCTTTTGCCGGGGCCAGGCCTGAAGCCGGGTTAGATGCCGGTCCGGATGGTACCGGTATGGCTGCCGTCATATCCACTGGCTACGGGAGACGGAATGTCCCCTTTGCCAACCTTTCCAGGACTGAGATAAGCTGCCACGCCAGGGGAAGTTTCCACAGTTATCCGCGGGCGCATACCCTCATAGATATCGGGGGCCAGGACAATAAGGTCATCCGGGTCGATGTTTCAGGCAAGCGAGTCGGTTTTAAGATGAATCGCAAGTGTGCAGCGGGTACCGGTGCGTTTCTTGAGGAAATAGCCAACCGGCTTAAGATCCCGATTGAAGACCTCGATGGACTCGCCCGAGAGGGTACGACGGAAATCGAGCTCGGAAGCTACTGTACCGTCTTTACCGCCACGGAGATCCTGGCAAGAATCAGGGAAGGCGTCAAAGTCGAGGATCTTGTACGGGGTGTGTTCGGTGCTGTTATAAAGCGGGCCACTGAGATGGATCCGCTGGCCGGTGACATCGTTATGACCGGGGGTGTTGTGGCCCATAACCCACACCTCGTAGAGATGTTCAGCGCTAAACTGGGTAAGGAAATCTTCGTGCCGCCGCTTTCCCAGCTTACGGGAGCGCTTGGTGCGGCGCTTTATGCCCTTGAAGGAGAAGGAGGATAAGATGCTTGATGCCCTGTTCAGACCGAGATCTGTTGCGATCATTGGAGCCTCGAATAACCCTCTGAGCATCGGCCACATCGTGATGCAAAACCTTCTTGATCATGACTTCAAGGGCCCGATCTATCCGATCAATCCAAAGGCGAAGTACATAAAGAGCCTGCCTGCCTATGCCTCGATCGCGGACGTACCGGACGAGGTCGACCTCGTCAATATCTCGATAAAGAACACGCTCGTCCCGTATGTGCTCGAGGACTGCGGCAAAAAGGGTGTTAAGTTCGCGATCGTGCACACGGCCGGCTTCAAGGAGGTCGGGGGAGATGGGATCGCGCTTGAGAAACAGATAGTTGAGGTTGCCCACAAGTACGGGATGCGTGTCTACGGACCTAACTCGCAGGGCATCCAGAACTCCGATCCCGAGATTTCGGTGTATGCCAATTTCACCTTCGTTCCTATGAGTCCTGGAAACATCTCGATAGTCGCGCAGAGTGGTGGGGTGGGGGAGACCCTGAAGCTTCACCTGTATAACATCGGGAAGGGTATACGCATGTATTCGAGCTTCGGTAACGAAGCCGATGTCAGCATGAACGAGATCATCGACTACTACGGTCATGATGAAGAGACCAGGGCGATCATGGTCCACATCGAAACGCTCAAGGACCCTAAGGGCTTTCTTGAAGTCGCCAGACGCACCACGCCTAAAAAGCCCATACTTGCCCTCAAGGCAGGCAGGACAGCAGAAGGGATCTCGGCCGTCGCATCCCACACGGGACGGCTGGTCGATCAGGATACGCTGACCGACGCGATTTTCGAAGAGGCAGGAGTACTTCGCTTTCACTCCCAGGATGACATGATCAAGACGGCCATTGCCTTTTCCGACCAGGCGGTACCCAAAGGTGACAGGGTCGTGGTCGTCACAAACACTGGAGGCCCCGCGATCATCGCCGTTGATGAATGTATGTCACGCGGGCTCAAACTTGCGAAGTTGGGTGCCAAAACCAAGGAGACACTCAAGAAGCTCGTGTTTGCGGAGGCCATAGTCTCCAACCCCGTTGATGTGATTGCAACAGCCGGCCCGGAGCAGTACGGCGGCACCGTGGAAGCGCTTCTTAAGGATCCCGGCATCGATTCGGTGCTGCTTGTTTTCGTGACAGCCCCGTTCGCGGATTGCGAGGGTATTGCCCGGAAACTCAATGCCCTGGGCAAGACCGCGAAGAAACCCATCGTCTGCCAGGTGATGACCATAGATAAGTGGGCCAATGTCGTCCGGATCATACGGGAGGGTGGTATCCCCGTTTATGATTATGCCGAGACCGCTGCCAGGGTGCTCTCATCGATGACCCAGTACGGCAAGTTCGTCCAGAGAAAGGCGCCGGTCTATAAGAAGTACAAGTGCGATACCAAGAGGGCAAAGGCGATCGTCAAACAGCACCGGGGCAAGGGAAAGTTCCTGCCCCAGGACGATGTATTCGATCTGCTCAAGTGTTACGGCATCCCGGCTGCGAAGACAGTGAGGATCACGAAGAAGGCGGATCTTAAGAAGGCTGCAAAGAAAGTCGGATTCCCGCTTGTCCTAAAGGTCGATGCCGAGAGCCTGCTTCACAAGTCCGATGTCGGTGGCGTGGCACTCGATATCAAGACCGAGCGGGCACTCGTCACCGCCTATGACGGGATGGCCAGGAAGTTCTCCAAGGCCAAGCCTGCGTTCATACTTCAGGAGTACATGAAGGGTGGCAGGGAAGTGATCATGGGTATCAAGGGTAATGAAGGCCTTGCCCCCACGATGATGTTCGGTCTGGGTGGAGTGTTTGTGGAGATCATGAAGGACGTTCAGTTCAGACTTGCGCCACTTTCAAATGAAGATGCAATGAGTATGATCAGCTCGATCAAGGGTTTCCCCGTGCTTGAGGGTGTGAGAGGGGAGAGGGCGGCTGATATTGATAAACTTGCCGAGATCCTGATCCGGCTTTCCATGCTGGGCGCAGACTTTCCCGGGATAGAAGAGATGGATGTGAACCCTGTGCTGGCGTTTCCGAAGGGTAAGGGTGCAGCCGTCGTAGATGCACGGATCAAGATCGGGTAAGCGTAAGCAGAACTGCTATTAGATATAGCCGAGACCTTTGAGACGGTCTATCACCTCATCGTCCTTGTCGCTATCAGGCTTTTCGACCTCGCTTCGCTCGAATGAGCGCCGCTCATGGTCCTTTCTATCGGAGATGAAATCCTTGGTAAAGGCCTCACTTATGACCCTGCCGTCAAAGTCCTCACTTGGTGGCAGGTTCTGGATGAACATCATGGTGGGTAGGATATCCTCTATGTCGGCCGTTACTTTCTTGCCGGCCACGACACCTTTACCTGCGATGAGATACATGCCGTCTATGCGGTGGTCACCCTGTTTCCACGGATAGGGTTCTCCGAAGATCTGTGACCCCCCTTGGGGGCCGTAGTAGGTTGCGTAGTGGTTCTTTTCGGTAAACTCGTAGATGATATCCGGTGCGTCCTTGGCACCGGACGAGCCGTAAAGATCATCCGCAAAATGCACCTTCTCGATAAGACGCGTCCCGTCGGCGACCGTTATGCCAAGAAGCTCCTGCTTGATTTCTTCTCTGAGATTCTCAAACTCTTCACCCGGTTCGACGATTCCGTACTGGTCTCTGCCCTTGAGGTTTATCCTGATGCTGTCGGTCGAATAGACATACGCCTTGGTCCGGCTCCAGTCGATATCGGATGTACCGGCGAACATCAGCTTCTTTGCCAGCGTCTTCTTTGAACGCTCAAGCGACCGGGCCAGGATCTTGTTGATCCTGAGACCTTTCGCGATCTTCTTGGCAAGCCTCACTGCCATGGGCCTGTTTCCCTTCCTGGCCAGATAGCCCATCTTCTCAAGCCAGACATCGAGATGGAAATTGCCCGAGTACTTGCCGAAGCCATGATCCGAGCAGACAACGAGCAGGGCCTCGTCCTTGATCCTCGAATAGACCCTCCCGAGCACCGCATCAAGATACCGGTAGTGGTCATAGATGCTCTTACGGATTTCGGGATGAGCGTGTTCATCCTCAAAAAGATCCCAGAAGTAGTGCTGAATCCTGTCCATGCTCACCATGGTGACCATGAAGAGGTCCCACTCCCTGGAATCGAGCAGGTGGAAAACCGCCTTCTCCCGCTCTTCACTTACATGCTTCAGGTCATCCAGGAATGCGACCGCACCGTTGCCGAGGTAGGCCGTAATCTTCTGGACGAAATCCGCTGCCTGCTCCCGACCGAACCCGATATCAATCTTGTAGTCGATGTTGTGCTCACGGAGTTCACTCATCAGGTCTTCCGGGAAGTAGAACCTGCTTTCCTTTGAGGGAGTCATCATCCCGGTTATCACCGTACCGTCCTTCGGATGAGGCGGGTAGGTCATCGGCATATTGACGGAGATCACACGCTTGTCGATCTGGTTATAGATATCGAAGACCAGGGGGGCCTTGATCTGTGAGCGGTCTGTGAGGCGGATAAGTATAACGCCGTCCCTGTTCTCCATACTATGACATCCGAATATGCCGTGCTTAAAGGGTCTGACTCCTGTGAGCACGCTGGACCAGGCTACAGGCGTGGAATAGGGGATGGTTGAGCGGAGAACCCCCCTTGTGCCCCCGGCCGAGAGTGCTGCCAGGTTGGGCATTACGCCCTCTGCGATGAGCTTATCCAGCACTCGCCACGTGGCGCCATCAAGACCCAGCAAAAAGACTTTAGGTGGTGTCATATCGGTCTTCTCTCGATTCAACCCTATATTCTAACACAAACCGGTCCGGGGCGAAAGTAACGAGAGCTACGCCGTAACACTCTTAGAAGCTATATCGGCAAACAACGCCTCGTACTTCTTGATCACTGTAGAGATATCGTGGTTTTCCTTAAAGTAGGCCCGGCAGTTTGCGTAGAGCTGGTCCATACGTTCACCGGAAAGCGACTTTATAAACTCCGTTGCCTGAGCAAGATCCCCGTGACAGCAATGGCCGATATCGAGGCTATCGAGTATGCCGTCCGGGTTGACATTGAGACCCACCACGGGTGTCCCACCCATAAGGGCCTGTACGAATGAGTTGGGAAACCCTTCGTGAGTGGAGGTATTGACCAGGCACTTTGCGCGATTGTAGGTCTCCTGTATCTTCCTCGGGTCAACGTAATCTATCACCTCAAGATTACTCATACCCCCGGCCTCACGGACTATCTCATCCTTGATTGCACCCTTACCGGGAAAGACCATCAGGAAGCGTTCCTCGGGGAGCGACAGGGCTAGTTCTACGAATTTCATCGGCTGCTTGAGCGGGATGCCCCTCCCGACCCAGAGCACGATATCTTTCCGACGGACGATATCAGCTGGAGTGGGTATGTCCCACAAGGCATTCTTGATTTCCACGGTTGTCTTGCCCCGCTCTGATTCAAGCAGGTGCCGCTGGGCCGCATTCTGTGCCACTACGAAGTCCGTGTGCTTGAGCCCGAAATCGAACATACGATAGAAAAAGTCGGATTTCTTATCCTTGGGTAACTCAAGATCCAGGTCGCTTGCAATCCGGTAGACCGTTGGTTTTCGTAAGAGGAACTTCCTTACAAGAACGACGTATCCCCAGAGTTCGCTGTGTGCCTCTGAGAAAAACACATCGGAGCGGTCATTGAGCAGTGTCCAGAAACAAAGAATCCGCCGGATAATCTTATGGTGCCACCTGGGATACACGTCCGGCTCCCAGAAGGGAAACTTCCGCAGGGTGAGATTGTCGGTGATCCGTATCGTGTCTGCCTGGCCGTAATCACCCGTATAGAAGGTTATCGAGAAATCCTTGTTCTTTGCGAGCTCCGTAGCGATAACATAGAAATCCATCTCTGCACCGCCCACCTCGCTCTCAAAGGCGCTACTGTCCTCGAGAAAAAGTGGATAGGCCTTGTGCATATAGAAAGAGATGGTAATAGGTGCTTTCACGCAAAGGAGTTTAGTCTGGAACTCAGCCTGGGTCAAGTGCTTCATCGTACCTGGGGCCGGATCAAAGCTACTTTCAGATAGACTGGCTACACTTTCGTAGCGACTATCCTGTAGCCACGCGCATACTTGAGAGTGTACTTCGTGAGTGCTTTAAGGACATGGTTCGCAAACCTTATTGCAGGATTACCACCGGCACCGCCGAAATATGAGTAGACCTGAGTCTTAAATCCAAATACTTCGATTCTTCCGGCGAGCTCCCGCGGATGGTGAAACCGTTCGAGCACGGCGCCAATGCCGGGATGCACCGGGCACTCGTCGCCGGCAAACGTCTGGTCGGGTATTACTCCCTGCTCCTCCTTCGCCCTGCAGGCTTCCAGGATCTCATCCCTTGTCATACCCGAGGTTCCCCTCGCGACTGCCGCGACATCTTGTTCACTCCACTCGGGATACGCCTCCCGGATCATGCCCTTTCGTATGTCCTCGTACGCCTCTACTATGATGTGAGGACCGATCCTTCCCGTCGGACCCTGCTCAAATCTTCTCCAGAGCTCCTTGCACTCTGTCACGATTCTCGGATTAGCACCGTTATTGCCGTCTGAGATCAGGAGAACGCCACCGGGCCTGAGGATTCTCGCGCATTCCTCAAAGAACAGGTCCGGCTCCCGGTAGTGGGAGATTGCCTCAACCGAGAGGATCAGATCAAACTTGTCATCATCATAGTCACTTCGCATTGCGTTTCCAACGATGGGGAAGACCGGGAGTTCCGTGCCCCCTGCTTTGAGATTGCTCAGGCACTCCTTGAATACACCCATCCTGTCTTCCATTATGTCGATCCCGTGTGCTTCCTTTGCACCGAGAGTTGCGAGAAGCATACACATCATGCCGTAGCCGCATCCTGCATCGAGGACGACCATGCCATCGATCGACTTTGTGGTCAGATTGAGGAGATCAACAACACCGCGCACGTATTCGACGGTCTGATCTTGCTCTTCGAGCGGTCCATAGTACCGCCGGAGCGCATCCCTTGAGGATATTCCCTCGTCCTCGCTGAATATCCGGGTGACAACAGTCCTGAATCGCGCAATGTTCTTCTGATTCAACATCAGTTCACCATGAAGAGTCTGTAGTAGAGGAAGAAGATGAGGAACCCACCCAGGAACACAATACCGAGGACAGCAAGACCGCGAAGCCAGGCTGCCGGTCTGCATTCAGCCGGGACATACTTGGCGGTGATCGCCCTGTACGTCAAGAACCCGAGGAACGGGCCGGTGATAAATGAAAGTGTTGTGGCCAGATCGACAAGCCCCTTGAGGCTCTTAAGGTAGAAACCGATTATAAGCATCGCTCCGACCGCCATTATGCCCATCCACAACCAGTAGTCCCACGAATTTCCCGACCGCTCGAGCACATCCACCGGATCCTCCGGGGTCCTGAAGCGCCGCGCAACGAGCTGTAAACCCCTCGGGAAACCGTCAACCACCGTAAGCACCGTGGAGAAGATCGTTGTGAAAGCCGAGATCGCGATTATCGGTCTGCTCCACGGCCCGAGCGTGGATGTATAGAGGTCGATCACCTGGCCTGCGAAGGCGGCGGCGCTGCTCTGGAACGTGATACCCTTGTCAAACATCACAGCGGTCCCCAGCGTACAGAACATGAGTGCAAGGACGCCGGTCCCGATGTAGCCGAGATTGAAATCGAAGAGACTTGCCTTGAGTGTCGGGGTACACCCTGTTTCTTTCTTTCGCGCCAGAGTCCAGAACGATTGCCAGACACTGACATCCATTCCGGTCGGCATCCATCCCACGAGTCCCACGATGAAAGCAACATCGATCAAGCGAACCGGTCCCCAGAGACTTGCCCCTTTGAGCTTGGGTAGAACCACGATGGTGGCCGCGACCGTGGAGATTACGAGCAGGCCCATGACGACCTTGATCACCTTGTCAAGCAGGGGGTAGCGACCGATAACGAGTAACAGGACACAGGCTGCGATGATGATTGCCGACCATGCAGCCAAAGGAAGCGTAAGCCCCGTCATCTGGATCGCAAGACCTGCCGTCACTGCCGTAACCGCGGCCAGGACCGTGAACATCGTCCCCACCGTGAGGATAAGATAGAGTACAAGACTCCATTTCCCCTGGCGGCGGTAGCCTTCAAGCAGACTGTTCCCGGTGGCGGCTGCGTAACGCTGGCCGAATTCAAACAGCGGATACTTAAGCAGCAACGCGAGGACGATCACCCAGAGAAGGGAGAAACCATAACCGGCCCCCGCCCGGGTTGATTGAACAACATGAGAAACACCGACAGAGACTGCGGCAAACAGGAACCCCGGGCCCAGGGCCTTCATTATGCCGCCTTTGACTGTTCCCTTTTCACCCTGGTTGTTCATTCTCTCCCCGTTATGGAAACCGACGCGCGGTGAAGTTTATCATCAGAAAAGGGGAATGGCAAGACAAAGCCCCGGAGTCACAATCGTAACTCCGGGGCGTAGGTTAGATCGGCCTACTCAGTCAACTCCAGATGTTAACGTGCCACACGTCCGGGCGGTCCGTCACATCTTGGGTGAATCTGCTGGTTACCGTGGGTTACCTCCCACCACTCCGGCGGCAAGCTGGGGTGGCATTCGGGATCCCTGTCGTAGATCGTGGCGCCGATCAGATCTTTGTCGCGGCCCGACGATCCACCGTCCCTGACCCAGACCTGTATCCATTTACCTTCCCATTCACGCACATTGGTCCTGACCACGGGGCCCGAGAACGTCGCACAGCAGCATCTCCCACAGCGATGAATAAGGACACAATCGACATCGATCCTGACTTCCCTGTCTATCGAATCCTTGTACTTGAACATGCCCTTTGCGGGATTCCCATTATGCTCCGCATGTGCGGTGAATTCAGCTTTCGCCAACACCTCACCACAGGCCTCCATCCGCGTGAACTCCACACCACCCGTCACCATCTCTGGCGGACCAGCATAAAGCGAGACCACACTTCCGATGAGGAAGAGGGTTACCAATACTCCCAATCCAAATAACTTCACAACCGCACCTCCCATGCTTTCGGCAAGTCAACAAAACCACGCTCACTAGCTCAGTTGTCTACTCTGACGCTCCTAGTTTACCACAGGTCGGGTGCCCTGTCAATCAGTACTGGTCTGGGCTGGCGGCAATCACCAACCATTACCAAGTCTGGCCAATATCGATAAGACGTCCACGTTACTTTTCCTTTGCGATAGTATCTCGGCCTCACTATATGACCCGTGGAGAGTTTGCCGTTTGCATAAGAATCGGGTTGACAGGGTCCGGTATCATGGTAGAGTAGTAATACATATTTCAGGATCGTAATACGCAGAGAGGACGATGATGTCGGAACTTGTAAGGTTCAGTGTCTCGATTGATGGTGACCTGCTCAAGCGGTTTGACAGGCAGATCAAGGTCGGGGGGTACCCCACGAGGTCGAAGGCGGTTGCCGACCTGATACGTGACGGCCTTGTGGAAGAGGAGTGGAAGAAGGGAAAAGAGGTGGCCGCCGCGATCATCATGGTCTACGATCACCACAAGCGGGATCTCAGCCGGCGGCTTACTCACATTCAGCATGATTATCATGATCTTATCATCTCATCCCAGCACGTTCATCTTGATCATGACAACTGCTTCGAGATCGTTGTGGTGAGAGGGGTGGCGAAGAAGATCAGGAAGTTGACACGGGCGCTCAAGGCGGCCAAGGGAGTTAAATACACGTCGGTCGCGACCGCATCCACCGGGAGAGGGTTGTGAGGCGCGTAGCGAGCAGGCACGTCACACTTGCGATCGGAGTCCTGGCTATCGGGCTGGTAGCCGGCTCGGCCGGCGTATGTCTGGGTCATGGAGCCCACTGCGACATTATTGATGGGGCCGCGGCTATCGAGGCCCACTACCATGACGGCCGTCCCATGGCCTTCTGTGATGTCAGAGTCTACAGACCCGCTGAGAAATCCGAGATCTTTCAAACGGGAGTCACCGATTCCCACGGCCGGTTTGCATTCGTTCCGGACAGCGCGGGCGAGTGGAGGGTAATTGTAGAGGACGGGACGGGTCACCTGGCGACGGCGAGCTTCACCCCGGGCATCGATGAAGCTCCGGATGAGACTGCCGAGATGACCGGCAGCTCCGACAGCGCCAAGCGAGGTGACCGTGTCCGTGAAATTGTCATGGGCATAGCTGTGATCTTCGGACTCTTCGGTATTGTGGCCCTTTTCTACTGCCGGCGGAAAGTGCGTTAAGCCATGCACATTGCCGAGGGAGTGGCACCGGTTCCTATTGCAGCCGCGGGGGCGCTGGTTGCGGGAGCCGGGGTCGCTCTCGGCATCCGGGTGATGAAAGACGAACAGATCCCCCGTGCAGCACTCATATCCGCGGCGATCTTTGTGGCGTCGGTGGTTATCCGTCTCCCGATCGGCCCTTCGGCAGTCCACCCGGTCTTAAACGGCCTGGCGGGCATCGTGCTTGGTTGGGCGGCACTGCCGGTTTTCCTGATCTCACTTTTCCTTCAGGCCCTTCTTTTTCAGTTCGGTGGTTTCACGACTCTCGGCATCAATACCGTAACCATGGGATTACCGGCCATTGCCGTATACTACCTGTTCAGCGGGAGACTCCGCGCATCGACGACCGAACGGAGTTCCTTCATAATCGGTCTCGCAGCCGGGATGACCGCAGTCGCTCTCTCGTTCATACTCTGGGGAGCGGCGCTTGTGTTTTGCGGGAAGCATCTCACAACCATTGTTGGGTTGGCACTGGTCCCGTATCTCGCGATCATAGCAATTGAGGGTGTGTTTACAGGGTTCGTCGCCGCTTTTCTTACCCGGGTCTATCCCGGCGCGTTTGAGATACCACAGCAGATCCGAAAAGGTGGTGGACCGTGAGCTGTACGACCTACTTTGCGGGTGACACCGTGGTCCACCGGCTTGATCCACGCGGGCGGATCATTCTCTCCGCGGTCTTCTCGCTCCTCCTTGCGCTGAGCATCAACTTTGGGGTGCTGGGAATCGGGGTTACTCTGGGCGTGTTTCTGGTTCTCCTTGCCCGGATTCCGGCAGCACCTCTTGCGAGACGTCTCTTGAGACTCAACAGTTTCATGGCCGTGGTGTTCATCCTGGTGCCGGTGACATATCCGGGCCGGGCAGCTTTCACAGTGGGGACGCTCAATTACACGGTAGAAGGACTCACCTGGTGCGCGGTGCTCATCCTCAAGGCCAATGCCATTGTGCTTACACTGACCGCGCTCCTGGGCACGGTTGAGCTCTTCGAGCTCGGACACGCTTTCCAGCATCTGTGTGTGCCCGACAAACTGATTCATCTGTTCATGTTCACCCTGAGATATCTCGATGTTCTTCATCATGAGTACGAGAATCTGCTGCGCGCGATGAAGACACGGGCGTTCCGGCCCCGGATGAACCGGCACACCTATGCAAGCTACGGCAACTTGGTTGCGATGCTGTTGGTACGGAGTCTTGAGCGATCGGAGCGTATCATGGCGGCCATGAAATGCCGGGGCTTCCGTGGCAGGTTTTATATCTTCAGACATTTTGAGTTTCACAGGCGGGATCTCGTCTTCGCAGGTGTGAGTATTCCGATTTTGGCCGGTATGGCTCTCGTCGGAATGCTTGGGGGATAGATTAGTCAAATGGATGACAGCGAACACATCCGGCTTGAAGACGTATGGTACAGCTACCCGAAAGGGGAGAAGGTCCTCGAAGGGATGGATCTCACCCTCCGGGCCGGGGAGCGTCTCGGTCTTACCGGCCACATCGGATGCGGCAAGACGACAATGCTTCATCTCATAGTCGGACTGATGTATCCCGATCGCGGGTCGATCGAAGTCTTCGGCACGCCGAGAACCGAAGAGAAAGACTTCTGGGGTGTGCGCGAGCGCGTGGGGCTTGTCTTTCAGGATCCGGAGGACCAACTCTTCTGTCCCACGGTCCGCGAGGACATAGCCTTTGGTCCCATGAATTTAGGGCGAACCCGTGAAGAGACTGAAACTCTAATCGAGGAGACGCTGGCCGATGTAGGTCTTGAGGGCTTCGAGGACCGGATCACCCATCATCTCTCGGGTGGGGAGAAGCGTCTGGTATCACTGGCGACCGTGCTTGCCATGAAGCCCGCGGTGCTCCTCCTGGACGAACCGGCAAACGACCTCGATCCGGAGTCAGCGGAGCGCATACGGAATCTCCTGCTTCAACTTCCCCAGAGCATGATCGTCGTGTCTCATGACCGTGGTCTCTTAAAGTCCGTGGCTACACGCATGGTGAAACTCGAAGCCGGCAGAATCAGGGAAGTGAAGTAGAGGGCTCTTACTGGCCCCGGGATGATTCTATAAACTTGTAGAACTCACCGCTGGTCGAAAGAACAAGTGAGGTTTCGGAATCAAGCGTAGTCTTATAGATCTCCATAGTCTTCAGGAACTCATAGAAGGCCCGTGAACCCTCAGAGCGATTGTACGCAGCGGCATAAATCCCTGTCGCCTCCGCATCGGAACCTCCGATGATCTTCCGGGCCTCGCGGTATGCACCAGACTGGATTCGCTTAAGCTCGCGCTCCTTCTCGCCCCGGATCCGTGAGGCTTCACCCTCACCCTCGGAACGGAACCGGTCGGCAATCCGCACACGCTCGGCAACCATCCGCTCATAGACCTTTCGTCTTACTTCTTCCACGTAATTGATTCGCTTGAACTGAACATCCAGGATTTCGATACCGAGATCTGCTGTTCGCGTCTGGGCCTTACCGAGGATCTCCATACGTATCATGTCCCTGCCGACACCTATGTCCTCAAGACCGGTCTCATCCCTGGCCTCAAGCTCGCTCTGCTCCGGTGTGCGGTTGGTGTTCCGTACAACCTCGAGCAGGTTGTGATTGGCAATAGCATTTCGGGTTTCCCCGTCGAGGATATCATCGAGCCGTGTCTGCGCACCGCGCTCGTCACGGAGACGTTGGAAGTAAAGCAGGGGATCGGTGATCCGCCAGCGGGCGTACATATCGACCCAGACGAACCGTTTGTCCTTGGTGGGGAGCTGGTTGGGGTCGCCATCCCACTCGAGGAAGCGCTTCTCGAACCTGTGGGCCTTCTGGATCAGCGGCACCTTGACCTTAAGACCCGGTTTCGCGATCGGGTCCCCAATGGGCCGCCCGAACTGGGTGATAATCACCTGCTCGTATTCCCTGACCACGTAGAGACTGCTCCCGAGCACGATCAGTATCACAATCCCCACAACGACGGCCGCGGCAATCCGCATCAGATGGTTCCTCTCATTCTTTGCTTGCCTCTCTCGATGTATTCAGATTGAGAAGCGGGAGAATCCCTCTCAGATCGTCATCGACAATGATCTTTGATTCGACGCGCGGAAGGATTTCGTTCATTGTCTCAAGATAGATTCGTTTCCGTGTGACTTCAGGCGCCTTCAGGTATTCATCGAAGACTGCGACAAAGCGGGCCGAATCTCCCCGCGCCCTGTTAACCCTGTCGAGAGCATAACCTTCGGCCTGCCGGATCGTCTGCTCGGCCTCACCCCGTGCCCTGGGGATCACCTTGTTGTACTCCGATTGGGCTTCGTTGATTAGCCGCTCACGCTCCTGCTGGGCTTCGTTGACCTCGTTAAAGGATGGCTTCACGGCGTCCGGTGGATTGACATCCTGAAGCACCACCTGCTCCACCTTGATCCCCGTTTCGTACTGGTCACAGAGTTCCTGAAGCTGCAGCAGAACATTATCGGCAACCTCCTGGCGGCCGATTGTTAAGACCTCGTTTACCGTGCGATCGCCAACCACGCGCCGCATTACCGCTTCCGACATATCGCGGAAAGTATTGCTGACATTGCGGACACGGAAGAGGTACATATAGGGCTCTACAATCCTGTACTGGACGACCCACTCGACGACCGCGGCATTGAGGTCACCGGTTAGCATGTTGGACTCTCCGGCCGTCCCCCGGGTCGTATACTCGGTCCTCACACCGGCGCGAACCGTACGGAAACCGAATTCCTGCTTGAGCTGGCGCTGGATGGGGACCTTTGTCACACCTTCGACACCGAAGGGGAGCTTAACATGGAGTCCGGGATCGGTGCTTCGAACATACTTGCCCAGACGGAGTACGATACCGATCTCTTCGGGACCTACCGTATAGAAGGTCGTGAAGAGCAGGATCAGGACTATGATAGCGGGCACGATCAAGCGTATGAGTGCCTTGGGAGCACGGGGTATGGGGACCTTTCTTAAGTCCATGATGTCTCCGAAGTCTTCCCGCTCCATCGTCCGCTACTCCTCCTCTTTCAGGATCGTTGGCACAAACGTACCACATCCCCAAATCGATGCAAGAAGTTTTTTCAAGAGATTTTAATGATCCACCGTCAGGCGGTATTTGGAGTACTACTCTACCGGATTTGTCTTGTCACCCCTATCCTTGGGTCCAGTTATGCCTTCGTTGGAGAAGCCGATTATCGTTGCCTGCCCGTCAAGCGTCACCGCGGCACATGCGGTATACCTGGCCGGCTCACGCTCTGCCATGAGGCAAAGCTCGTAGGTACCCGGTGGAAGCGGCACATCCTCAGGTATCGGAAGTGTCAACTGTTCCTTGACCTTGAAGCCTGAAGGCACAAAAATGTCGAACGTGAGGCGTCCGACAACATTGCCACGGAAACTGAGCGTGGCTGTGAATGTCGTGGTTCCGGGTTCGGTGCGGTAGTCCTCAAAATGAAAGTATATGGTGAAGTAATCCCGGACGGTGGCATGGAGTATCTCAGCCTCGAGCTCCAGAGCCATATACAGGTGGGCGTTCGCAGGGACTGCCCAGAAAACGAGTAGGACCAAGCCCAACAGAATTAATAATGTCTTCATCTGCTCAAATACCTCCTCTCCTCGTTTTTCCTCATCCTTGAGTAGTTTATGCGGATACTCGCAATTTCCTGTGATATATCACAGATTGCGGGCGCAGTCAAGTGGAAAGCCGCGTGCCGGCTGATTCTTCTCAGGTTTGAACAATCCGGTGACAGCTTAGTAATTTCCAAACTGACACCGAATTACATGTCAGTCTTTGTCGAGTGGTTTCCCCAGCACCTTTTCGAAGAGCTCATCGTCCTGGTAGGCGCCCTCGGCTATGAGCTGACGGAACTTGACAAAGTCGATCACATCCCTGCCCGTTATCTTCTTGGTGTTAAAGGCATGGAAGCCAAGGAAGGCCTCGCCCGCCATATTGGTGGCCAGCCAGTGTCTGTTGTAGTTCTTCGAGTAATCCCAGAAGAATTTCTTCTTGGCCCTGATGCTATCGATGGTCTTTATCAGGCATCCCGGGAAGAGGTTTGTAAACCTCCAGAGGATGTCGTCTATCGCCTTATCGAGAAGCGTAAAATCTACCTTGGCCTCCTTGACATAGGCCCTGGCCTTCTTCATCTCATCACCGCTCTTAAACTCACCGTAGACAATCTCACCGCCGTCGACATACTTGTCGGTGATGACCTGTGGATTCCTGATCCACTTATCCCCGTCCTTTATTACGGGAACAGCCTTCGTGATGAAACCGAGCCGCTTCATCTTATAAGCCGACCACATCTCACACGATATACAGTTCCACATGGCATCCTCGATACCGAGGTACCAGGGCAGGAAGTCACTCGATCCGCCATCCGGTGCCGAGCCATGACGCGGCCCCGCCTGGCCGTAGATCGCAAGGTCCGAGCTCACCGCAAGGTCGGCGGCCATCCCGATTTCCTGGCCACCGGCGATCCGCATACCATTTACACGGCAGATCACGGGTTTCTTGCAGAACATGATCGAGTCGACCATGTGGTTAAAGAGCTCCATGTATTCGCCGTACTCATTCGGTCGCTTGCTGTAGTACTCGGCGTATTCTTTGGTATTACCACCCGTACAGAATGCCTTGTCCCCGACCGCCGTGAAGATGACGGCAACAATGCTTCTATCGAGGGACGCGTTGTGGAAGCCGGCGATCACACCCTTGACCATGTCGGTCGTATAGGAGTTATACTGCCTCGGATTGTTGAGGGTGATCCAGGCTGAATAGAGCCCCTTGACCGGGTTTCCCTTGTCATCGATGATGGGTTTTTTCTCATAGCCCGTACATGGCGGTTCGGTTCCGAAGTACTGGTCGCCCTTATAGAGCGCGTGATCCTTGATCTCATCTTCGCGTGGTAACCATTCCAGACCCATTTTTATTCCTCCTGTTTGATCTCCTATGCCTCTCAGAATCCGCACGAAGATACCACAACCCGGAGGTCGGATGCAACCAGTCTCGCAGCAGCTACCCATTCATCCGGTGATATAGATCCCTGGCCTTGCGGAAATCTTCCCGGTAATTGATGTTGAAGAAAGTCAATCGCTCGGGATCGAATCTTTCGATCTCATGAGAAGCAATCCTCAGGGTCGGCAGTTCTTCGAGGATATCCTGAACACAAAGCCGATCCCGATGGAGGTGGGAGGAGATCGTAGGGAGCGCGCGCCTGGAGTATCTCGCAAACAGGGCCTCAAGCTTCCCATCGATCTCAGGTATAACCACGTCGTAGGCTTTAGGTTTACCGATAATGTAGCGGACCAGGTCGGCACTGATAAAAGGCATGTCGCACGCGACCACGAAATTGAGATCGCTGGAGGACGCCGAGAGTCCTGAGTAGATACCGCCCAGGGGCCCCTTGCTTTCAACCAGGTCCTCCACCACCTCGGCCGGGAATCCCTCATACAGGGAGCGGTCATTGGTCACAATGAGCATCTCATCAAAGAGGCCCGCCAGGTTGGCTATGATGCGCTCGACCATGGTCAGCCTGCCGTCGAGCTTTATCAAGCCCTTGTCGACTCCGATTCTTGAGCTCTTGCCACCGGCCAGGATTATGGCTGTGCTGCCGTCTCTCAAGGCGATCCTCTTTCCCCGGGTTCTGCGAGGAGCCTGGCTTCCACGAACTCGATTATCTCATCGACCTGGTCACCTCTGAAGTGGGGGAGAGGCAGCCCCGGATCTCTCTCTGAAACCACCGCGAGGAGATTGTCATCAGTGCCGCAAAGCGGGCCGTCGTGGCTGCGGGTGTCCACGACCTCTATCTTCGGCAACTTGGAGCGTTTGAATCCCTCTCCAATTATGAGATCGCAGTGGCCAAGGAGGGCGCTCAGCAGGTGATCGAGATCTCTGTTTTCGGGACTGGCTGAGAAGAAGGCCATCCTTTCCGGAGAGATTATCAGGGTGCTCTCGGCTCCTGCACGCGCGTGTCGAAAGGAATCCGTGCCTTCCCGGTCGAGCTCGTGGTTGTGCCCGGTATGCTTCAGGCTCCCGACCCTGTAGCCTTTGGCCTTGAAACCCGCAAGCAGTTTCTCAACGAGTGCGGTTTTCCCCGACTTTTTTCTCCCGACGATCAGGATAATCTTCGTCTCTGCCAACGCGACGTTACCTCAGCTGTGCTGCCAGTTGCTGAACAGGATGAGTTTGACTGTCTGCCGCTCTGCTGCTGCGGTCTCTCCCATCGGCAAGTAGATCAGGCTGTTAGCCGAACTTGCCGAGCTCAGTTTTCCTGACCCCTGTTTCAGGGTCGGCGTCGCAAAGAATCTGCCATCTCGAAACTCGGCGTGTGCGGTGGTGAAGTCCGCCCGGCCCTCTTTTCCTTTAACCTTCGTGGTGAGCTCCGCCTCCACCCACAACGGTTCTGTCTGCTGTCTCCCACTCATCTTCCGGATAGCAGGCCTGATGAAAAGTTCCGACTGCACAAAACACGAAACGGGGTTACCCGGTAGACCGAACACGGTGACGCCCTTGAGCTCTCCGAAAAGCAGAGGCTTACCGGGCTTCATCGCCACCCGCCAGAACCTGGTCTCCATTCCGAGATCCTCGAGCACCTTACGGACCAGATCATACTTTCCTACTGACACTCCTCCGGTGGTAACCAGGATGTCCTTGGTCAGAGCCTGCTCGATCTTCTCGGTGAGCTTCCCGACATCGTCAGAGGCGATCCCGAGGTCAGAGGGGTTAGCTCCAAAAGCCCGCATAAGGGGAAGCAGTGAGTATCTGTTACTGTTGCGGACTTTCCCGGCTTCCAGGGGTTCGTCGACACCGATGATCTCATTGCCCGTGGCGAAGATGGCCACCTCGGGACGCCTGATCACATTGACATTCGGCATGCCCACCGAAGCCAGAACACCTATATCGGCCGGGGTCAGGAGCTTCCCCCTTCTCAAGACCGTCTCTCCTTCGCTAATGTCTTCACCCCGTGGTCTGATATTCTCACCCTTGCGGACAGAGGCCATCACTTTTACATGTTCAATGCAGTCCTCGGTCTCCTCCTGCATGACCACAGCATCCGCATCCGGTGGAACAGGAGCACCGGTCATGATCCGGACGGCTTCGCCGTTTCGAAGTTTCTGAGTCCCGACCCTTCCCGCGGGTACCTCTTCGACTACCTTAAGGGAAACCGGATTCTCACGGGATGCGCCCTTGAGGTCCTCTGACCGGACCGCATAGCCATCCATTGCGGAGTTGTCGACGAATGGAATGTTATCCGCGGAAACTATATCTTCCGACAGGGTCATGCCGGCGGCATCAAGGATGTCTCTTTGCTCGGGGGGGAGAACCTTAACGGTGTCCATCACAATCTTAAGTGCTTCATCAAATGTTATCACTTTTCCTCCTCCGGGCAGCTGACATCACAGTCTTTGACCTCGCCTCTTAGGACTTCAACAGCGTGAGGCAGAACCGGCATAACAGCCTCCAGGCTCTCCTCGATGGCCTTTGGGCTTCCCGGAAGGTTGATGATCAGTGTCTTCTTCCTTATGCCGCATACCCCCCGTGAAAGGATCGCCCGCTTGTTCTTCTTGTATCCTTCCATCCGCATCGCCTCTTCCAACCCGGCGGCCCTCCTGTCTATTGCCTCGAGTGTGGCCTCGGGCGTATGGTCTCGCGGCGAGAAACCTGTGCCGCCCGTCGTCAAAACCAGATCGAGTTGCTCCTTATCGGCCAGCTCGGCCAACGTTGCCGTGATCTCCCGGGTTTCGTCAGGGATGATCCGGCAGACGGCGATCTCGCCACCTGCCTGCTTCACCAATTCCCCGATCAACGGGCCGCCCTGATCCTCCCTTTCGCCCCGAAAGCAGCGGTCGCTGATCGTAAGTATACCGGTTCTCATTCCGCCCTCCCATTGCCGGCCAGTTCTATGATGCCAAGCGCAAAGCCACTCAAGAATCTCTCCCACAGGAGCCCCAGGATGACGGCCAGCATGAGATTTCGGGCCAGGAAGGAGACTGAGGCGACGACAACAGCGGTAGAGATCTCCCTGAAACGCCTGAGGTCGCGGGCCAGCTTCATCATCTCCCAGGCTGTCAGCACAAGTAAGGAGCTCAGTACCGGAACAGGGATGAGATAGATGAACCTCGTCAGGCCGTTTCCGGTTACGGCAATCAACATCAGCAGGGTGCCCAGGATCATCGTTGTTCCCCCGGTTCGTCCTCCAAACCTGTGATGGGCTGCTACACCACCGGCACCGTGACAGACGGGAAAACCTCCCAAAAGGCCTATCGCGACATCAGCAACACCGACGGACAGCGCGACCTTTCTTGGTCCTGCCCTTTGCGCCCTTTCCTTGTAGAGCTCTCTGGCTATGTCGGAAGTGGAATAGACCGAATTGCCGAGCGTAAGCGGTAACTGGGGAATGACCAACAGGAGAAAAGCCGGGCCTAAGAACCTGAGATCGGGAAGCACGACACCAAATGAGTAACCGGCCCCGTGGACTTCGGAGGTCCCGCCGGTGAAGCCATATGCAAGGCCCGCCCCCATAGCAACGACTATCAGAGTGATGGGAATCCTTGTGTTGATCCTCCGGGCTATCAGGAAGACCAGGATGCAAGCCAGGGCTATGGCCCAGGCCAGAGAAGTAGGTGCTCCGGATGTGCCCAGGAACATGCCGTTGTCGGTAATCAGGGAGACGGCCTTCATGGCCAGAACCAGCCCGATACCAAGCTGGATTCCCCGGATCAGTGCCCGGCTGAATACTCTTCGCAGGATGTCGATTAGGCCTGAGACGCTTAAGATGATCATTGTCCCGCCGAAGAGGAGGGAGGCCGTGACGATCATATTCCTTTCGAAGCCCGATACTATGCAGATCACCGCCATTGCTTTCAGAGGCTGGACCGACATGGGAATCTTGAAATACCAGCCGGTAAGAAAATACGCCAATCCCCAGAAGAAGAATATCGAGAAAGCCGGGTAGCCGTTAATGCTTATCAGAGCGAAACTGAACGGGATCAGGATGCCCAGATCCCCCAGCGCGCCGCTCATCTCATGCAGATTCAGTCTGTTTTTCTTGTCCATTCCTGCTTACCGTTGGACCGTTGAGTACCGGATCTCATCTCCGTTTGCGATCCGGCCGCCCTCGATCACCCTGGCGAAAATGCCCTCCCTGGGCATGATACAATCGCCGGTGACTTCCCTTATGGCACACGCCCTGTGACATTCCTTGCCGATCTGGGTGATCTCCAGGATTACTTTCGTTCCTATTCTAAGTGTGCCGCCGATCTCTACAGCTGAGAGATCGATTCCCGTGGTCGTGACGTTTTCCGCAAAATCGCCGGGTTTGATATCGAGTACATCATTCTCCAACTTCCTGAAACTCTCAAATGGAAGGAGACTTACCTGGCGATGCCAATCTCCCGCGTGCGCATCGTGCCTCAGGCCGAAATCTTTGATGACCCTGGCAGACGTCACAGGTGTCTTGCGTACGCCCCTTCGATCGCTGAGGGATATGCTAAGCACTTTCCCTTTTGAACGTACCACTCTTGCCTCCCGTCTTCTCAAGCAGAACGAGATCCGTAATGGTAATGGCCTTATCGATAGCCTTACACATGTCATAGATGGTCAAAGCAGAAACCGCCGCGGCGACGAGGGCTTCCATCTCCACCCCGGTCTTGGCGTCGGCCTTGGCACGCGCTTCCACCAAGACACTGTGATCCTGGTCTTGAAGTCTGAAGTCGACAGAGATCTGACTCAAAGGCAGGGGATGACACAGCGGGATCAGGTCGGATGTTTTCTTGGCAGCAGAGATACCGGCGATCTGAGCAACATTCAGGACGGCTCCTTTTTCAAGCGTCTGGTCGACGACCGCCTCGAAAGCCTCGGGTGACATCTTGACCCTGACTTGCGCAGTAGCTGCTCTGGTGGTCACTGCCTTTCCGGATACATCCACCATGGCGGCCTTATTTTCGCCATCGAGGTGGCTCAGTCTCTTCTTATCGTCCTTCACTTATCCTCCGATCATGAACATGGGTTGGGTTTCGAGTCGCTCCGAGTTCCAACCGTGGCCCGCCGGTTTGTTCCATACGGCCTGCTCAAGCGCGGCCATGAGTTTATCCCTGTTTCCCTCTCGCAGCAGAGCCCTGAGCGAAATCCTTGTGCCCGCAGCCAGGCATGGCAAGAGATCGCCCTCTGCCGTTACGCGTATCCTGTTACATGTCTGACAGAAGCACCGGGAGATAGGAGAGATGAAGCCGATCCGCCCCGGAGCCTCTGGAATCCGGTAGTATGCGGCCGGTCCGTCAGAGGAAGTGTTCTCTGCCGGCACCAGCCGGTAGTCACGTTCGATAGCTGCCCTTGCCTCCTCGGAACTCACGTAGGCAGAGGCAAAACGGCCGGGGTCCTGTCCCATGGGCATGAGCTCGATGAGGCGTACGTCAACCGGCTTTTCGATTGACAGCGCGGCAAGGTCGCTTAATTCGTCATCATTCACGCCACGCATCACGACCGTATTTGTTCTCACCGAAGCGAAGCCCGCATTGAGAGTCGCCTCCACGCCGCCGAGTACCTTGTTGAGATCACCCCCCCGGGTTATCATGCTGAACTTGCCGGGATTCAGCGAATCCAGGCTTATGTTGACCCGCTTGAGTCCCCTGGCTTTAAGCTCACCGGCCAGGTCCGCGATCCTGGTCCCGTTGGTCGTAAGCGCCAGGTCCTCGAGACCCTGAAGCCGGCCCAGGCTTTCGACGAACCCGGTCACACCGGGCCGGAGCAGGGGTTCACCGCCGGTGATCCGTATCTTTCGTATGCCCAGCTCCACGGCACACTCGGCCAGAAGCACGAGTGAGTCAAGCGAAGGCAGATCATGCCCGGGGGAGACGCAGTCTCCTTCAGTGGGCGAAACGCTGTCTCTATCGGGCGGGGAGCAATACATGCACTTGAGATTACACTTGTCGGTTATGGAAATCCTGAGATAGTCTACGCTTCTTTTCAATCGATCTTTCAGCATATAAACACCAAAAACCTCAATCCGGCAAAAAAGATTGAGGTCCAACTACACACCACAGTCTCCTTTGCCAAGTATGGGCTGGCCCCTCGATTGCTCTTGAGGCCGTCGCGCTCTACCCTCTCCAACGGGGGACAGGATAGCTCGGAGACGCGAAGATACCCTTTATCCGTAACAGGCTATGTCATGTTGTCTCCGTCAGGCTCAATTCATGAAAGAACTCATCCTCTGTGAGCATCACATCCTGGAGGAATCTTGAGATCTCTTTATAGAATGGAATCTCAGCGCGGGCGATCACCTCGTCACAGAATCCGGTCACCCAGCTTGAGAGATGCTTGGTGAAGAACTCTCTCTGCACCCTCAGGCAGTGTTCGGCATTCCTGATGTCTCCCTTCGACCGGAGCTCGGACTCCTTGTCTATCAGCTTCGCCATGAACTCCAACTCTATACTCAGGTGATCCGGCATCTCCTTGAAATCCTGAGAATACTCGAGACCGTAATACTCTATGAACTTCTTGACCTCGGCAGTGACCTCTCCCCACAGCAGCCCTTTCCCCTTACCTCTGGCACTGTGGACTGATTCATGCGGTGAGACGCGTGGCCCGGGGCCAAGGAACAACCGGGTGAACTCACACTCCAGTTCGGCGATCACTCCGTCCGGATCACTCTTGCCTGCCGGAGGGGTCAGGCTGTAACCGGCATCTGAAAGCACGTCCAACAGGCCATAGGTCGTCATATCCCTCAGCAGATCTGGCGTGGGCTCCCTGCGGTAGACCGAGGCCAGGAGCCTGTATAGATGTGCCCTGGTTTCCGTATATGTGTCAGTCTTCTCCACTCAAACCTCCCGAGTTACTTTGCCCCTTGCTTGAGGAGCTGGTTGATGATGCGCTTGTGTGTTTCGTCGTCTGTGGCAGTGCCGAACTTTTCCATCAGGCGCTCCCAGGCACCGGAGTCCATTTCGGTGTGGCAGGCCATGCACGTGTCCACCCTCTTGATGTGCTCAATCTCCGCCTTGTTAAAGGGTCTTGCCCCCGGATGAGAGGTGTCCTGGATCTGGTTTCCGTCTTCGTCCACAATACGCTCCCACTCGAAATCCATCGGGAGTCCGCTCCCGTGGGGATCATAGATCCCCGTACCCAATCCCAGTGCCTTATCACTGCTGTGGCACTCATTGCAACCCCTGGCCTTGTCACTCGTCGTATGAGGATTGACCGGGTTGTGGGAGATACCCGAGAGACCCGCTGCCGTCGTAAAGACCTTGTTGTGCTCAACCTCGTTACCGTTCTCGTCCACGTAAGTGAAGATAGCCTGGCATCCCGGCAGGTAGGGACTCACCTTACCCCGGTGGTTGATTCCAAGCACCGGATCCTCCCACCGCAGATAGCTTCTCGACTCGGTCCACTTTCCCGTCGTCTCGGTCCCCGTCAGCCAGTCTTTCTGGCTCTGGCTGTCGTCCCGCTTGACATGGCAACCGTAGCACTGCGTGGTCCACGTCGCGTGGCAGGCATAGCATTCCAGCTTTTCCATGTGATGGCCTATATCCATGGCGAGCGGCAGCTCGTTCCGGTCTTCGAGGTCCTTGAGCTGAGTGATCACGTGGTCCTTGCCGTCGAACTTGGAAGTCAGGATGAATCGACCATCCTCACTTCTGACATTCGTAAGCTCGTTTCCTTCGGAACTCACAAGTTCGCTGTGACGCTCCGGTGTGCCGTGGCAATCAGGGCAAGTGATCTCGACCGCCTGTTCCTTCTTGCTGTATATGTTGCCGTCGCCATGCAGGTCCTGAGAAGTGTGGCAGTCGATGCAATCCATCCCCAGCTCATAGTGTATGTCGGCAGAAAGGTGGTTGTACCACTTCCCGTGGAGCTTGGGCTGCTTCTCACCCTGGGCCGTCCAGGGGGTTCCATAGGGATCGGATTCCATCGTCCCGATGAAGCTCGTCCCGATCCTGCCCCCACGGTTGTGACAGCTAACGCATCGCTCGGCCGGAATCCTGGAAGTCAGCTGGTGCTTGACGGGATGGCCGGGTTCATCCCCGGGGATAGTCGGATCGTCACTCCGGCTCAAGCCATCATCCGCGTAAAGCACATGGCAGGCCGCACATCCCGAGGAACGGTAGTCCCCGCTTCGCTGAGCTCCCTCGGCCCAAAGGTGGCACCTCAGGCATTCCTTTCGGAGGTAGTCATCTATATGCGCACCCGACTCGGCAAATGACGGTATCTCCTCGAGCTTCGCCAAAGCGCCTTTCGTCTCGGGGACGACTCCATCCCCATCCTCGACCTGCTTCACACCATAGAGTGCCAGCTTGGTATCCTGAGCCGCCCAGAGATACCGGGCTGCACTGATTATGCCGGCACTTGTAGCATGAATCGACTTTCTCACGTTGTCCACGTGCTCTCCGTGGCATTTTCCGCAAGTTGTGTCGGCGACCTTCAGATCGCTCGGATTGGCGAGCATACCCTCGTGGGCCGTGTCCGCGTCTTCGGCGTCCGCGTTGCCTCTGTGGCAGATGGTGCAGGATAAGTCAAGCCCGGGATGCATCTGCTCTATTCCATTGTGACACCGCAGACATCCTTCGGTTTCTTGCCCCGCGCTCACGCCCGGGAACAGGAGATTAAGACCGACAAGGACGGCCAATGCCACAACTGCCGGATGCGCTCTCATACGCTTGAGACCTCCTTCAGCCTCTCTCACTTCATCCAGACCATCATGCGTTCTATGCCTTTTCCACCTTGACTACAGTGTCCATGAATCTCAACTGGCCTGCGATGGGATCAGGCGCGTTGGGGACAATCCAGTTGGGATGAACCCCGTTCGTATTCCACCACCGGTAGTGACAGTCGGTCTCGCACTCATGTCCGGGGCTTTTCTTGCCGGAAGCGTACTCTCCGTATTCCCAGTGACCGGCGTGGTTCGAGATTGCCACAACCTGGGGGTGGACCCCATGAGTAACGCGGGCCGTAGTGACAATCTCGCCCAGCGCCGATCTCACCCTGATCCGATCGCCATCACTTATGCCTCTCTTTGCCGCGGTTTCAGCATTGATCCAGGCAGGATTGTCGTGGTAGATCTCGGTCAGGTACTTGCAGTTCTGAGTCCGGGAATGGGTCTGCACATTAACCTTGTAGGTTGTGAGAATCAGATCATCACCGGCCATCTTCTCATGCTCAGGGATCTGGATGTAGGACGGCATCGGGTCGAAGTCCTTCTTCTTCATGAATTCGGAATAGATCTCAAACTTGCCGGACTTGTTTATCTTGTCCGGCGCGAATCCCTTATACGCCTTCCCATTGATCATCTGTCCCACATACTTCTTGTAGGAGCTCTTAGTGTCGGTGTAGGCTTCACCCTCCTTGCCTTTCCAGATCACTCCCGTCGCTTCATCCACTATGGTGCCCTCGAGGTCGCCCTCCTTGAGCACCTTTGCATAAGACTTGTATGAAGGTTTGGCATCCTTGTCATACCAGGCCCCATGTTGCTTCATGTACTCAAAGCCACCGGCCTCCTTGATAGCCGGGGTATGCTCGCAGGCATCCCTCACGAACTCCTCCGCGGAGCTGAAGGGCACACCCGCCGCTACATCGCCTCCAAGCCTCTGGGCCAGTTCGCAACATACATCCTTGAAGTCCCTGGCCTCACCCAGCGGCTGGATCATGGGCTGGCGGATATAGTACTCCTTGATCTGGTCGTAGGAGACCATGTCTTCCCAGTCCCATCGCTCCAGGTAGGTGGCATCCGGCAGGATGATGTCTGCCAGAGCCGTCGACTCACCGATTGCCACGTCCACCGATACGATGAAGGGCACGAGAGTTTCGTCTTTCAAGATGTCAATGCTCTCCTGGCAGTCCCCGTTGACGTAAGCCGGATTGTAGCAGTACATCATGTAGATCTTGGGCCGGCCGTGAGAGCCTTCCTTGATCATCGGGAGGACCAGGTGGTTGACGTGATGGGTCGGGTAGGCCAGGCCTTCCCCGTCCAGGATCTTAAGCTTCTTCGTTTTGGTCTTTGGTGTCTTGTAGGAGTTCTTCCACTTGGCGCCTACCGCCTTGCATCTTCCTCCCTTGACATCTATATACCCGCAGATCCCCTCGAGCATAAGGATTGCCCGCTCATTCTCGACACCATTGTAGTGGGCCACCGCACCTCTGTAAGAGACTATGGTTGCGGGCTTGGCCTTGGCGTATTCGATCGCAAGCGATCTGATCTTCGCAGCATCGACACCCGAGACACCCTCCGCCCACGCGGGCGTGTATTTCTTGAGATGATCTTTAAGCTGGGCCACAGTCACATTGGTCCAGGTCTCTATGAAATCCCTGTCGTAGAGATCCTCTTCCATGACGACGTTGGCCATTGCCAGCGCCACTGCGCCATCGGTACCCGGCTTTATGGGTATCCACTCGTCCGACTTGGCTGCGGTATTGGATAACCTCACATCAAAGGTGACCAGCCGCGCTCCCCGGTCCGATACACGCTTGATACCCCTCTGGGATATGGGGATATGGGACGTATGGGACTCGAAGAAGTTGCATCCGAAGTTGATTATCATGTTGGTCCTGGCAAGGTCATTGACATCGTAATGCTTACCCCAGACCAGCTCCTGAGCCGTCCACTTGCCGCCCTCACAAATCGACGTGTGGTTCCCTATGGTCCCTGTGCCATAGGCGGGCAGGAAGTAGCTCTTGATTATCTTGCTCGAGCTTGCCTTCATCCGGCCGTAATGGAACATGAACTCCTCGGGCTTGTCCTGATCCCGGAGCTCTCCCAACCTGGCTGTGATCTCGTCGAGGGCCTCATCCCAGGTGATGCGCTTCCATTTTCCCTCGCCGCGAGCGCCGACCCGCTTCATGGGATAGAGGAGCCTGTCGGGGTTATAGACCTGGCTGGCGCCTGCCTGCCCGCGTGCACAGATCACCCCGCCTGTACGCGGGAGTCTCGGGTTGCCTTCGATCTTAGCGATTCTGCCGTCTTCCACGTATCCGACTATTGCGTCCCTGGCTACACACTGCCAGCAAGCCGAGGGGACGGCCCTTCGCTCCTTGCCGGTCGAGGGCGAGATGTCCCTTCCGGCCTTGATCAGAGCTTCACCCCTGAGTCCTCCCTGGGCGAAGACACCCTGAAAGGCCTGGCTTGCAGCAAGCCCGGCACTGGCGGCCCCGACTCTTATGAAGTTACGCCTGTTCAGCTTCATCTTTGGTATCCCTCCCTGACTTATAGACATCCGGATCCAGGTCTATGTAGAAGCATTGTGGGCCGGTCTTCTCCTCCGGCAGCAAGACCGCAGTCTTGTTGGCCTTCAGCGTCACGGAGATCTCACTTTCCGGATCGTTGAGGTCTCCAACCATTCGCGCATGACCCTGGCACGTGTTTACGCACGACGGAACAATCCCCTCATCCAGCCGGTGCACACAAAGCGTACACTTATCTGCCGGATGCTCGTTGGGATCGCCGCCGGCTTTCTTGGATTCATCCAGATACCTGACGTCATAAGGGCAGCCTCTCACACAGGCCCCGCACCCCACGCACCTGTGCTGATCGATGAGGACGGCTCCATCCGGACGCTTATAGGTGGCGTGCTTCCTGTAGGTCACCGTCTCTCCATCGGGGAAGGTGAAGGAGGCATCTACCTCATCGACGGGGCAATCTTCCACGCAAACCGGATTCTCACAGTGATTGCAAAGCCACGGCACGAATCCTCTCGAGGTGTCTGGGTAGGTGCCCTTTTCGAGCTCCTTCACACTCGACCTGAAGTATCCCAGGCGGGTATCGAACTCGGTTTTACAGGCGACCGAGCATGCCTTGCATCCGACGCATCTTCTAAGATCGATAAGAAAACCCCAGCGGGGGCTCTTGCCCTTCCCCTGGGCAAGAATCTTCGAAGGCAGGCCGGATACCGCGGCAAGCGCTAAGGCCGCGACGCCGCCGATCTTGACGAATTCTCGCCGACCCGACTTCTTGTCTGATGTCTTTTCCATATCACTGACCCCTTGTCTGCTAGATGTGGATCTGACCCTGGACTCTCACGGCAACCTCGCTGTCCGCACCATCCATTTTCGGTTTATTCATGTCTACGTTTATCTGGAGGCGGTTGTATTTGTCGAAGAAGATATCGATTCCAGGGGTTATAAGCATGTTGGTGAAATCGTCGTCATCCTTGTGTCGCTGGGCATAGTCAACTCGAACCGCCGGGCGTATCGAATAGATCTTTCCACCTTCGGGTTGTCTCAGGTTGAAACTCCCGACAACCGTGACACCCATGAAATCGGTTTCATCATCGAAATGAGGATTGTTGCCGGTGGCTACCTCGGCCTGGAGCCAGGGGCCTGTCTGGGAGACATCGGGGCCTATCCCGAAGTCGAGATCGACCTCGAACGCTGTGAAGCTGGCGCTCTCGCCATTCTTGGTGGTATCTACAAAGGAGTCATAGCACGAAATCGTCCGGCTGGAGACGCTGCCTCCGACGCGTACACCGGGCATCGCTTTTAGGACAAGCCGGCCGCCAAAGGTCTTCCCCTTGTCATCATCTGCCTTCTTGTTGTCACCGTTACCGTTGAAAACGCCGAACGCATAGTCGACCTTCTCGGTCTTCCCGTGGACCATGGCACCTATATCCCGGCCGGAGTACCGTCCGTCCTTGCCGATGATCTGGTTGGTGGCCTTCCATGAGCTGCCGATGACTGCGTTACCTCGCTCGATCACCATGGTCTTGGTGGTTGAGGTGAGCTCCCATAAGGAAAACGGTTTCTTGAACTGGCCCATCCTGATGGCGAAATGGGGGCAGCAGCTGGCATCGATGTAACCGTCCTTGAGCTTTGCTCCCCCTTCACCCAGATCGTACTGGACCTTCCCCTTAATCTTGCCTGATTCATTCTTGTAGCTCGCCGCGAGTCTGGCCCTCCGGACCGAGAAGGTACTGCTGGGCTCATCCCCATCCTTGGCCTCTTCGCTATTGGATGTCTGAAACTGGGCATGGAGCCTTCCCCCGAACGTGACGTTTGACTTCTTGGATATCACGTTTTCCTCACCGGCGTACACCCATGTCCACATCAGTGCAAGCAGCACCAGACACACGACCACCTTCATTATCTTTATTGTCCTCATTATTGGATCTCCTCTCCTGGTTTGATTAACACCGACACCACCTTGTTTCTCCCGATCGCAGTCACCTCCTTGCTTTAGGTTCTTACTCCCCGTCTGTTCTCCATCCGCCCGATAACACAAACTCGGGCCCGGTAGCATGTTTATCTGATCATGTTTACCTGCGGCCCGACTGTGACTGATATCGAATCCAGTCTGTGCGGCCTGTACAGCCACCCTGTGGTAACCCTAAAAAACTGGTCGAACCAGGGCCCGTTGTCAAGCCAAAAATGTATAGTGGGCACGATAGAGTAGATATAGTGTCCATGATAGATTGGATGCATGACCCCTCTGGACGATTCGACTGGATGAAATCCGGCAAGCACCTGCCAATTCGCAACGCTTTACATAGGCGTAGCATATGATTTATCCTCTGAAAGTAGATCAAGTGTGAAAAGAGGGGGGATTAGGCTCCAGACGGAGGACTAAGCAATGAACCTAGGTCTTAGAGGTAAATCCGCAATTGTCACAGGCGGCAGCATGGGCATTGGTACTGCCGTCGCCCTTGCGCTGGGTGAGGAAGGGTGTAACGTGGCCTTGAATTACCGCCGCCACGATGCCGAGGCCAAAGAAGTCGCCCGGAAGATAACCGAGATGGGTCCGAAGGCGCTTGCGATCAAGGCGGATGTATCAAGCTACGATGATGCCCAGAACATGGTCAAGACTGTTGTAAAGGAATTCGGTGGCCTCGACATCATGATCTGTAACGCGGGCATCAACTGGGATGGCGTGATCTGGAAGATGACCGAGAAGCAGTGGGACACGGTGATCAACGTCAACCTCAAGGGCTACTTTAACTACAACAAGGCGGCCGCCATGGTTTTTAAGGACCAGCGGCACGGTAAGATCGTGAATATCTCCTCCATTAACGGGCTCCGGGGCAAGTTCGCCCAGACCAACTACTCCGCCTCAAAGGGCGGCGAGATCGCGATGAGCAAGTCCCTGGCCAAGGAACTCGGTAAGTTCAACGTCAATGTCAATGTGGTCGCACCGGGTATGGTGATGACCGAGATGGCGACAAGCATACCGCCTGAGTTCCTCAACAAGGCGGTGGATGAGACGGTCCTGGGACGCATTGCATCGACGGAAGACTGTGCGAATGTCGTGGTCTTTCTCTGCTCGGACAGGGCCCGCCACATCACGGGTGAGGTTATCAAGATCGACGGCGGCCAGTACGTATAGGAGGCAATGAGCTATGTCGAAAGTGGGAATCGTCGGTATCGGACACACGGTCTTCGGCAGGCGAAGTGACGCCACGGTTCAGGAACTCGCCTTCGAGGCTTTTAGAGACGCCGTTGAGGATGCCGGGATCGATAAGAAGGATATAGACGCATCGGTGATAGGCTCCGTTCCCGAGTATCACAAGCAACGTTCGCTTCCGGGGGTTGTGCAGGAGTACCTGGGCTTGAACCCCAAGCCTACCTGGCTGACCGAGGTCGCGTGTGCATCGGGAAGCGCGGCCATGCGAACCGCATGGATGGCGATCAAGGCCGGGGTTCACGACATCGTCTGTGTTATGGGATGTCAGAAGATGACCGAACTCTCAACCCCTGAGATCCTTGCCCTCATGGGAAGGGTAGGGGAGGTCCAGTGGGAAAGCGTCTTTGGGACTACATTTCCCGGTTACTATGCCCTGTTCGCCAAACGGCATATGCATGAGTTCGGTACGACGCGGAAGCAGCTCCTCGAAGTCTCGATCAAGAACCACTTCTACGGAGCCAAGAATCCCTACGCGCTCTTTAAGAAAGAGATCACGATGGAGAAGGCGCTCGCTTCCGAGGAGGTGTCAAGCCCGCTCCAGGTCTATGACTGCTGTGCCAATGCCGACGGTGCCGCGTGTGCGATCCTGGCCAAGGAAGATCTGGCCAGGGAGATATCCAAGAAGCCCGTGTGGCTTGCAGGTATGGCGTGTGCGACGGCAAGCATGTCGGTTCTCAGGCGTCCGAGCCTGACGGGTCTACCGAGTGCCGAGAAGGCTGCAAAGGATGCCTACAAGATGGCTGGTGTCACCGCTGCCGACATCAAGGTGGCGCAGGTGCATGATTGCTTCAGCATTGCCGAGGTCATGGCATATGAGGATCTGGGGTTCTGTAAGAAGGGTGAGGGCGGAAAACTCATTGAAGACCGCGAGACCTATGTCGAGGGTAAGATACCCGTCAATGTCGATGGCGGGCTTAAAGCCAAGGGGCACCCCATCGGTGCAACGGGCGTATCCCAGACCTATGAGATCACAAAGCAACTCCGCGGTGAGGCTGGGGAACGGCAGGTTCCCGGTGCGGATATCGGTCTCACGCATAATGTCGGTGGGATCGGACAGTACTGCTTCGTCCAGATCTTAAGGAGGGACTGAGAAATGTTCAAATGGTTCGGGAAGGTCAACTACTCGCCCTATACAAAGGTTGCCGATTTCGCCCAGCACCTGAAGGACGGCCGGATCATGGGATCGCGCTGCAAGAAGTGCGGTGCCACCTCGTTTCCTCCGAGGGCCGACTGTGAGGTGTGCATGAGCCCGGATTTCGAGTTCTTTGAGGTAAGCGGCAAGGCCAAACTCAACACATTCACCAAGATCATTGCGGCCCCTACAGGTTTTGAGGATGTTACGCCCTATATAGTCGGTGTGGTGGATCTGGAAGAAGGGGGGAGGGCGCTCGCCTGGTTCGGGGAAAGCATCAAGGAAGACGACATCAAGATCGGCATGGATCTCCAACT
>JALGZP010000150.1 GCA_025774845.1 bacterium
CGCACCCGACAAGACTTGCGCTGTAGAACTCGCCTCCTGGTTTCTATGGCCACAAAATCCGGTTGGATTGGGGGCTGTGCGTGAAGGGAGCGTTCTGGTCGGCAGCGAGATGCTGCGATGGGGCCGTGATCGGGGCGAGCTTTATGCCACCGCCACATGGGTGGCGTGGGAGAAGATGTGCGTGATGATCTGGGGGAACCGGGGTTTGGCGATGATCTTCTTGATTGTCGCCGGGATCTTCTCCGGAGACTTCCGCGAGTCGTTCAACTGCTTTCGTACCGATGCGATATCGATTTCGGCGAACCGCGCTTCCAAGCTGGGCTTCCCGTCGAGCAGGATCTTCACGTACGACTCGTTTTGTAGATTCTTCACCAGGGGCGTATCGGCCAGCATGGCCTGGAATGTCTTGCTCATGCCGTTGTGGCCGGTTTTTCTGCGGTATCCCGTTTTGAAATCCCGAAAGAACCGTTCCATGATGTTGTTGGTCCGTTGCGGTTGAATGGCGACCTTGCCCTCCGGGGTGTCCACCTGGATCGGATCGGCGAAGAGTTTCTCCCAGTACTTGTCAATCTGGTCGATCATCTTCTGATAGCCCTTGTCGGCCGCGCGTTTCGGGTCATCGGCAAGTCGCTGTCGGAAGGTACGCACGTTGCCTTCAATCGTTTCCATATCCGTGTCCATCCCATCACCATTCAGTCCCTGCGACCCTGACTTTGGGGCAATTCGCATCGCCTGCCGCAGTTCGTCAAATGTCGGTATCTTCGGTTCCATCTGCGTCAGCGTCCGCCGCAGAATCTTGTCGGAGAAGACCGCCTCCAGCTCATTTGACAGTTTGTACAGCGGCCGGTTGTCACGCCACTGGCCCCGTAATTGCAGCTTCTTGATTTCCTGGAGCTGCCGGTAGAGCGAGAGAAGTCTTTGGGCAAAGACGACCTGAGGCCGATCAAATGGGAAGCCGTAGCCATCGCCCTGGTTCTTGCCGTCCAGGGCCCAGAGAACCAGGCCGTAGGCGCTGATCGCGGGTATCAGTTCGATGGATGAATCCGAAGCGGATGGGTGCTCAACGCGGCGACGAAAGTCATCGATCAGTTGCGGGTGGTCGTCGATGAGCTGCCTGAGTTTTCGTGCATGCATCCGCAACTTGCCGGCGATGCCGTGCTTGCGCAGGCGCTTTCGGATCGTGTCATAATCCTGTTCCAGAAGGTCCTTGCCGATATCTCGCAGGAAGTGGTAGTGACAGATGAAATCCGGCCTGTCCGGGAAGACGGATCGGACGGCCTTGAGAATACCGGCGCCCATGTCATGGACCGAGGCGATCGGCTCACCGAATAGCCGTTTAATCTGCTCCAGGAAGGGGATGATGGTCTCGGCCTTCTCGGAAGGCAATTTGACGTTGCCAAGGACGATCTGGCTGATGGAGTCCAGGCTGCTCATGAGGAACGGCTCTTTCCCATCACAAGTGGCATCCAGGTGCAGAATGTATCCTCCGTTAGCGCGCATCGCACGCTTGATGGCAGGGGCGGCCTGTCGATGGGCGATGGCCAGATAGACGATGAACTTCTTGGCCAGATACTCCACTTCACTGGGGCTGATGCAGACGTTTTGAGCCGCCAGTTCATGGCTGATTTCCTGGCTGCGACGGTGACGCAGAAAGAGGGCTTGGCCCACATAGACAAGGATGTCATAGCCGAAGTTGCAGCCCGGCGGCACCAGGCGAGCAAGCTCCTGGGAACCATAAGTGCGTCGACAACCGTTACACATCCCGATGGTTTCTGCGGCATTGAATCTTCCGATGTGCAACGTGACCACGTTACGCCGCTTGGTCTTGAGCACCTTGAGCGGCTTGGAGCAACAGTCCTTCTGTTCCGGCCCGAAGTACACCGTG
Organism: bacterium; assembly: GCA_025774845.1. GTDB lineage: Bacteria > Arandabacterota > Arandabacteria > Arandabacterales > Arandabacteraceae > Arandabacterum. The sequence continues at coordinate 1,886 of JALGZP010000150.1, forward strand.
GGCGGCTCAGCAAACAGAAACGCGGGAGACCATCGGCCAACGAAACGGCTCAGTTCATCGGCCAGACTGCGGATCAGCGCGAACATGCCGTTTTTTTATATCCAATCCGTGGTAGACAAAGAGATTCACCACCGCCTGATCGGTTACCGCGACGCCCTGCTTCTTCAGGTTCCGGCAGAGCCGCTCAATATTGAACTCCGGATGTTTGATGGTCTCAACGAGGATCGCGATGACCTCACTGTCCGAAGGACGCCGAGCGTGGGCATCCATGATTATCCGCCCATCCCTCTGTCGCCGGTAGAGGACCGATTCCGCGGCGAAGTGGACGAAACGCCCGTGGTGCCTTTCGCGTGTCAGCCCCGGATGATTCCGAAACAACCAGAGAAATGAGCGCGGCTCCATGCCCAACAGTTGACCCAATTCATCCGCACTGAGCCCGGCCGCCGAGTGGCGGACCAGGGCGATCAGCGTCTCGGTCAGATTGCCGTATCGGGAGAACCCGATGTCGCGGTACCGCCATAGCCCGTTGGAATCGAACGTAGGCACCGAGGGCAGCGCATAATAACGCCCGTTCTTGTTGTAGCTGTGGATCGCTTGCCAATCCTTGAGTCGGCGGTGCACCGTTCGCGGTGAGCACCGTATCTGCCGCGCCAGTTCTGCCACCGTCATCACCTTCCGCACCCGAAAACGCGTCAGCACCTTTTGGAGGGTCGTCTTGGCCGCCATGCCGGAGACCTCCTGTGTCAGAGTATATGTAATCCCTTGCTAACAATACATATACTATGACACAACGGGCAGGGAACGGCAAGCCGGGGTGGCCGAAACGACCGCAAAAACGCGGCCAACCCCGCTACAAAAGCCGTGAGCGGACAGGCATATACTCTGCCAACTCGCAAGTCACGATCTATAAAGACTTTAAGGACAATGCCTTAGAAATGCCCAACCGGGTTTTGTGGCCATAGCCTGGTTTCCCTTCCTGTTGTCGTGCCTGGTTTATCCACAATGCGACACACAATGCGAAGAACACGATGACGAGCAGCGGCAGCAGCAACATCATGGGATCGACACGCCTCAGGCCCTTTACTCCACACTAGCGG
>JALGZP010000028.1 GCA_025774845.1 bacterium
TGTGCGGGTGGCAAGGAACTTGAGGTACGCCCATGACTAAATCCGCGTTGAACCCGGCAGCACTTGTATTGCTCGGGCTGTGCCTTCTGGCGGTCCTGCACACCGGTTGCAGCGAGAAAGCCGGTGGTTCCAGATTCACCAATCTCCCACCTGAGACAGTTATTTCCTGTAGCCCTGCCGAGGAATCACGAACCTCTTACGTGATCCAGGCTTACTGGTATGGGGCCGACCCCGACGGGCGTGTCGAAGGATTCGAGGTAGCGGCTCTCAGAGATCTCAAAACGGCTCCAGACGGTGACGTTGTTGGCGATTCGATTGCCTGGGGGTTCACCACTTCGAAGGATAGCATTTTTGTCCTTCCAGCCGACTCGTGTTGCGCCCAGGAGGACAGTGTGTGGCTCGGCCTGTCACGCTGGATTCTGATGGTGAGGGCCATAGACAATGAGGGGACCAGAGACCCTCAGCCCGCTGTGGTGTTCTTTGAGGCGTCCAACCAGATTCCGCAAGTACGGATAACGATTCCGAATCCCGCGATCATAAACCACTCACCGGTGGGGCAGCTCCCACCAAAGTTCTACCTTGAGTGGGAGGGTAAGGATGCCGACGGCAATCCGGGACTCCTGTCCTATAAGTATCTTACTATTCTCGAAGAAGACATTGCCGGGGGCGCGTGGCCACCCGATCACGGTACACCCCTACCCTGGCTGCCCCCACTCCACCGTGACAGTAGTGGCACCGATCACGGGGCTCCGCCTGTGGGCTGGTGGAGTGAGTGGATACCGTCAGACTGCACGTATGTTGGCGATGTGGACCTGTCCGCCTATCTCAACACTGAGCAGACTCTGTTGACACTTGTGACGGCAAGAGATGAAGGTGGGGCTGTCCTACCCGAGTATCTCTTCGAATCGGCGTATCCCTGGGATGCGAACTGGCTCAGGTATGAAGTTGCTGATGTCTCCGGCGGTACTGCGATCATCATAGACGGCGGTATTCTTGGCACGAGATGGAGTACTAATGAGCTGGATTACAGAACCAACATAGCCGGGCTTTTCTACCCGAGTGAGGTTCTTTTCACGTTCTGGGCCCGTGAGGGAAGGGCGAGGGGTAACCTTGCGGAGGCGTACCGTTACTACTATGACAGCCCCGACCATCCGCTCTCGATGTGGAATGACTGGACGCCTGTTGACCCTATCAGGGATACATGGGAGAGCCCCGAGTGGGTTGTCACCGTCCCGCCCGACGGTGCGCCGTTTGTCCCGGCGTTAGGCCGGCACGTCCTTGTGGTTGAAGTGAGGGACAGGAACGAGCTGATAAGCCATTGCGAGTTCCATATAGACGTGCTCGAAGGCCCGCGTGAGAAGAAGATTCTGCTTGTCGATGATGACCACGCCAAGTACCTCGAGCCGGCCTGGGGACCGTTCGATGAAACCCAGACGGAGCTCTGGGATGATATACTCGACGGGTACAACTGGGAGCGCTTCTATACGGCGAGAGGGGGCCGGAGCGGCTACGAAGAAGAGGTGCCGCCCAGGCTTGTAGGCTCAGCCTCAACTGTTATCTGGCTTGCTGACGATGAGACAGTCGAAACACCGGTTAGCCAGCTCTTGAGGGTGTGCACCGAGCAGAGTAGTCTCCTCCACTCCTATGTCAAGGCCGGCGGCAACCTGATAATAATCGGCCGTGATCCTATACGGGCGACCGCCTACTGGTCAGATTGGAAGGAGAATCGGCCGGGACAACCACATCCTGATAGACGCCAGAACTTCATCCTCCTGAATTTCCACCCCCGGTACCGGGTAACACAGGATGACACGCTCTATAACTTCATGTGGGATGTATTCGGAATCGAGCAAATGAGGCTGCCGGTGCCCGAGATTCCCTTCAACACGATCTGGCCCTGCTTAACCTGCGGGACGGCCTGGGAGGATACGATCCCAGCTGTCTCTCCGGTAGGCCCGTGGGATGGCGAGTTCGAGACGGCATTCTACATAACCGATATCAGAGCGGCATCCGACGGACGCTCCCCCCTCCACGTCGAGCCTATGTACTCCACGGCCTACGATACATCGGGTGTCACAACTCCTACTGAGGAGTACCTGATAGCAGTCTACGTACCCGGAGGCGAAATGAGAGGCCACGCAGCCTACATCGGCTTCCCGGCCGAGTGGTTCGATCATGACAAGATGGAGCTCATGATCAGGAAACTCCTAGACAAGTTCGGCGAGTAATACTACCGAATTACGACCATTCTCCGGGTCCGGGTATAGCCACCGGTGTCTATCCGGTAGAAGTATATCCCGGGAGATACAGCCGCCCCGTCACCGCTTGTACCGTCCCAGTGGACTATGTGCCTGCCCGCCGTTTTGAGTGGCTCATCGACAAGTGTTTTCACAAGTCTGCCACGGGCATCATACACGCTTAGTGTCACCGGCGCCGGCTCCGGCAAGTCATACCTGATCAGAGTGAGCACACTGAACGGGTTGGGAGTGCCGGGATGGAGCTCGTAACTTGATGGTCCTTGATCCGGCCGCTTTATGCTTGAAAGCGGATAGTTGTAGGGAAGCACGAGTGTGTATTCCTGCGGACCCTCAGGGACGGTCGATCCTTCTACCCGTATCGTCCACCTGCCCTCGGCAGGGCTACTCACCTCAACGACCTCCACATTGTCCAGATCGTTGTAACCCGTGGTGGCAACGGCGGAAGGACTCGCGGGGTTGAGCTTATATGCGTAGGACCAGGTTCCGCCGGGGCTCTGTACCGTTAGATCGAGGTCGTTGACCAGTGTCTTCCCAGCGCCAAGAGTCGCTTCAAAGTCGTCCCAGACAAGCGTCACACGCAGTTTGCTGACACCGGCGGGTACAGCCATGTTGTAGGTATCTACTTCGCTGTCGTTCACACTATCCACACGTATGAGATCGCCGTCGAGATCGTTGGCGATGATCAGGTCTATGGCGTCCTGAACTTCAAGGTGGCCGTGTCCAAACTGGTAATCGGGTCCCGCATTACCATGGTCTTCGGCAGACTGAATCAGGACAGCCTTCAAGGTATGAGGCTTCACAGGACTGTAACCCAACTGGTCGAACTGCTGCTTTAAGAGCCCCACCGATCCTGCTGTGATCGGTGCCGCATACGAAGTTCCGCAACCGCCGCTGGTATAGTCGCTGGGCGGGTACGTGGTCGTCACACCTGCTGACGGCTTGCAGCCGGGCGCCGCGATATCGGGTTTCACACGGCCGTCCTTGACCGGTCCCCAGCTGCTGAATGATGTCATCGATTTATCGATAGCGTTGCTTGCCCCCACCACGATTGTGTTCTTGGCCGTTCCACCCGGACCCGCAACCGTACCGTAGGGGAAGTTGACAAGCGAATCCTGACAGCCGAAACAGTCCTGGTCGTTGCCTGCAGCAAAGACGACGGTTATAGGGTCGCCCAGCGAACCGCGTATAATCCTGTCATACTCCTGGCTCCAGTCATCGTATTCACCATAGTAACTGCAGTAATCGCTGCACAGACCCCAGATCCATGAGTTGTTTGATGATATGGCGCCATAGGTATTGATGGCTCCGGAGGTTTCCGTCTGGAGATTGGATATCGAGGACGGCCAGTCGTATGAGACGATGTCTGCAGCGGGAGCCATGCCCCTCCACTGGTAAGGCGTGCCCCCCTCCAGCTGACTCAGTGTACCGTCACCGGCCATACACCCACCAACGCCCGTACCGTGGTTGCTTGTGGGCGCCCCGTCGGGTATCGTGAGCCTTCCGGTGAAGTCCCCGTGAGTCGCGGCAATCGATCCTGAATCCCACATCCCGAGCGTCACACCGGTACCATCCAGACTGTAGGGAGGTGCCTGGACGATCTCGACACCGTTGGTGACCCTGCAATCATCAAGTGCTTCCCGCTTCTCGGGCGGTGCCTGCTCGATCCACTGGACGGCATCCTCGCGTGCAAGTTCACTGATGCTCGCTTCAGACATGTTTATCATGAACGTGTTGTCGTGTGTGATCGCTTCTGTGACGCTGCCATGCCTGCCGGCAACACCCAAAGCGCTGGACGCACCAACATCCCCGAAGAAGACAACCGCCATTCGAACCGTACCGTCTTCATTTCTTGCATGCCTGTCCACACCGTGGGTTCTGACATGGGGAGAGATCTTATCATCCGGTCTGATCGCAACAGCGGATCTGAAATCATGCAGGCCCGCGAGATAGTCCAACTTCGCGTGCGGGACACTCGCAAAATAGGCGCTATTCGGAAGGTAACCTACCAGTTTGATGCCATGTGATTCGAGGTCGTTTACCCGGGCTGCGTCTGGTATGGTTCGGAACTGGAGTATCATGTGTCTGGTGATCTCGCCATCCAGGGACATCGCAAGCTCCCGGCTCACACCCTCATCCGGTACGAATCCCCCCGATTTAAGCATGAGCGTATAGTCGGCAACTCTCTCGACCGGTCCATCCGCCGATGCGAACCCCGACAGGATACCAAGCGAAACACCAAGCACTATCCCTATCACCGCTACCTTACGCATCCGGTTAACCTCCCCTTAGATGTGCAAACCTTCCCTTGTTCTTTTGATACATTCAGCCCTGATTCGGTGACAGTTACCAAATTACCACTGAGGTAACTCATGCTTGATTAGTAGATTGTCACCTGATTCAGGCCCTGTACACCACTTATCATACCACAGATTGGGCTTCCCGACAACCGCTTGGGGCGTGCCGGCGCGCTTAAGTCTGGGCATTGACACGTCTCAAGATGGGTGCGTATAGTGTAGTTGACGTGTACACAGGAATAAGCTTCGACCCCAATTGAGTTGCGCGCGGGGATTTCCCGAAGTTGAGCGAGGGACGATGAGTGTGTGGAGGTTAATCATGGTCAGAAACGGAAGTGCTCCAGTTGCCCGTGTGATACTGACGGCCTGTTGTCTGGCGATCCTGGTTGCCGGTTGCAGTGAAAAGGGAGGCGGTTCCCGTTTTGCAAACACCCCGCCTGAGACTTTCATCACCTACGGCCCGATCGAGGATTCTCCCAACTTCTACGAGATAGCAGTTCAATGGTACGGGGCCGATACAGACGGCCGTGTTGAGGCTTTCGAGGTCGTGACCCTTAGAGACGTGACCCAGGATCTTTCCGACACCCTTGACTATGAAACCCTGCCCTGGGTCCTCACAACATCGAATCACGGCGACTTCGTGCTTCCGGCCGATTCATGCTGCTCACCAGAAGACGACGTATGGTACAGCACCTCGCTCTGGGGCTTGCTTGTAAGGGCAATCGACAACGAGGGAACAAGAGACCCCGACCCCGCCAGCATCTTTTTCCAGGCCTCCAACCAGGTCCCCAAGGTCACGATAACTGCTCCCTGGGGAACCGTCTGGGGGTATGTCAATCTTCCGCCCCACTTTTACCTTGAGTGGGAAGGCGATGATCCTGACGGCAATGAAGCCCTGATGTCATACAAGTATATCGTCATACCTGAAACCGATCTGTTCGCCCGCGCAATGAGCGAATTGCCCGACAATCCGTGGCCGGGGTTGCCGCCATTTGACACCGACAGCTCGGGGGTGAATCATGGAGCTCCCCCGAACGGCTACTGGAGCGAGTGGGTACCATCCGATTGCACCTATGTCAGAGACCTGGATCTGTCCGACTATGCCGGCACCGATGAGTTTATCTACATATTCGTGACGGCAATGGATGAGGCGGGGGCAGTCCTCCCTCCGGCACTTTTTGGAGGTCATTACAACCTCTCCCGGAACCGTATCCGGGTCAAGGTCGGTCGGGAAGACGAAGGAGTTCCGATTGTAATAGACGGGGCAGTGGCCGGCCGGAGAGCCAGTACCGATCCGGACTTTGAAACCAAGATCACATATCTCTACTCGGGAACCGAGGTTCGATTCACGTTCTGGGGACTTGAGGATGAATCACACGGGCAGGCTGCAGAAGCCTTCCGTTTCTACTACGATTTCCCTGACGGTCATACCTGGGACGAGTGGACGCCGGTGGACCCGCTCAGGCGGACCGATGCCTGGCCGGAGTGGGTAGTCAGGTTTCCGGCGGATCCATTCGCTCCTATGCCCGGCCCGCATGTCTTCGTTGTTGAGGTGCGTGATCTCGGGGGAACTATCACCCAATGTATGTTTCACCTCGAGGTCCTTGACGATCCCGAGCATAATCCTGAGAGATCCATACTTCTTGTCGACGACAACGTGGACGACGGCCTCGATCTCCCACCCTCGGAAACCTGGCATGACGAGCTCGAGGACAACATGTGGACTGACATTCTGGCCGGCTACAATTGGGACGTCTTCGATACCGGGCCTGAGTACGGTGAGAGGGTTTCAGCCGAACTCGTTGGTAGTGCTACTACCGTGATATGGGCTGCAGATAAGGACACGGAATTCGATTCACAGCTCTTCAAGATTTCCAAGGAATACGGCAATTACCTCCATTCATATGTCAAGGCCGGGGGCAACCTCATAATCATAGGCCGTGATCCGATCTTCGCCCATCTGTTCTGGCCTGACGGCTCCCCTGATCTTGATGTATTGCTGCTCCAGCCCATACACTGCTGGGATTTCAGGCGGAAGACTGGCGACGATTCACTTCTCTACCACAACTTCAACTGGGACATCTTCGGTATAAAAGAAATGTGTATACCTTACGACCGGGTGGACTTCAGAACGCTATGGCCATGTAGAGCCGAGTGGGACACCGTTGAGACCCGCGCTATACCGGAATACAGCGGATGGGATGGTGTCTTTGACAACGCCTTCTTCATCACAGAGGCAAGAACCGATATCGAAGTGCAGCGGCTCTACGGCGTGATACCTCTCGGCGCCGGTGGAGAGCCGGGCATTCCCGATTGTACTAGGTGGCTTGCGGTTTACGTTCCGGGGGATGACACAAGAGGGCATGCCGCCTATATCGGCCTCCCGCCATTGCTTTGTGATCAGGATCAGGTTAAGGCAATGGTAACCAGGTTGCTCGGTCTCTTCGGGGAATACCCCTCAGGTCCGTAGCTCTGAAGACCGTTGTCTATCTCACCATATTCACGGTCTTTGTTTTCACACCGGCGTCGGTTTCAAGCCGCATGAAGTAGACACCGCTTGCGACACGTCTGCCCTGATCGTTCGTGCCGTCCCAGACGAGTTGCTGCCGGCCCAACTCCATATGCCGCGACTCTACCGACTTCACCTTCCTACCTGCCAGATCATAGACCTCAAGCGTGATTCTGGAGGGCCGTGAAAGCACAAACGAAATAGTCGTTGCATCGCTGAACGGATTCGGATAGTTGGTGAAGCCGGTGACAATCCCCGGCTCCCGGACATCGACTCCGCTCAAATCGGGAAGCGTCGTAAGATCGTAGGAGTGCATCGATCTGCCATGCGTCCCGGCAACCAGCATCCGGGTCGGGTTGTGCAATTTAAGATCGAAGACCGGGACAGCCGGAAGTCCGGTACCAAGCATCGACCAATCAGCACCGGGAACTTCCGTGTAATAGCAGCCGACATCTGTCCCCACAAAGAGCCTTGAAGGCATGGCCGGATCTGCGACTATTGTGTTGACCGGAGCGCCGGGCAGGTTCTCGGTGATATCCGTCCAGGCCGCCCCGTAATTCTCCGTCCGATAGACATAGCCGATATTCTCATCCCACCTGAGACCTGAGAACGTCACATAGGCGATTCCGGGGCTCACGGGGTCCGCGGCAACACGCGTCACCCAGCGATTCGGGAGTGAAGCGGAGACACTGGTCCAGGTGTCGCCGCCATTCTGGGTTACCCAGACATTGGAGTCATCAGTCCCTACATAGATCACATCGGGGTCGGCGGGTGAAACCGCAAGTGTCGTAATAGTACCGAAGCCACCGCCATGATCGCCGCCTGTGAGGTCGCCACTTATGGGGTCCCACCAGCCGGCTCCGTCTGTGGACTGATAGACCCGGTGGCTTCCGTAATAGAGCGTCAGGTGATCGGATGGATCCATCACCACCGGTGTCATCCAGTTTGTCCGATCGCCACTGTCGATCCCGTCCTTGACGTAGTCCCACGAATAGGCGTCATCGATCGACTTGTAGAGATAACCGCCCTGGTACTCGGCGTAAATTACGTCGGAATCGGTCGGATCCACGATGGTGTAAAAACCGTCACCACCCAGTATGCCTTCCCAATCGGAGGTCCCCCCCGTCGGGGTCCTGAGCGTACCATTATCCTGCGTGCCGCCGTAAAGCCGTGATGGATTGAGATAGTCGATCTCGATCGCGTAAAACTGATTTGTGGGCTGGTCGTAGAGCTTACTCCAGGACGTACCCGAGTTCTGCGACAGATAGATACCGCCATCGTTCCCCTCGAAGATCCGTGTGTGGTCGTTGGGATCGAAGATCATGGCGTGATGATCAACGTGGTTGCTCGAGCCCACCTCCGACCAGGAGGAGCCACCGTTCCCTGAGCGGTAAAACGGGACACCCAGCGCAAAGACCCGGTCGGAATCGACAGGATCGACCCTGACCTGCCCGAAGTACCACCCGAAGGTGCTGTGGATACCCGCAAGGTCTCCGTCATTAGTCCGTGTCCAGGAGTCACCGCCGTTGACCGACTTGTAGACCCTCGCTTCGGCGGCTGACGGGATGTCGTAGATAGCATAAATCACATTGGGGCTCGATGCGCAAACCGACAGCCCTATCCGGCCGACAGTGGGCCCGGACGGCAACCCACTCGTGAGCTCCACCCATGTGTCTCCGCCATCGTATGACCTGTAAATGCCGCTAGTGATACCATCCGAATCGCGATAGGTGAGCCCGCGATGACGCTCCCACATTGCCGCGAAGACAGTATCAGGTTTGGTGGGATCAATCGCGACATCGGTCCCGGCCGTTGAATCGCTGACCGAGAGCACGAGATCCCATGAAGATCCCGCATTGAGCGAGCGATAGATACCACGCTCGGGATTGGTGCCAAAGAGACTTCCCGTGCCGGCGACCCAGATCCGGTCGGTGTCCATCGGATCGATAACGATTCGGGCGATGTAGCGGGTCGCTTCGAGACCGATATAGCTCCAGTTTGCTCCATTGTCCGTGGACTTATACATGCCCATGCCGAACCAGCTGAAACTGTGGGCATTGGCCTCCCCTGTCCCGGCGTAGATAGTATTCGGAGACTGGGGATCAATAGCAATGGCTCCGATGGTGAGGACCGGCAGGTCATCTGAAATCGGATCCCACGTGCTCCCGCCATTACTGGATATGAAGACACCACCACTCGCCATCGCCGCGTAAAGGATGTTGCTGTTTGTCGGATGAAACGCCATGTCGGCAACCCGTGCGCCGATGTTACTCGGGCCCTCCTCCACCCAGCTGCCGGTGAGCGGGGCCAGCCCCTTCTTCGCCTCGAAACGCAGGGCCTGAGCCTCGGCAACGGCCTGCTTGAGCTGATCGTAATCAATCACATCATAGGGATAGGCACGCTGGTTGTAACCCCAGCCGCTGGGGAACGCACCGGGCTCATAGCGTTTGCCCTCTGCAGCCAGCTCGTCCTTCATGTCGGCCTTGAGTCGGGCCGCTCTCTGATTGATTTCATCCCGGGTAAGACTGCCGCCCTCCTCGCCGGGTCTCTGGATGAACCAGAGTGCCGCAGCCGCGACCGTTACGACCAGTACCGTCAGTATCAATCTGCGTTTCATTCATGGCTCCTTTCAGGATCGATCCGGGTGAATCGATTCCCCAGTCATCAGGGCGAACCCGCACACGCCCATCTTATCGATTATACCATAGAAAAGCGGCGGTTTCCAGAGTTGGGTTCGGTATCCGGGGGTGCTACAAAGGCTTGGGCAGTGGACTGCGATGGTCTCAGCTATCTTCCACCTGGTCGGAAGGTTGTGAGGCACCTGCAAGGGTTTCGAAGTGGTCCCTGAGTATCCCGACGATCTCGCTTTCCCACCTCGGAACGACCATCCAGCGGTCGTCCACTTTCTTAAGACAGACCATGAGCGGACTCACCGGGTATTTGAAGGCGATCTCGCGGAGGAACTGCCAGTGCTCCTGGGAATGGACCCGCCGTCCGAGCATAGTCACCTGAGTTGATGCGAGCTTCTCTTCTATGGTTGAGATGTTCTGTATAATGTCCTTCTCCCTGAGGTCACGGATCAGCCCGAGTATGGAATCCAGGATTCCGGCATCAGTCGATCCCGATCCGGCCATGGACTTGCCCGCCTCGTCGAGATCCTCCTCCGACTCGAGCAGATGCTCAAGCCTGTCCCTCAGGCGCTTAAACTGCCACGTCTCCAGCAGCTCGTTCACACCCGCAAATTCCTTAGCCAGACTCCCGGCAGTCCTCTTGAGTTTCTCGAGGCTGTCCCTGCTCTCATCGCTCCCGGGTGAGACCCCTCCCAGGGCCTGCGTGAACCCTGCAATCTCTCGCTCTATCCGGCCGAGGCTTTCTTTAAGGTCGTTGATCTCTTTACGCTCGATGTCCTCAAGATCACTGTGGGCTTTCCTGTAGTCAGTGTAAAACTTGACCGCATCAGGATCCATTTCAAGAGCAACCGGCGGGAGCAGTGCGCGTCTCGTCTCAGGTGAGAGATCCTCTACCACCTTACAGACCCTCTGACTTGAAAGCAGGTACTTGAGCGCCCCAAGCACCGAAGCCTCACTGCTCGCTCGGGTGACACACTCTTCCGGAGTCCCGGTACAACCCTCATGGAGCGCTGTACCTGAATACTGAAACAGCGGACTCCCGTCATCAAGATCGAGGTTTGCGGCGACGGCAAGTCCTCTGGCCGCCACGGCCATGTCGCCCGCCTTTACGGACTCAAGAGCCCGGGAGATGCGCTTCTCAACATACTGGTCCTTCTCATCGAGGAGATCAAGACAGCGGATCGCCGAAAGAAACTTGCCCCGCTCTATGGCGCGGCCAAGTATCGTCCGGATAAGGGTATCGGGCAGGCTGTCCGGGTCGGGTTCGCCGGCCAGTACCTTCTCGACCTCACCGGTTATGTTTGCCGTATCACCGTCACCGGCAGTGAGCCCGCTAAAGTCGAGGTCTCTCACATAGGGCGGGAGTTCGTGCGCCAGACTGGCCAGTGCAAGCGATATGTCACCCAGGCTCACCCCGGCTAAAAGAAGCGCTTTGCGTTCGTCGTTCATAACTGCACACCTAGTACTTGAAAATACTGTCCCCGATAAACTCCCTCAGAATCGAATTCGGCGGCACTTCCTTCCCCGGGATGGTGAGGAAGTAGGAGAGGAAGCGCAGCAGTCTGCGGGTTTCGGCATACTCTTCCGCATCAAGTTCGATCTTTTTCAGGAGCTTCTCCGCATAACCCTTGAGCACGCACAGCTCATATACCAGCGAGGAATTGAACATCACATCGGCCTCCTCCTGGTACGGGAATATGTACTGGTCCTCCCCCCTCCGCACCGACCGCCACCTCGAGAGCGTATCGCGAGCCGTATAACCCCGGAACAGGTTGTCCCTTACGATCCGCCTCAGTTTCCTGATATCCGTCGTGGGCACCCTGTTGTGGAAATCGATGTTGAGCTGTGACAGCGCGCTCACATAGATCTTGAACTTCATGATCGACGGGATCGATGGCGTCAGTTCCGGATTGAGTGCGTGTATGCCCTCAAGTATCAGTGTTTCATCTGCCTCAAGGCTGAACTTGCGTGAACCGCACCGTTTCCCCGATCTAAAACTGAATCTCGGGACCTTGACCTCCTTGCCACCGATCAGGTCGAGCAACTGCCGGTTGAGGAGTTCGATGTCTATCGCTTCGGGTGCTTCGAAGTCGTATTCACCCGTTTCGTCGCGGGGCGTCTCTTCCCGATCGAGGAAGTAGTTATCAAGCGAGAGTGTCGAATTCTTAAGCCCGTTGACGCTCATCTGGGTCGCAAGCCGCTTGGAAAAAGTGGTCTTCCCCGAACCCGAGGGGCCGGAGACAAGGATCAGTCTCGGTCTCGTAAGTTTTGAGGAGATCGTATCCGCAAGATGTGCGATTTTCTTTTCGTGCAGAGCCTCGGCCATGCGGACTGTCTGACCGCCCTCACCCGTCTCGACGATCTCATTTATGTCGCCGACCTCGCCGATCCCGAGAATCTGGCCCCACTGGACGTGTTCCCTGAAGACCTCGGCCATCTTCTTCTGCTCTTCGAATTCAGGGATTCTCATGGGATGTTCGTACCGCGGAAACCGCAGTATGAATCCCGGCGGGTAGTAGCGCAGTTCAAAGCGACTGACGTAACCCGTACTCGGTGCAAGACACCCGTAGAAGTAGTCTGTGAAATCGCCGAGCTTGTATATGCTTACGGTGGGCTCGCTCCGGTACTTGAGCACGCCTACCTTATCCATCTGCCCGTCCTGTTCAAATATCGCGACCGCCTCTTTTACACTCACCTCCTGGCGCACAAATGGCTCATCGGCATTGACGATCTCTCTCATCCTTGTATGAAGCTTCTCTATGTCCTCGATTTCGAGGTGGCGTCCGAGTCCGATCTCACAGTAGTAACCCTTGCTGAGGGAATGTCTCACGTAAACCCTGGGGTTCTCGAACACCTCGCGTGCGGCCCGGGTCATAACAAAGGTGAGGCTCCGTCTGTAAACGCTCATCCCATCGGCGGCGTCGATTGTGACAAACGCCAGTGTCCCGTTCTTTTCGAGGGGTGACTTAAGCTCCCTCACCTTATTGTTATACTTCGTAGCTATCACCGGATACTCGGTACGCACCTTACTCTTCTTGAGAATCTCAAGCGGGGTCGTACCGGCGGGCACGGTTACATCCCCCACACCCTCAACCGCCACCTTTATCTTGGTCTCTTTGGTCTTGGATTTTTCAGGCTTTGTCTTTCTAATCTTTGTCTTTCTAGTCTTGGTCTTTTTAGGCTTTGTCTGTTTCATCTGTGCTCTCTCACCTGATTTGCTCAATGCTCTAGTTCCCTGATCCGGGCCTTGTATGCCGCTCGCACCTGCGTGAAGAACTCGTAGTACGTACCACCCTTGAAATCGGGAAAACCCCAATCATAGGGTTTCCATCCCTTATCATAATAGAGTGTAGGATCGGCGTACACCCCTTTTCCAAGATAAATCTTATGGCCTAGAAACTTGCCCGAAACAAGTATGAGTTTGTAGAAATCCAGATAGCCGGGATCGATGTTTACGGTTCGATTCCCTTCTGATACGAACGCGTGCTCGATTTCATTAGCAGCCAGTTTGACATCGACGATCGTCCCGGGATCGATAAGGTCCCTGAAGGCATAGAATATCCGGTTAAGTTTCTTACCCATCTCATCTCTGTAATAACCGGTCGCATCAAAACCGAAAACCTGTGACTGCAATTCTACCGGTCCAAACCGGCGCTCGAGCTCGGCCTGCAGCGATTCAAGCAGATCGCCCTCGGCAAAGATCACACCGGCAAAGAGCTTTACGGCCCGGGGTTCGCTTAGTCCACTCATCTCGCACGTCTTCTTTCTGTCAGCAGTCGCTGTGCCAGGTCCGTCCACTCGCCGCTTATACCGAATTCCTTCCGTATGACATTCTCTATGTCATCCTTAAGCCTACGCTTGTTGACCGTCCGGCGGGAGGTGAACTTGAAGAAGTCCCGTCTGAAGTAGATGTGCCCCTGTGGCGTCATCATGGTCAGGCATATGTTGTTGAGTGTGGGCTTTGCGAAAGAATCGATCCAGTGGCCCTCAAAGTCCTCCTCGCTTACCGGTTTATCGACAAAAACGTAACGCGACTTGCGGCCGGAAGCATCGTCGGTCCACAACCGGAACCGGGCGCACCCCACCCTTTCGACTTCAACCACTGCGTGGGGAAATGTCACTGTTGTCCTTGCCCCGTCGGGTAGCTCGATCACCTCGTAAAGAGCGTACCCCGGATCGATCATGTACTTTGTGCCGCCTTCCCTCACAATCACCAGGCAGTGTACGTTCCGGCCCATATGCATGTCGGCCATCACCTTGTAGCAGTCGAATCCCAGCGTACTCAACATCCGTTCGAGAAGAAAAGTCAGCGAGAAACACGTGCCGCCGAAATTGCGTCCGATATGATCGTCCACTACCTCAAGCGGAAACCGCATTGATTGATATGGCCCTTCGGAGCCTGCGCTTTTTATGATCTTGCTTATGTTTTCATAGGGAAACCGCGAGAGATGACGCGCCAGATCCCTCAGGAAAGCAAGGCCATTTGCCCCCCGGGCCATGCCTGTATGAGACAGAAAAAGGCGGGTGGCCTCATCACCCTTTACGATTTCTATCAAGGCAGCCCCCATTACTTTGAACAAATCGCACAACACCTGTTGACACAGCCTAATTCTATTATAAAATTACATTGTTTCAAGCATTCTATGGGCAGCCGTCAGGCTGCCTGTCACGGCAATGGTCGTTCAGATACTGAACCCGAAAGTGGAGGTTGAGGTATGCCCAAGCGTACGGTGGTTACGATGCCCGGCGATGGCATCGGCAAGAATGTTCTCCAGGAAGATTTGAAGTTGCTGGATGCGGTCGGTTTCGAGGCCGAGTATGTGTTCGCCGATGTCGGCTGGGAGTTCTGGGTAACCGAGGGGAATCCTCTACCCAAGCGGACGATTGATCTTCTGGAGAAGCACCGGCTGGGTCTCTTCGGAGCTATTACGTCCAAGCCCAAGGACCAGGCGGCGAATGAACTCGCGCCCGAACTGCAGGGAAAGGGCCATGTCTACTATAGCCCCATCGTCGGTATGAGACAGTACTTCAATCTCGATCTCTGCATAAGGCCATGCAGAACCTTCAAGGGTAATCCTCTCAACTTCGCAAGAAAGACCCGGGACGGATACGAAGAACCCGCAGTCGACGTTGTGGTGTTCAGGCAGAACACCCAGGGACTTTATGCGGGCGTGGAATGGACAAACCCTCCGCCAGAGGTCAGGCAGGCACTTGAGACTCACCCAAAGATGGCCGCTTTCAAGGACGTTCCCGGTGAGGATCTTGCCGTATCGACCAGGATCTATACCCGTGAGGCATGTCACAGGATTATCGAAGAGGGCTTTAAGTACGCCAAGAAGTTCGGCTACAAGTCCGTGACCATATGCGAGAAGCCAAACGTGATCCGTGAGACCTCGGGCATGATGCGTGAGGAAGCGCGGAAGATACAGAAGGACTATCCCGGCATAGCGCTCTGGGAGACCAACATCGATGCCCAGATGATGTGGCTTAACAAGAACCCGGAGGATTACGGTGTGATCGTAAGCGGCAACATGTTCGGGGATATCGTATCCGACGCGTTTGCCGGTCTCGTGGGTGGTCTGGGATTCGCATGCAGCGCCAACGTGGGCAAGGACTGCGCGGTGTTTGAGCCGACACACGGTTCTGCGCCCAAGTACGCGGATCTCGATCCCTCTATCGTAAATCCCATGGCGATGTTCTTAAGCAGCGCAATGATGCTCGACTACGTCGGTGAAGAGGATAAGGCCAGGCGTATCCGGGACGCTATCGCCGGGGTCGTTGAAGAGGGTAAGGTCCGGGCGTATGACATGATGAAGCTTAAAGGCGCACCGGAGGTCTTGGACCAGGGAGCCGCAAGCACAAGTCAGATCACCGATGCTGTGATTGCAAAACTATAAAGATCTCTTGAGGAGGAATCATGGGATCAACTCTTATCGAGAAGATAATCTCGAAACACGCCGGTAAACCCGCTAAGGCCGGGGATGTGGTGGACATGGGGATCGATGTCAGAGTCGCCAGGGACTTCGGCGGAGCGAACGTGGTCAAGAACATCGAGGACCATGGACTCGCCATCGATAGCCCCGAGGACACCTTCTTCACGTTCGATTGTAATCCCACGGGATCCGACCAGCGTTACGCGGCCAACCAGCAGCGGATCCGACTGTTTGCGGCTAAACATGATATCAAGGTCTATGATATCCCGGAAGGGATCGGAACCCACATCGCGGTGGACGAAGGACTGGTGGGTCCGGGCTCGACCGTGGTTTCAACCGACTCCCACGCCAACATCGTGGGTGCCGTCGGGGCCTTCGGGCAGGGGATGGGTGACCAGGACATAGCCTATGCGTTCGCGAAGGGGCGTGTCTGGTTCAAGGTACCGCCCACCGTAAGAGTAACGATTGAAGGGCGGAGACCCGAGGGAACGACGGCCAAGGACATCACGCTGGCACTCGTTCAAAAGATCGGGGCGGGTGGACTTCTGGGTTTTGCGGCCGAAGTTTATGGCGAGGCAGCCGACGCGATGGGTCTTTCTGAAAGAATCACCCTGGCCTCTATGGCTACTGAAATGGCCGGTATCATCATCCTCTTCCCGCCGAACGAAGCGGTGCTTTCGGAGCTCAAGGCTCTGACGGGAAAGACATACACCGCACAGAGCGCTGACGCCGATGCAACCTACGAGCGCGAGATCAAACTCGATGTGAGCGATCTCAAGCCCCTGGTATCGCTTCCCGGTAATCCCGAGAACGTCGTTGCTCTGAGTGAGGTCATGGGGACAGGGATCCATTCGGGGTTTATCGGCTCGTGCACCAACGGCCGCTACGAGGACATGCTGGAGGCGGCACGGGTGCTCGAAGGACGAAAGGTCGCGCCGGGGGTTGTTCTAAAGATAGTCCCCGCGACCAACCGGATCTGGCGCAGGTGCCTTGAAGAGGGGATCATAAAAACGTTTAAGGACGCGGGTGCGCTGGTCGGCAACGCGGGCTGTGCAGGTTGTGCCGCGGGCCAGGTCGGCCAGAACGGCCCGGGCGAAATTACGGTGAGCACCGGTAACCGGAACTTCCCCGGTAAGCAGGGTCAGGGTAAGGTCTACCTGGCATCACCAGGGGTCGTTGCGGCATCGGCCGTACGCGGCATGATAGCAACACCCATGACTGTCGATACCGACATAGCCGCGCGTGCCGCCGAGAAGGAGGCCGCTCCCCCACCGAAGCCTCAGCCAGTTGACAGGCCCGCCGCACCTTTGAAGGTCAAGGGAAGAGTGTGGGTGATCGCCGAGGACAACATAGACACAGACATGATCTACCATAACAGGCACCTGGCCGTTACCGAGATCGGTGAGATGGGCAACTACTGCTTCGGTAACCTCGAAGGCTGGAAGGACTTTCCCGCGAAGGTCGAGCCGGGTGATCTCGTCATAGTCGGCAGCAATTTCGGCTGTGGATCATCCCGGCAGCATGCCGTGGACTGCTTCAAGAGTCTGGGTGTCCAGGCCGTCATCGCCAGATCGTTCGGCGCCATCTACGAGCGAAATGCAATAAACGCGGGGCTTCCGATTGTGCAGGGAGATCTTGCGGGTCTTAAACTCAAGAACGGTGATGTCATAAGCCTGGACTTTACGAGTGGCGAAGTAACAAGTGAAGCTACGGGCAAGAAGGCGGATGTGAAGCCTTTCTCGGATGTTCAGCTTGAAATCTACAAGCGCGGTGGCCTGCTTTCCGGATAGGAGGAAACATGGGCGAGACATTTGCTCAGAAACTGCTTGCCCTTAAGAGCGGCAAGAAGAGTGTCGATGTGAGTGAGATCGTGACCGTAAGGCCCGATCATCTCTTAACCCACGACAACACGGCTGCGATAATCTCAAAGATAGGCGATGAGCTCGGCACCTACGGTGTCGCAGACACCGACATCCCGGTTATCGTTATCGATCACGTCGTACCGGCAAGCAATGAAAAGACGGCCACCAATCATAAGAAGATAAGGGAATTCGTGTCGAAGTTCGGCGTGAAGCATTTCTATGACGCGGGCGAGGGCATCTGTCACCAGGTTCTGATCGCGGAAGGCCACGCGCTCCCGGGCTCCCTTATCGTGGGAAGCGATTCACACACGTGTACCTACGGGGCTGTCGGGGCATTTGCCACCGGGATAGACAGGACTGAGGCGGCTTCCATCCTCTTAACGGGGCAGACGTGGCTTAAAGTCCCGCAGTCGATGAAGATTGAACTCACGGGTAGACTTGCAGGTGCTGCATCCGCCAAGGATCTGATCCTAACGATAATCGGTGACATCAGCGCAAGCGGAGCCAACTACCTTTCGGTTGAGTTTCACGGTGATACCGCGTCACTCTCGATGGAGGACCGGATGACCATAGCCAACATGGGTGTCGAGATGGGTGCCAAGAACGCCGTCTTCCCTGTCGACGACGTCACCGAGGAGTTTTTTGAGCAGGCGGGTGTCGGCAAGACCTGGAAATCCGTCTGGGCGGATGAGGATGCGTCATACATAAGAACTTTATCGTACGACCTCGACAAAATCGTGCCTACGATCGCCAAGCCGCACAGCGTCGATAATTGTGTACCAGTCACCGAATTAGTGGGGCTTAAGGTCGACCAGTGTTTCATCGGCACATGCACAAACGGCCGGCTTGGTGACCTCCGGACAGCTGCAGCAATTCTTAAAGGGAGAAAAGTCCACAAGGACACCAGGCTTCTTATCCTTCCGGCGAGCCGGGAAATCATGCTTGAGGCACTCAAGGAGGGCATACTCCAGACCCTGATCGAATCCGGCGGCATCGTTCTCCCGCCCGGATGCGGGCCATGCCTGGGAGCACACCAGGGTGCGCTGGCTCCCGGGGAGAAGTGTCTGAGTACGGCAAATCGTAACTTCAAGGGCAGGATGGGTTGTGTGGATGCTGAGATATACCTGGCAAGTCCCGCAACCGTAGCGGCGAGTGCGATCGAGGGAAGTGTAGTCGATCCCGGGAAGGTGGTAGACCGATGAAGGTATGGAAGTATGACGACAACATAAATACCGATATGTTGTTTCCGGGTAAATACACTTATACATGCAGCACCGCCGAGGAGATAAGACCGCACCTGCTTGAGGATCTTGATCCGGACTTTGCAAAGCAGGCCCAGGCCGGGGATATCGTGATGGCGGGTGACAACTTCGGCTGTGGGAGCTCGCGTGAACAACCGACGGTGGGGCTCAAGGCGGTCGGAATCAAGGCAGTCGTGGCCCGGAGCTTTGCAAGGATCTTCTACAGGTCGGCGATAAACCAGGGCCTGATTCTCGTTGAGTGCCCCGAAGCCGTGGATGCATACAGCGACGGCGATGCGGTTGATGTCGATCCTGAGGGTGGAGTGATAACGGTGGCCGGCAAGGAGTTCAGGTTCCCGAAGCTGCCGCCCCAGATCATTGCAATCAGAGACGCAGGCGGTCTGCTGGCTTATGTAAGAAAAGAACTCGCGAGGAAAGGGGCGCGGTAATGGCAAAAGGCGAAGCCGGGAAGCGTGGAAAGGGTGTCAGGTCGGATTGCTGGATTTCGATCGAGAAGAAGAAGTCCGGCGGCATCGCGCTCAAGGTGACATCGAAAGTCGAGAGCATGTATGGTGATTCGATCAGGACAACCATCCAAGAGGGGCTTAAGTTCTTCGGGATTACGGATGCTGCGGTGGAGCTGGAGGACCGGGGGGCTCTGCCTTTCGGGCTGATAGCGAGGCTGGAGGCCGCCGTGAGACGGCTCAACCCCGCCGAAGAGAAACAGCTGCTCCCTGAAATGTTCTCGGAATGTACTTATGCTACAACCCGGGAAAGGATGCGGCGCTCAAGACTCTATCTACCCGGTAACGAACCCAAGTTCGCCGTCAATGCCGGTATACACCACCCGGATGGTATCATTCTAGATCTCGAAGATAGCGTCCACCCAAGTGAAAAGGATGCGGCGCGTGTGATGGTACGAAATGCGCTCCGGCAGGTCGATTTCATGGGTTCGGAGCGCATGGTGCGAATAAACCAGGGCGAGATGGGTCTCCTGGATCTCGAGTTCGTGGTACCGCACAACGTCCATATCATTCTGATCCCCAAGTGCGAAAGCGTTGAGGATGTAAAAACGGTCGACGCGAAGGTCCAGGAGATAAGAAAACGCGATAGGATCGATTCCGATGTGTTCCTTATGCCGATCGTTGAATCGGCCCTCGGAGCTCTGAGGGCATACGACATCGCCGCCGCGTCACCCAATACTGTAGCTCTTACCATAGGCCTTGAAGATTATACCGCCGATATCGGCACACGGCGCACTACCGAGGGACGGGAAAGTTTCTGGGCCAGGTCGCAGGTCGTAAACGCCGCGCGGGCCGCAAAGGTCCAGCCGATCGATACCGTGTTCTCCGATGTCCAGGACATGGATGGTCTTCGCGAGAGTGTGATCGAAGCCAAGTCACTCGGTTTCGACGGCAAGGGCTGTATTCACCCGCGACAGATCGGTGTCATCCATGAAGCCTTTGCACCGGCGGATGCCGAGATCGAACGCGCGAAGCGGATCGTGCTTGCTTTCCAGGATGCGGAATCCAGGGGGCTGGGGGTTGTCTCACTGGGGAGTAAGATGATCGATCCTCCGGTCGTAAAGCGAGCCCTGCACACCGTCGACCAAGCGATCGCTACAGGAAAACTCGATGAGGATTGGAGGGACCAGAAATGAAAACCGATTCCGGACTTGTTCGAAATGCAGCCGGAAGGCTGGTCCCGACCGTTTCCAACGGAAAGGAACAGGTCCCTTACAAGGGTGTAGCCAAGTACAAGCCCGAAGGCACGAAAGTAGCTCCCCCCATCGCATCCTGTAAGGACTACCCGGCCGACGGCAACAAGGTGGTAAAGGATCTAAAAACCGCGCTTAAGGCCGCAGGTCTTAAGGACGGGATGACGATATCCACGCATCACCATCTGAGAAACGGTGACCTCGTCGCCAATATGATATTCGACATTGCAGCTGAGATGGGTGTTAAGGACCTGATGTGGTTTCCCAGCGCCTCCTTCCCATGCCAGGCCAAGAACATCGATCACATGGATAGCGGTGTGATCCATCACATCGAAGGAAGCATGAACGGGCCGCTGGGCCGCTATTGCTCCGAAGGAAAGATGAGGGGCATGGGGATGCTCAGATCCCACGGCGGAAGGTACCAGGCCGTTCAGGACGGCGAGGTCCATATCGATATTGCCGTGATCGCGGCACCGACGTCCGACTCCTTCGGTAACTCCAACGGTCTTACAGGGCCATCGGCCTGTGGTCTCCTGGGCTTCGCCCTGGCCGATTCACAGTACGCGGATAAGGTCATCGTTGTAACCGATAACCTCATTCCCTTCCCATGCATCCCCTGGCAGATACAGGGTAACTATGTCGACCACGTGGTTGTTGTGGATAAGCTCGGTGATCCGGAGAAGATCATCTCGGGGACGACCCAGATCACCAAGAGCCCCGACCGGCTGCTCATCGCGGAGATGACAGCACAGTTCGTCAGGGAAGCAGGTCTCATGAAGGAAGGCTTTTCTTTTCAGGCGGGTGCGGGCGGCACATCGCTTGCCTTCGCCATATTCCTCAAGGAAATGATGAAGGATGAGGGAATCAAGGCGAGATTCATACGCGCGGGCAGCACCAAGTATCAGGTTGAGATGCTCGAAGAGGGCCTGACCGACTACATTCTCGATGGCCAGACGTTCGACCTCGAAGGCATTCGGTCGATGCGCGAGAACCCCGGTCATGTGTGGACGAGCCCGTTTACCAGCTACAACTATCACGGTAAGGGTAACTTCGCTTCGCTCCTGGATATCGTGATCCTCGGCGCCACCGAGGTCGATGTCAATTTCAATGCCAATGTGGTGACACACTCCGACGGGTTGTTACTTCACGGTATCGGCGGGTGGCAGAACTGCCTGTTCGGTAACTGCGTGATTCTTCCCATCCCATCCTTCAGAGACCGGATACCGGTCCTGGTGGATGAGGTTACGACACTTTGCGGCCCGGGTGAATTGATCGATGTCATCATAACCGAGCGTGGCATAGCGATAAATCCGCTGCGGAAGGACCTCCTCGATGCCGTCAAGGGCTCGAGCCTTCCGATAAAGACGATCGAGGAACTCAAGACCGGCGTCGAGAAGCTCTGTGGCGGCGCGCCGCAGAAGCCGAAGTTCAAGGACAAGGTTGTGGCGGGAATCAAGTGGGTCGACGGAACCCTGATCGACTCCGTACGCCAGGTCTGAAGAACCCACGTAGGGTCAGAGCTCGTCGAGGCTGGTTTTGAACCAGTGACCCCTGGGTCATGAGTGTGCTGAACGGGTGCATCTCACTGCAGTCCTTTGTTTAAACCCTCCCTGACCTTTCGATTATGCTATGCTGTGAGTTAGACATCTGACGCCAATGATCTGAATTTTCAAAGAGAGAGTCATTACCTATGCATCAGCTATGTACAGGCATCCTTCGCAATCTTCTGTTTCTAACATGCGCTCTCTCTGTTTCTTATGTGAGTGCAAGTGCTGAAATGTACGGACTATCCATTCAAACCACCGACAACGTCACGATACGGGGGAATCTATACGATAGAGATAACGATAAGGTTATCATTTACTGCCATCGACTCCTCGGTTCTCAAGGCGGGGACGAAATACAGCGGCTCCTGGCGGCATTCATAGATGAATATGACCTGATCACTTTCAATTTCAGAGGGCATAAATCCAGCGCCCGGATAAGTAGTTCCGGTGGAGATGAAGTTCTCGACCTCCGCGCGCTTACATCTTTTGCCACTGAAAGGGGGTACAGCAGAATCGTAGTTCTTGGAGCCGGTATGGGAGGGAGTGTGGCGCTTCGAACTGCTGGGATGTTCGGGAATATGGATGCCCTAATTGTTATCAGCCCGTCAGGGTTTTCACCTGAGCTCCAACCGTTCTTGATCAGAAAGGCATCCCATATAATGCTCGACACAGATTTCGGAAGAGTGCCGTTGAGGATTATTACAAAGACCCGCCTTGGGGCAAGATACACTGCTGGTTACCCGATTGACATGATGGGAACTGTTTCTCATATTCCCCTTCTGGTTGTTCAATCGAGGAAAGACAGATTTGCGAAATTAGACAAGATCCGCAGCGCCTTTGGTCGCATCCTAGCGCCACAGGATTTGATCGTCTTACCCGGCAATCGGCATGCGAACAAACTGCTGGTAGAAAGCACATTAACCACAATTCGGAAATGGTTGAATGACGTATTCCTCGAAGACGGCTATGACCATACTCTCTTGTGCGGGGAGCGTTCCGTTAATGTCTATCCGGATTCTGTCCAGATAGTTTTGACCGGCGACTTGCCAATCCCGGAAAACATGTTACGGCGTGACCTTTATAAAAGGCTGTACGGATCTGCAGGGGCTTCCTCCCCCACCAGAATAGGAATTGAAAGCGTATTCTCCAACTTAAAAGCCGTGTTGTCTTTCTACGGTTACACTGTTACTTCACTTACCGTATCTGATCCAGTCGCCCCCTTCAAGATACAGGTTTCGATACCCAGGATCAACTTCGTTTCAATTAACGGTAATCAATGCGTAACGGATGACTATATCCGCTACATACTGAAATTCGGCGGGGACTACTATAATTCGTACGGACTTGACAAAGCCATAAGACGGCTATCCTCCCAGCCAGCGATTCAAACGGTAACATCAGGTATTGGGATGAGAGAGGACGGAAACGTCGACATTCATTTGACCGTTGTCGAGCGACGGCCATACAGGCTGCTTCTTTCCACCAAGTTCACAGACGTTGACAAGTTTGTGGGTATGGGTTTCACCTGGAATGAGTTTAACCCCTCCGGATTGCAGTTGGAGGGGAAGGCGATGCTTGGGGTGATTGAGCGTGACTTCCTATCCAGTTTCAGGATAGCCAAGAATCTCTGGCGTAACAACATTCAACTTGGTGCTGGGTATTTCGACATTATCAAAAGCCGGGACGACCTGAAATACGTTTACACACGGCAGGAGTCCCGTGAGTTGGGCGGAGAGTTCACTGCGGGCTATCGAATCACGTCTACTGTAACCGTTAACCTTGGAGTATTCGGAAAACAATATAAATCGCCTGGGGCAGAACCTGACACTCTTGTTGAGGAGGGAACCGCAATTGGAAATTCCGTGAAGTTGGATATAAGCGGCAAGTTACCCCTGCATGGCCCCCCCCGCTTTAACTGGGGACACACTTTCTACTTTCAAAGGACAGGACTTGCCAAGACGGGAGATTTCGATTTCAATACCTTCCAGCTCAATTTCACAGGCGAATTGAGACTGTGGGGACACCATAGATCTGAAACCTCATTCCACTACGGGTGGCTCTCCGGGGAAGCGCCGCCCCAGGAACACTTCTCACTCGGTGGTATGACCACCTTGCCCGGGTACCCTGACGACTCATTCGTAGACACACGCATGATGAGAGCGAGCCAGGCCCTTTATCTGTGCGCCAGCAGCTGGTTTGCAGAAACTTCCTCGCTTGCACCTTTGCGCGCTATTTTCACTTTCAATGCAGGGACTGTCTGGGGTAGCAGAGACAAGTTCGCGTCGTCCAGTATAAGAATGGATGCGGGATTCGAACTCGATTATATGGAGGTCCTGAGGTTGGGAATTGCTGTACCTGTAGGATCTAAACGTCTCAAATCACCTCGGTATTACCTGGGCTGGGAGATACATGTACTCTGATAAGCTGATCAGATACCTGCTCAACAGGAAGAGGCGGATGGCAATCTCAGCTACTCTGCTGATAGTGGCCTTGCTTCTCATCTCATGCGGGGGGAAGGGAAAGAGTATCAGCCGATCAACCATCGAATACCACCGGGACGGTGATATTGATCTTTATCGCAGCGCCCTTGCCCTCCGATTTGCCCCCCGGCTTTATATGCATGATAAGGATTCAACAGAGATCTTTGAGATAATCCCGGTGTTTCACCCGAAACAACCGGTTATTGCGTATCACATATTTCTTGGAGATGATGCCCTTTTCGCTGGATGGGGTAAGCCAATCGACCATGAGATTCTGTGGGTTGAATACGATCCAGTCACCTTCAAAGTATCAGATGTAGCAACATACTGGCACAGGACGGTGCTGAGGACCGATGCCTGTATTGTAGATGCCAAAGCCTCACAACAGCGTCCAAAGGTCTTTGTCCAGTGGGGACAACACGGGCTTCTTCCTCTTGGGTGGGACAATCTGGCGACAGCGCGCCCAAGGGTTGAACTCCTGGCGCACTACGGCCTTATTACCACATTACCTAGAATACCGGGAGTGCAAAAGAACGTCGATGCTCCGATTACATTCGATGGCTCGTGGGAGGAATACATCCAGTTCACCAAAGAGGTCGATGTCACTCACTATCTTAAGAATGCGGAGATTGTTGTCAGTGAATACCCCGACGACGAATTAAGGTCACTAATCGAACCTGCCTATGGGGAGTTTGGACGTAAGAAAGAATGGCCCTGGTGGTCCCCATGAGTATTAGCGGATTATAGTGAATCCGACCGTCCACCGCATTCCGCGGTACTGGTTGCGGCCCGCCAGGTCCCCGGCGGTTTCAATGTCCAATCTCATATTATGAATTGGCCTCAGAGATACGCCGTAGCCGAGTGTGGCGCGTCTGCCCTCGTGTTCGTAGAAATCCAGATCGTCCCCCTCGAATTCTCCATTCCAGAAGTTGGTCAGGTCGCCATATACGTAGAATCGCATATCAGGATGAACAAAAAGCTTATGTCCGCCCAGCAACTTGAATTTCAGCTCATCAAAGGGTTTCCAACCCTTGTCCTTGAACCGGTACTTGTAGCCGGCGGATAGCTCCGTGTACCAGTATTCCGTTTCGAGATCCACGTAGTAAAGCGGAAAAACATCCACCTGACCATCACCGATATGGAGACCGTCCTCCCAATCTCTCTTCTTGGACAGAGGAATTTTAACTCGAAGTGAGGAAGAGGAGAAAAATAGAAACGTCCACCATCTGTGTTGCACAGTCAGCCAGAGTTCTCTTACCGCGAACCGATGAACCGCATTTTCTCTTAGATCCGGCACCATCTCCTGATAGGTCCACCCCACGGGCACTATGATGCCGACGTTCAGCGAATTCGTCAGCCCATATTGCACCTGAAGCGGGACTTCTAAATAGAGGAGACCGGTGACCGTTTCCAGATTCAGGGCTTTTCCCCGGTCAGAGAAGTAGGCGTTTGTGAAGAATACCTTCGGATAGCACTTGAACAAGAACACCCCTTTTGGCGCCGTCGATGCGCCGAATTCCTGGGCATTGGTGCCTGCAGGTATGAGGATGAGCAGAAGCACGACGCATACCCTGAACCAAAACACTATCGGCGCTGAAGTACCGTTCCTACGCAAATACATTTAGCAACACCCCTTCATAGGTTTTAGTCAGACCGAAATACTCCAGGTAAACAGGAAAAAGATCTACCGTTCTTGCTCGCTCTATAACATGATTCTGTTTAATCGTCGGGCCGGCGATCACACAAGGCACCATCATTTCAGGCTTCTCCAGACCGCCGTGTCCCGCGTTGCGGATCTCTCCTATTGTCATTATGTCGGAACCACGGCCCCCGTTCCTGTTTGGTTCCGAGGAGATCACTATATCACCGCATCTGTCGGAATCGAAAAGCTGCGAAATCTGGAAGGGAGCATCCGGATAATCGGTGCCTGTCGTCGCGGCAAACCACTCGTCCTTATCGTGATGAGTTCCGTCGATGAGCTGATCGCTCTCGGGATTGCCGGCATACCCAAGTGGGTCGTTCCCGTTAACCACCGTATATCTGAGATCGCACAGCTCCCGCTCTATTTTGCTTTCACCCTCTTTCGAGAATACCCGGCAAACGTCTCTCGTTTCCTTTGCCATAACCAGCTTTATGGCAGGCTCGTTCTTGAGAAGTTTGATAAGGTCGATTCTCTCCTTGTCCTCAACCGGGAAATCACGCAGCTCGTCATATTCTACCGGATTCGCCCAGTCGAAGTACTTGAGGAGTCTATATCTTTTCTTCTTCGCGAAGTAAAGAAGAGCGAAATTGTCTCCGCTTACGGCGCGTGCAGCGTTGTATCTCAGGAGCGAGTTGTAGCCGTCATTACCCGTGAGGTCTTTCAGGACGTTGAAGCCGTATCCGGTGAGGATATCCCGGATTCTCGTGCTCTTGTCAGGATCGTTATCGCGGAGGCCATGATCGGCAACCAGTGAGACGATCGTCTTGTCGTAGATCCCCCTTTCTTGCAGTGTCTCCATGATTTGTCCGATCTGCGTGTCGATACCGTGTGCTCTCTCGCACACCTCGTCGCTTGTCGATCCGCATACATGCGCGAGATGGTCCACCGCAGGCAACCAGACAAGTGTGTACTTCGGAGGAGTCTCTTCTTTACCGAAAACTCGTTTGAACGTATCAACTGCGTCCTGGTCTATAGCGTCTTTCCAGGCCTTCATATTCTCCGGCGTTGATAATGACAAAAGGACAGCAGTTTTGATTGGTGGAGCATGATACTCCTTCGCGCCACGGTTGCAGAAGTCGAAAATACATGCCGTTCTCTCATTGCCGAGTATTTCGTAAAGGGTAAGATTCGATCTGGGAAAGTCACTATTCAAGAAGAGGCCTTCAGCGGAGGTGTAATCCCTCAACACATTCTGTCTGCGATCGATCCAACGAAGGCCCGGGCAGTTATTGCTCCCGGGCATACAGCCGTTTATATAGGGCAGGTGCGCCGGCCCGGTGGTGGAAGGAAAAGTCGTGATGCAGTTTTCAACCAATGTCCCTCTATCGACCAGGTGCTCTTTTATATTCGGCAACTCTCCGGCGTCGAGCATCTCTTTGAACAGATCCGCGCGCCATCCATCAGTCAAAATTGTCAAGCCGTACCTGTTGGGAAACTTCGAAGGTGGTCGAACCTTGCGGTAGGCGCACCCGCTGAAGAATGAAGCCATGGCCCCTAGATTCGTAAGATTCACTCCCGTGAATGCCAGCAAACGCAGAGCTTCTCTTCGGTTCATCCGGCCACCTCCAGGGTATTGCGTTTCATACTCGCATTACGTGCGTTATCTAAGTAGTTCGCGTTTGTGTAAGGTCCTGTTGCAGCCTGGTGCCGTTATCTTCCCAGCGACGCGATTGTATCATTGGTTTGGCAATATTGCAATGATTGACGCATCTCGAAAGCGATGCCGTTTAGTCTCGAGCCTTGTCCCCCTTCAAGAGGTATAGAAATCTTCGATTTGTTGCATGATGTCGGGGAGGTTGAAGCGTTGGCGGGCGGATTCGCGGGCGCGTGTTCCGAGGTCCCGTCTGAGCTCCGGGTTTTCAACAAGTGTCTCGATGGCCCGGGCAAGACTCTCCACACTCCTGGGTTCTGCCAGGAGACCGACCCTGCCGTTTTCCAGAACCTCCGGGGTACCTCCCGCGTCGGTGCCGATGCATGGAAGCCCTGAGAGCATTCCCTCAACAATACAGTTACCAAAGGTTTCCTCGTAGGTGGGCATGACGAAGATGTCGAGCCCGCTCAAGACCCTGGGGATATCGTCTCTGAAACCTGTGAAGATTACCGTGTCATCCATATTGTATTCAGCAGTCTTCCGCTTGAGAAACTCAAGATACGGCTGGCCTTCTGCAAAGGTCGGTTCGCCTACTATGAAGAGCATTAGTTTCGAGAAGTGACGTTTCGCCATTCTGACAGCTTCGATCAGCTCATACTGTCCCTTCTGCTGATCGATCCTGCTTGTGCAGCCGATAGCGAGGTAATCATCGCCTATTCCCAGTTCCCCTCTTACCTCGCCACGAACGTCATCGGCGAACTCGTAGTTGCCGGGTTCAAACCCGTTAGGTATCACGCGTACCTTCTCAGGGGCGACCCGCGTACCCTCTACGAAGCACTTCCTGCCCATCTCCGTCAGCACGATCACACCACTGAGCTTGCTGTAGACTATCCGGTGGAACAGGTCCCGTTTGGTTGTCCCCCTGAAAAGTATCCTGCTCACATAGAAGAGTCTGGGCCCCTTCCAGCCGGCAAGTGCTGGATAGAGCATCCAGATGTCCTTGGAGTAGTGGGTCTGGATAACATCGATACCGTTTCGCCTGAGGAAGCCCTTGATCTTGACAGCCGCCCTCGGATCGAAGTACCGGGTCATCCGTGGTACCGTGATCTGCCTGAGACCCCGGTTGCGAGCTTCCTGGCTGAGGCGGCTTCCCTCGGGCACGATCGTGTGAACCTCGTGTCCCCTGTTTCCAAGGTTCTTAGCCCACCTCAGGGCCGACATCTCCAGGCCGCCCCACGAAGTCGAAAGACACACATTGGCGATTTTCAACATGGCCGAATCATAACACAGACATCAAACCGGACAAGCGTGGAATCAGGAATGGATGCTCAGCGGGACCGGGGCGCGAGGTGATAACTCTTTATGCGGTCGAGGCGGTACACCTTCTCTCTCGCATCCGTATGACAGA
Source organism: bacterium (assembly GCA_025774845.1). Lineage (GTDB taxonomy): Bacteria > Arandabacterota > Arandabacteria > Arandabacterales > Arandabacteraceae > Arandabacterum. The sequence continues at coordinate 29,173 of JALGZP010000028.1, forward strand.
ACGCCGCCAGATAGACGGTACCACCGTAACCCAGGATCGCGCGCGGGGTTATTTCACGTGGCTCCTCACCTTTCGTGCCGCCTTCATAGACCATCACGATCCGGTGCCTATCTCGGATTGCAGCCGCGAGGTCTTCAAATCCGACGGGGGGTTTCGCCTCATATATGCTGCGTGAGCTCTCAAACACAATGGGTTTGGTGAGGTTACCGAGATCCGCAATCGTCTTTACGTTGGGAGCCTTCTCGAGGAGCGTAAGGAATACATCCCGTGTCAATCTTGCATCCGCCAGCGCGCGGTGTTTCTGACCCATCGAAATCCCGAGCATGGTGGCCAGATTCACAAGACTGTAACTCGGCAGAAGAGGCATCACGGCCTGGGCAAGCAGCTTTGTGTCAAAGATCAGGTGGGTCGGAAACGTAAGCCCGAGCCGTATCAGATCCACGCCAATAAAGCCAACGTCAAAGGGAGCATTCTGGGCCACGAGGACGGTATCAGGAGATCCGAGGAAGTCGATGAAGCGCGGCATCACGGCTTCCACTGTGGGCTGGCCCCGGACCATCTGATCGGTTATGTGATTGACCTGCTGAGCTTCGGGTGGAATATCGCTCTCTGGATCGATCAGTTGCTCAAACACCGCGATCTCATCCCCACCGGCAGTATAGCGGGTCGCGCCGATCTCGACGAGTCTCGCGGAGACGGGATAGAGTCCCGTCGTTTCCGTGTCAAACGCGATGAAGTTGGCCTTGTCAATTCGCAGTTCTGGTGTTGCCATCAATACATCTCCATGCTGCTATTATGTTACCGTGATTATAATCAATCGCGACTATACTCTCCAGAGCAATATCGTCAACCGGTCTTCAGCACTTCGGCTATACGGTCATAAAGGTGCGGGTGGCCGGCCACACCTGCTCCATCAGGATAGGCGATCCTGCCCCCCGCTTCGGTGACAATGATCTCCCCCGCCGCTACATCCCACAGTTTCGGAGGCCCACCCAGGTTTACATAGCCGTCGTATGCACCACTCGCACAGTGGCACAGTCCCCATGAGGCGATACCCACAATCCGGACCCGGAGACAACTGAGAATCAGCTTCTTCATCCTGGCAAGCGCCCTGTCCAGGGCTTCCTCGGTATCATGACGGGACGGTATCTCAAGGCAGATTAAGGCCTTCTCGAGGTCCGTCTCCCGGCTACACGAGATCTGCTCACCGTTGAGATGAGCGCCGTGGCCCTTAATGGCCGTGTACAACTCATCGTTTTCCGGGAAATAGACAACACCGAGGCTCAGTTCCCCTGCCGTTCTAAGGGCCACCGATATCCCGTAGAGCGGAATACCCCGCGCAAAGTGCCTCGTACCGTCAATGGGATCCACGATCCAGACGGAGTCCGCACCGGGGTTCTTTTCACCCGACTCTTCGGATATCACCCCATGATCGGGGAATTCCTCCGACAGAAAAGAGACGATCGCGTCATCGACCTGGAGATCGATATCCGTCGTCACTTCACACCTCGGCGAACTGCTGACGACCTTCGAGCGGCGGAAACCCTGCCGTGCGATTTCACCGGCAGACATGACTGCCGGGATCACCTTGCGAATTATCTCCTCATCCCGCATCGTTAACCGGCCTTCCTATCGCGGTGCACCGACAAGTTCCCGTATGCTGTCTTCAATTCCTCTCGCGGTCCGGTGAAGTTCCCGCTTCTTCTCAAGCAGGTTGTCCTCCGAAACCGGGGAATGAAGCTGCGTATGAAAACGCAGCGAGTTGGTCGTACCCGACGGTCTGATCGTCAGGTGATTCAGACGGTCCTCATCGAAATAGAATCGCACACCCTCGTCCGGGAACTCAAAGTCCCCGCTCGGTGGATAGATCGCATCATACTTGCCCGTACGGTAGATACAGGTCGACTTGACGGCAAGACCACCAATCTCCAGCCCCCCCTCCTTCGCGCGCCGGTGAAGGTCGAGCGTCGTCTCGAGAATCGTCTTCTTGATTCTGTCGCCTTTGATCCCGGGATACTCACCATCCAGGGGGTCGGGCTCGTAGTGGTTCACAAAGAGACCGATATCGGGATCGAGATAAACGTGCTTGTCTATCAGCTCAAACACCGTTGTCCCCTGCTGCCTGGCCCATTCCGCGACTTCCGCGATCAGCATTGCGGCGAAAGTGCCGTCCTTGTCACGAACATGACCGCCGGTCCCGAGGGAGAACTGATCGGGAGGGGGAGATCCCAGAATCGAGAAACCGTTGCTCTGTTCCATCGCAGCGGCATTGTGTACGCGCTTGGCGTCCATCCCGACCGTCTCCTGAATGAACGGGTGACACAGGGGATCCGAAGGGCTTTTCCTGCCTTCACTAAGCCCCGTGGCGAGTTTACCGTCCCAGGTGTCCCTTACTCCGGCCGATAAGGCGGCAAAGCCCACCCATGTTTTGACAACACCCAGCCCGTTTTTGAGCGAAAGTCTAACGATGCTGTCACTCGTAGTATGCGACAGCACGACAAAGGCCTTCTCGCGGTCGGCCGCCTTGTCCTGGTTGAGCCTGAACCAGAGCACAAGTGCCCAGAGGTCATCGGCAGTAAGCAGTGTGTAATCTTTCCCGCCATAGAGAGGCCGTTGCGCTTCGGGTACCTTGACGACAACGGCGCATCGATCGGCATCGGGGTCGGTCCCGATCAGGATATCGGTCTCTTCCCACTCACCCGGGTACTCTTCCTTGAAAGCGCTTACGGCGCGTTCGGCGGCCCTCGGGTCACCCGGGTCGGGTTGCTGTTCTTTACCGGCGTCACTGCAAAAGGACGGAAAGAGCCCGTTGAGCTCGTTGAGTTCGTTCCGGGTAATGCTGGTCACATGTTTAAACCCGGTCTCCTCCAGCAACCTGGGAACGGCTTTTCTACCCGCGCCATGGAAGGCACAATAGGCAACTCTGAGTGAGGCCTCCATCCCAGGCTTACCCGCATAGAGCAGGAACGATTTCACATGCTCGCGGTGCGCCTTGTGGACATCAATCAGATCACACCCATGATAGTCGAAGCCGCCGACCTTATTCCCCCCACCCAGAAAGTAAACCTTGCCCTTGGGCGCATCCGAAATCGGACAGAGTTTGATATCGTCGGTCGTTGCCTTGACTATGTATTCCCTGTACATCTCTTCCCGCTCTTCCGGGTCGAACTGCGATCCATTGCCGCATGACAACTTGTAACCGTTGTAGCGGTAGTCGTTGTGACTCGCGGAAATCAGGATCCCCATGTCGGTCCTAAGATGCGGTATCGCGAATGTCACCTCAGGATAGGGACAGGGCTCGTCAAAAAGGTAGACGGTGTAGCCGAAGGCAATGAAGAGCTCGGCGATCGTCTCGGCAAAGTCGTGACCCCGGACCCTGCTGTCATATCCGATGACAATCTTGCTGAAACCCTTGCCCACTCCGAACTTCGCAACCCCCACTGAGGTCTTGAGGAGCACCACGTTATTGAGCGTGTTAGGACCTTTGAGTATGCGTGCGTCAAGGCCGTCTCGAGCAAGCGTCTCAATTGACGCCTTATCACACGCCATCAACCCTCTGATACCGCCTGTCCCGAAGCTCATGTGTTTCCGGAAAGCGTTTACGATGTCCTCCCACCTGCCCTTTTCGACAGCATCTACTATTCCCGCCTTGAGATTCGGTGATATCCTGTCGATGTTCCCATCCTCCAGCCACTCCCTGAGGTTACAGAGCGTATTCCCGCTGGCGTCATCGTATAACTGCTGGTCGATGTGCCCTTTCTCCATCTCTGAATCGAGATAGCGGCCGATGCCCTGTTCCGCATCCGAGATCACCTTGTTGATGTCAAATGCCATGTCTCTCAGTTCCTCCATGCTCGTGGTTCATAGCGATCACAATTGTATGCTGCCGGATATGATAACAGGGTGACACCCACGTTTCAATCAGTTCCGAAATATGGTATAATCAAACGGAGTGACTACCATGAAGATCTGCATACTCTGCCTTATGCTCCTGGCTGCCTTCCCGGGGATAGCACCCGTCTGCCGCGCAACCGGTATAACCGCAATCCGGCCTGACACGACTGTTGTCCCGAGATATGGTAAGTTTGAGGTTGAGTTCGACCTATCCATGACGTATTTCAATTTGATGCGTGCTTATATGTGATCCCACCCTCCGGAGACACGTTGGCGGTACCTGCGTTCTGGTACCAGGACTATGAAAGATCGAACACCGGTATGGATGAAATCCTGTCCGTGGTGGGAAGTCCCCGCTGGATGGGGCGCTTCGGGCCGCTTGAGACCGGACAGCACACCTACTTTATAGAGGTCACGGACTCAGCCGGTTACGTGCGTTCGGATGATTCAACGTTCATCTGCGAGGCATCAACTTCAAGAGGTTTCGTCCGACCTGCACCTTCCAACGCCAGACTCTTCACATTTGATGACGGGAGCTACTACCTGCCCAACGGACAGAACGTATCCTGGGCGACAAATCTCGGTACGTACGACTATGACATGTACTTCGATGAGATGGAGACAAACGGAGAGAACTGGGCAAGAATCTGGATGACACACTTCTACCGCGGCCAGACCCTTGAATGGAATGAAGACCACTGGACCGGGTACTTCCATGGTCTGGGTGTTTACAGTCTCGAGTGCGCCTGGAAAATCGACTACATCGTGGAGCTGGCCAGAGCGAGGAGCATCTACCTTCAGCTGGTATCTCAGCATCATGGACAGTTCAGCACGGCGGTCAATCCGGAGTGGGATCAGAATCCGTATAACACCGCAAACGGCGGAATGCTCTCCTCCCCCGAGCAGTTCTTCACCAACACGGCGGCACGGGATCTATACAGACGCAAGACGCGTTATACCGTGGCACGGTGGGGTTATTCCACGAGTATCCTGTGCTGGGAGTTCTGGAACGAGGTACAGTATACGGATAACTACAGTCCAGCCACGGTCGCATCCTGGCACGCCGAAATGGGCCAGTACGTTAGATCGATCGATCCGGCCCGGCACATGCTGACCACAAGCGCCCGGCAGGGAGATACAGTCATATGGACACTCCCCGAAATCGATTGTACACAGCTTCATCTCTATATCGGTGAGATCACCAACACCATAAGAAACAAGATCATCTCGATGTGGACTCATGATAAACCCGTGATCGTCGGTGAGTTTGGCTACTATCCCCACGGTACCGGCTGGGCGGACACCGATGGTACGCATATTCACAATGGTATCTGGTCTGCAGCTATGGCCATGACCGGTGCGATGCCATGGTGGTGGGATAACTACATACATCCCGAAGATCTCTACTACCACTGGGGTGGTCTGAGCAGTTTCTTCGAGGGGGAGGACCTGAGGTTTCCCATGCTCGATACGGTCCACGTCAACGTGTATGACTCGACCGGTGTTCCCACAGCAGCGCCGAGAGGTTATGCAATAGGGGATAGCATCTGTGCCTACATCTGGCTTCAGGACCCCGGTAACACCATAGGAAACACTCCCGATGGCACTTTGAGCGGCATATTGATAGAGATCGTGGGCATGGCCCACGGTGATCACGACATCGAATACTGGAATACGTTTCCAGGGACCAAGATCGGCGGTGATGTAATCGCCTGCAGCAATGATAGTCTTGCGATCCCCATCCCTGATTTCAGTCTGGACATCGCCATCAAGGTCAAGCGGCAGAATGAGGTCGGCATCCTGCCCCCCGGATTCCCTGATACGCCGGCGGTTCCTCGGCTGCGTGTTTCACCGAGCCCCGTACACCACTCCACCATTCTCCAGATGGAACCGGGCTGCGATGCACAAACGGAGATCAGCATATACGATGTAGCAGGGAGGCTCGTATGGAAGAGCATATCGGTCGCGGGTGCTCCGGTTGAGTGGGACGGCCGGAATATAGATGGTGATGAACTCCCGTCCGGGATCTACATATCCAGGGCAGTCGCACACAATCGGGAATTCACCGGTAAGATCGTCATCCTCAGATGATCTGATCTGATTTCAGTTCCGTCTCTATCTCACGTGTACGATTTTCCGCGTAGCCTTCCGGCTGCCTGCATCGACAACGACGAAGTAGATGCCGGAGCCCAAGATCTCCCCGGCGTGACCGGTTCCATCCCAGGTGACCGCAAACTCGCCGGCCGGATACTCACTGTCCGCAAGCGACGCAACCTCCCGGCCCCTGACATCGTGGATCGCAATACGTACGTGTGTCCCCGCGGATAACGCCAGACGAAGCGTTGTTGTTGCCGTAAAGGGATTCGGTCGCCCCGGGCTCAGCCGGATCACAAGACCTGCGTCCCCTGCCTCCCCCTCACCACCGGTACGATCAACACCTGCGTTCGCACCGGCGACCACAAGGGCGGGATCACCAAAGAGGTTGAAGTTATAGAGGTTCATGTATTCGTAGACGCGATCCCAGCCGTAGTTGGTATGCGCGTCGAACTTGCCGTTATAGAGAGCATCCCCAACCTTATCCCCGTTGGCAATCAAGCAGCGGTTGAAATCAAAACAGATCTGCTCGGTCCCTCCCGGAGAGGCCTTCCAGTCGCCTGAGATCGCAGCAGGTCGGGATGAGCTCACAATACCCGCCGACGATCCCCAGCCCGGCTTCGTCAGGAGATCGACACCGCATCTACCGTAGGGATTAGGCTCGGGATAGCCGACGTTACAGGAAATCGCAAACACAATCGACGGGTAATCATCTTCCAGATTGGATGACGCTGCATGAATGAACTGGTGGCTCACAAGTTCACCGTTATGCTCGGCCACACTATCACCATCATCCCACTCCCAGACTGTTCTATAAGCCCCGTCCGACCAGCCGTGTCCCGACCAGTTGACGTGCGCGTATTCACCCGTCCTCCAGGCCGTGTTAAAGGCGGATTCGGTAGTTGCCGGCCAGGGATAGGGCGAGGTCACAAGTCCTGACTGCTCGCTCATATGGGTCAGGGTCATACCACCCATCAGTCCCACCTCGATAGAATCCAGACATGTGGTCCCATCGATAAAGGGGTAGCCGCCGTAGTCCTGGTTTTCGAAGAAGAGTATCGACCCGGCGGTCAGGGCGTTGTTCTTCCATGCACCCGTATCCTGTTCGAAGGTCACAAGTTTGTTGAGGGTATACGTGATACGGTTTGTATTGGTGACCGGAATACGCCCCACAGCGACTTCGGCCAGGAAGTCCGGATCATCTTCACCGTACTCACCGTGGTAGCCGTCACCATCGGAATCCCATGAGACCGCATCCGGGAAAGATAGATCGGCGAAGTAATGATCGTTGGGTGTACCGGGCGCCACGAGGCCCACATCATTTGGATCGTAAACGTGGTAGGCGGGGTCAGGGTAGCAGATACGCATGGGAACGGTGGCATAGTCACCGACAAAGAGCACGTATTCGATTCCCCAGGTCATGTAGTAGGCCATGAGAAAGTTCCGTATCTGCTCCGCAAGATCGACACCCGGTTGGCTTGTTATCTCGGTGTCTGTCACGAGCACGGTTCTTAAGCTATAGCCCAGGTCGCTTTTCCAGGTCGGGAAATTCGAAGCCGTGATGGCACCTTCAAGCCCGCTTGTTGTCACGATCACATAGTCGTAGGTCTCGCTCTGCGGCAGGGGTTGGAGCTTGTCGGATTGGTAGAGTCCGGCGATTTCCTCATAGTTGGAAAAGAGCCTGGCTGCTCTCTCATCGGCAACACTATCGTGAAGGTGTTGTTCGTCCAAGGGCAGATCCAAGGTGATTACGACGTCAACTTCGCTATGGTGTTCCAGCCGGCCCGACACGGGGTAATACGTGAACGGGCAGAAGGCAACCGATGCATAAGCGTACTTGCGGAGCGTACCTCGTTCAGCAAGCCACGCTACGTCACCGGGAAACGGACTATCCGAAAGGTATACAGACTCGTGATTGGCTTCCCATTCCCTCCCCATGCGTTCCATCGCCTCATCATGCCTCGGTATACCCGGCAGCATCATGATCTGCGGGAAGGGCTCGATCTCGTACACACCGGGAAGTTGAACTGTCTCCGTGGCCACGACGTCGACCGACAGTGCCCTGGCACCCGGCGGCAGGGCAATCAGGAACCGCTCCATCGGCAGCAGGGGACTCCCCGGCACCATAAGCTGACCGAAGCCCTCCATCTCGATTCGCGAGCCTTCGGCTCCCTGGCTTATCTCGTAGGCACCGCTACTTAGCGTAACGGCAACATGATCTTCCTCAATCGAAAAACCCTCAACGTGGGTCTGACCGGCCCCCAATGCGGAAACGGTCCAGGTAATCACCAAGGTAAGAGCAAGCGTCAATGCAGTCGCTGTCAAGCGTCTCATCGGATCCCTCCAATGGTTTTG
>JALGZP010000081.1 GCA_025774845.1 bacterium
GGAATCGATGCCGGCCTGGATTGTTGTGAAATCACCGGAACCGGACCAGTCCACCGTAATTGTTGTCGCGCCGGCATACGACACAGCCAGGGCGATCAGCACACATGATGTTGGAATAATGAGTGTCTTCATGGCCAAACCTCCCATCGTCACTGTTTACTATCCCTCTTACCACATGTCGGTGGTCATTGCAACATACGTGAACTATGGCGCCCATAATACAGAGATTGCGGCTGAGCGAGGGTCGATCAGAATGATTTGCTGACAGTTTGGAAATCACTGGCTCTTGCCCGGGTGTACCGGGCCGAGCCGTAGCGCTACGCGAATTTGTAAACTGTCACCGAATTGCGTTAGTAGAGCTTTTCCAGCGTAAGTTTGAGGTTCTGCTCCTCATCTCCACGCTCGACTGCGAAGTCATATGTCGTACCGGGCTCCGCCGCCAAGAGCTCCCGGGTGGCGATCACACCATCCAGCGGTTCAACGACAATGCCATCAATCGACTTGATCAGGTCGCCCTCCTGGAACCCTGCCTCCTCTGCCGGGGTATCAGGTGAGACATACAGCACTTCAACCCCATCCCAGTTGACCGTCCACCCGATGTTAAGACCGGAGCCGTCTTCCGGCCAGGGCTGGTTGAACTTCTCACCCTTTTCCAGGATCACCTGCTCCTTTTCATAGTCGACGTATACCACGAAGTTGCGGAACAGTGAATTCCCCAGAATACCGAGCCTGTCCGCGGTAAAAACGGTATCGGTGCCTCCATAGCCAAAGCTGATATCGGGATCATCCAGTGTGTATCCTGCAAACTCGATACTCTCTCCCTTCACGCCCTTCATCTGCATTTCATTGGCTGCGCCGTGGCCCATCCGGAGCACTCCATCCAGCTCTGTATATCCCTCACGCAGGGCATAGCTGCCATCGAGGTGGGTTACCCCTGCACCAAGGTCAAAGAGCCATATCCCTGAGTGCTCTCCATCCAGTACGGCTTTGGTCCTGAAAACGCTTTCCTCGAGATGCACGTCGATCGAACTGCCGTCACCTGTATAGTCAAACGCCTCCGGATCGTAAAACGAGACCAGCTCATTGGCATAGTCGACCTTGGTGACAAAGCGTGAAAGGAAATCGAACCCGAGAATACCAGCCATGTCGATACCGAGCCGCCGGATGAGCTCCCTCATATCAATAACCGCAACCGTCTGTTCCTTGAACTTGATCCCCTTAAGCTCATAGGGTGGCAACACAGCAAAACTGGCATCAACTGTCCCGGCCGCGCCACGGCCCTTGAGATCACCTTTTGATTCCAGACCCATCTCATCAGCAAAGGCCTTGTCGATGACACTCATGCCTGCGCCGGTATCGAGTATCCACAGCCGTTCCTTCCCTGCGATGACAACCGGAATATAGAGATGGTTACCGATAAACCTGAATGGGATGTCCTCCGAAGCAGCGCCGGCAATGAACTCAAAATCCCTGCCCTTCTCCTCCGGCGGTTCAAAGAGGGCAAGATCGATATCCAGATTCGACTCATAGCTCGCCCAGGTGATCTCCTGAACCTGACCGGTCTGGTAGGGTATGACCTTGTTATAGAAAGCCACGAGCATCCCATCGGCCTCCCGGTAATCGCCGTAGAAAGTGTCGCCGCTCTTCTCAGCCTGAATCGCGATACTCTTCTCAAGCCTGAATCCATCGACACTGATATAGTAGGTGTGATGGTCCGTGTTTATGTTATTGGCGATCTTGATAGCATAACAGTCGGTCTCTTCTACCATCTCGGTCCCTTCAAAGGTCACCGTAAAGACACCACTCCCGGGATCCGAGTATTCGTAGTCGTCCATCCGGCGCTCGACTTCCTTACGCTTGAGCGTTGCCTCATCCGGCTTGGTCATCTTCTGGACCTTACCGTTGGTGTCAAGCGTCCATGAGATATCACCGTTATCCCCTTCGGTGACATTGATGATGGCCAGATTGATCTCCACCCGGCTCCGGCCCGGTTTCGCGGTCCAGAGCCTGATCGGCCCCTTCATGCCTCCCACCTGAAACTCACCCTCGAAATGCTGGGTACGTACCGCTTTCAGGCGCTCAAGGCCCCCGGAGGCTTCGAAGTACTTGCCTAAAACCTCATATGGGTCGGTTATCTCCTGTCCGAGGCACGTACCGGCAAGAATGACTGCAGAGACAAACACGGCAACGCATAGTGTACTTAATGATCGCATGGAGCTCCTCCCCTCAAGTGATCAGCCCGTACCGGGCATATGAACTCATCTAAGTCAGGGTACCAGAAACACACCTCCATATGCTATAATAAGCAAAGCCTATGCCAGGGAGGCGCCGATGGGCGGTAGATTGTCACTGTGGTAACTACCGCCTTCTCAATGGGTTACGCATAACGAACATGTCGGTGGACAAGCCGGCTCCTGGCCATGTCAGCCTCTGCAACGGTCTCAGAATGATCTGACACACCGTCAGACCAGGATCCTTCGACACACTTCACGGTTGACAGACCAACCTACAAGCACGTAAAACGTAAGATGCGCTTGCAGAGGTGATTCATGTCACTGGCATCGCAGATGCCGGAAGGGAGGTTCTCGTGAAGACAACAGCTGTGTTAGCAGTGTTGCTTCTGACACTCTGTGTGGTCATGCCGGCCAACGCACAGATCAGTGCCGGCTTTACAGCCGGAGTCAACGTGGCGAGCATCGGCGTGGACCCGGACGTTGAGGACTCGGATTTTTCCAGCCGCACCGCCTTCGGGTTCGGTGGTGTTCTGGATTACAGTCTGAGTGAAGTCATTATGCTCCAGATAATGCCAATGTATTTGCAGAAGGGCACCAAAGAAGACTATGAATGGGATGACCCGTTCTCATCGGGCACGGGTGAGGCTGACTGGAAGTTGGCCTACTTTGAGATTCCAATCATGTTCAAATACCTCTTTGCCGGGGACTTCCAACCCTACGTCATGGCTGGAGCGACTATCGGGTTTCTCCTGAGTGCGGAAGTCGAGTGGACGGAGGAAGGTCATTCCGGGACTGCGGATATCAAGGAGGACCTGAAGGGCCTCGATTTCGGCCTCGGATTCGGTGGTGGCGTGCGTGTGCCGGTAGGCAACAACACGGCTTTCGTCGAAGCTCGCTATGGGCTGGGTCTGACCCAGATCTTCGGCGGTTTCGTCTTCCCGATCGGTGGGCAGCCAGAATAACCCGCCGGGACCGTGAAGTAAGTACCGGGCCTAACGGCCTTGCTCAGCTCGATGCCAACATTTGCTGAGTGCTGGGACGTTAGGCCCGGTGAGTACAGAAGTCCGCGATTCCCTCCCGCGCTGCAGGTATCACACTAGAAGACCCACTTGCAGAGTAGCCCCGTAAAGATCGCAGCAGGGTTACCGATTGCATAACCGATCAATGCCATCAGGACAGCCACGGGTACGAGCACAGGATTATGATGCGCGGCAACGATGGGAGCGGATGCCGCACCGCCAATGTTTGCAGCAGAGGCTATCGCAGTTGTATGCACATCCGTTTTAAAGATCTTCGCGGCCCCGACAAGAAAGAAGCCATGAATGAAGATCCATATATACGCACCCAGGAGGAACCAGAGAACGGAGGAATCAAGTTTCGAAAGATCGGCAACTGCACCCATCCGCGCGACGAATAGATAGACAAGCGCCATCGCTACCACGTGCGAGCCGGGTATCCTGCTTGCTTTCGTAAAGGAGAGTGCGATTCCAAGGCCCGTGACGATGAGGATCTTGTAGGTGCCTGCCGTGATGAAAGCCTGTGTGTCCGGTCCGGTTGGAATCTCCGGCAGCAACGCTGCAAGCCACGAGGCAAGGGCGGTCACACCGAAACCAAGGAAGGCGAGATATAAGACGTGGCGCATCTCCATCTTCCCGGTCTCCAATGTTAACTGGGCCGCTGCTTTTTCCACCGATGCTACACGGTCCTTGGGAATGCGTGTGAATCGATGAAACCATCCCGCAAAGTTCTTCGACATCAAGAGAATGGGTAACCAGATCAGGTAAACCGCATTGTCGGAGATCAGACCATAACCAAAGGCAAGACTTCGGTCGTCCAGATCAAGGGCCACTGCCGTGGCTGCCATGTTTCCGGTCCCACCAATCCAGCTTCCGGCCAGTGCTCCATAGCCTTTCCATGCATCGGGCCCCATCGCCTGGAGTCCATGCCTGACCAGGAAGAGGGCGATCGGTGCCCCGACGACCACGCCGAGAGTCCCGAGCAGCATCACGCCAACACCACGCCCCATCGCCCGCACCGTTGCGAGAAAATCTACCTGTAAGAGCATGAGCACGAGAAACATGGGCAGGATGCTCTCACGCATGAAACCGTAAACAGCCGACTGGGTCGGAATCACATGAGCATTCGAAAGCGCGACGGGTATGAGGTATATGAAAATCAAAGGTGGGAAGTAATTGAACACCTTCCAGTGGGTCCGCTTCTCAAGCATAAAGAAGAGTGAGGTAACTCCCGCAAGAACGGCGAGAACTCCGGCTGACGATCCAATCAGGGCATTTCCCACGCTGCGGCCTCCTGTCGCATGATGCCCGACAATGCTATCGCGTACGGAGCCGGCTAGACAAGCAGAAAGGAGACTGCGTGCGCAATCACCCGGCTAATCGATAAAGCCCGATTCTCACCGTGACGAGCTAATAAGTATGGATACACAGCGTTCAGGTTTCTCGATCTCGCCGATCTTCCCGGTCATTATTGTCATTGCCGTACTAACTTACTTCTTTGGCTGGCTGGTTCTTTTGGGTGCGGCTGCGCTCACAGCCCTTATAGTCGCCGGAGTCTACCTGAACGACCGCGTGTCTCATGACCGAAAGTGTCCTGAATGTCATGCTGCCCGGGCCCATGTGCTTTCCTCTCATCCCGAGTGGGATGTATGGATCGAGAAGCGGTCGCATCGAGCCAACCTTGATGAGCGTGCAGTTGTCGCGATCTTCTACCAGCAGCCAGACAGAATCTCCCGGCCTGCCCCCTACAAGCTCTTTTCCGTTGAGTATGGGAATGCCGTCGTCACCGAACTTGACAAATCACAGGGTCGAGAGTACTGCCTCACGAATTACAAATAGTCTCGAAGAAACTGTCATACTCCGGTGCCATTGTCTGCCAGTCGTAATGACGCACAAAATGCTGTGTCTCGATCTGCCTGGTTTGCCGGATGTCCTCGATTCTGTACCTGAGCCGGGTGACCAGATCATCGAAATCCTCATAGATGTGATCGCCATGATGCCCGTCCGGGATGTGCTCGGGATAGGCAAGACGTCCGGGTAACAACGGGTAGGTGTTACAGTAGATCGCCTGCACGACGCTTGCACCGAAGAAATCATGAATTGAAGTCACCGGGAGGAGATCGGCCTTCCACAACCATGATGCATAGGTGGCGAAATCCTCAACGAAACCGAATTGCACTATCCGGTCAGCCAGTTTAAGGGCCGCCTTCTCAAAAGCGACAGGCACGTATTGGAACTTCTCACCAAGTACCGCAACGTCGAACGCCACCCCTTCCTTCTTGAGCCTGATGAGTGCCCGGAAAAAGTCGTTTGGCTTCTTATCGTATTCCCACCGGTGATTCCAGAGAATGAGCGGTCGCTGTTCGTCCGGCCGGTTGACGCGATAGCCGTCCAACCGCCCGAGATCGATACCAAGAGGCAGGACGTGGGCTTTGGCATCGATGGCATGCACCATACCCGTCTCGTTGTGATCCGGGAATATCCGGAGAAACGGGTCAAGTCCACCGAGAAATGACGTCCGGTGGTATTCTGAGTTGAAGGCAACTGCGTCTGCTGCCAGCGCCGATGCGAAGTTTATGAAGCCGTAGTGTATGTCGCGCTGCGTGGTTGGATCCGGATCGCTTTCCGACCAGGGATAGGTAATCTGGTTTTCATGGAAATAGAGTAACGTCCTGGCATCGCCAAGTCGTTCCCGCGTGAACGCAAGGAATGTGGTGAGATCAAGCATATCGGTGGCGATGACAAGATCGGGCTTATGATCCGACTCGGCAAAGCGGCGGGCAAGTGTTATCGCCCCTCCATGCATCCGCCATTTCCAGTAGCGACCCGGCAGTCCCAGAACACCGACATCGTGCCGGCTGTGCTCGGCGTATTCCTTCGCCCACGCGGCGTGGGATCCCCCAAGAAATGGTTCGACAATCAAGATCTTCATAGGCACACCGTGAGTCTAAAGCAATATGGAGCCCGGGGCAATGGAATCGGTCCGTCCGGTTAGGGACTTTGGCTCTTGAGGTTTTAGCCGGCCCGGTGTATAACTGGACTGCGACTATTCCACTCGGAGAATGCTATTGAGAAGGAGAGTTAAGATCTTCATTTCCTACGCCCGTTCCAACAGGGACCTGGCAGGCAGATTTCTTGATAAGTTCCGCGACCAACTGGCCCCTTCCAGGACTTACAACTACGTCTTCTGGCGCGACACAGACATCCTTGTCGGCGAGGACTGGCACGATGAGATCCAGAAGGCAGTCAGGAAGAGCGACGTAGGACTGCTGCTCGTGAGTCCGGCATTTCTTGGGTCGCAGTACATCACGAGGCACGAACTCCCCAGGTTCCTTGGGGACAAAGCGAAGCCGCTGATCCCTGTCATGCTGCAACACGTTGACTTCGAGCGCCACGACCTCAAGGGGCTTCGCCGCAAACAGATATTCCGGCTCGACAGCCCGAGATTCAGGAATCCGAAATCCTACGGAGAGTGCATCGGGAACCAGCGTGACCGGTTCGTCCAGAGCCTGTTTAAAAAGGTCGAGCTGAAACTGGACAGCCTCTTCCGGAGATAGACAGCAAACCCCCCGGGTTTCCCCGGGGGGCATCTCTAATTAGTAAGCTGGCACCGAATTACTGGACCAGGACTGTTTTGAAAGTCATCTTCTCGGACATCGGGAACGACATCTCCTGCGGTCCCGTAATATTGATCATGTTATTCGAGAACATTTCGGATGACCACTCGACAAAGAACCCCTTCTCGTGGGCGAAGTACCAGGTTTCGGTACCATCCATCGTTCCCTCCACAGCGACATCGGCCTCACCCTGTTTACCTGCTCCGGAGACAATACCCGTCACCACGGAGGTCACCACGGCGGATTCCATTCCCATCATCGGCTCAATGGCTGAAAGCGTATGGACGCGTGTCATTGTGACCAGTATGTCAATGTCGCCCTCATTTACTTCGAGAGTATCCTGCGTCGTCCACGTGTCACCGATCTCCACAGGCATCGAGGGAAGATCGGGGAACACGATCGCGAAATCCGGCCTGATGCTCCGCGATCCCATGGGTCCCGCATCGTACGTGATCGGCTCGGCTTCTGAGACATCGAGCTCCTTACCCAGGTTGGTCACGAGCATGGTGAAACTTCTTCCCAGGACAGAGTCGGTATCTGCCGAATAGTCTGCCTGCGGAGTTTCAATACCCGCTTCCATGGCATCAATCGTCACCTTGATGTCGAAGTTATCGCCTTCTGCGCCTTGCGGTACACACGTGAATTCGTAGAGCTTATGCGCCGTTGTCTCCATCGACATACCCATCATTTCCATGGTCTGATCGGCATTCTGCGTTGACTTGTACTTGAAGACCTCGCCCTCGGGCATCTGGTACTCGAGGGTGATACCAGGCGGCTTCTCCGCCACCACGTACTTCTTGGCACCGCATCCCGTAAGAACGATCGCGGCCAGAGCAAGCGCGACCAGGACCAACTGCATGCTGAATGAATACCTGTGACTCATCTTTCCCCTCCTTTAAGAAACACTGAGCACACTTGGTCAGGGAGCTTACCACGCCGATTCAGCGAGGTCAAGTCAACGAATTCGAATAGACGGCCCGTTGACCACATAAGCATGCAGTGATACTGTTGTAGCCATGAAGATTGCGCTCGTCCAGCAGGCTGCCTCGGAAGATATAGATGCCAATCGCGCCCGGGGCCTAGACGCCCTTAAAGACGCAGCCGGTCAGGGGGCCGGGATAATCTGCTTTGCGGAGCTGGCCTTTGAGCCTTTCTATCCCCAGGAACCTGCAAGCGGTGATGTGAAGCATCTCGCCGAACCCATTCCGGGTCCGACCACGGAGGTCTTTGCCTCGGAGGCTCGCCGACTAGGCGTGGTCGTGGTCTTAAATCTTTTCGAGCGCGATGGCGATCACACCTATGACTGTTCTCCGGTCATCGGTAGAGATGGAAACATACTCGGTAAGACCCGCATGGTGCACGTTCCCGACTTCCCGTGCTTCCACGAGCAGGGTTACTACACCCCCGGTGACCTCGGTGCACCAGTATACGATACGGGACTGGGCAAGATAGGGGTTGCTATCTGCTACGACAGACACTACCCCGAATACATGCGCGCCCTCGCGCTTGGCGGAGCGGAAATCGTGATCATCCCCCAGGCAGGGGCTGTGGATGAATGGCCGGATGGCCTCTTCGAGGCCGAGATGAGGGTAGCCGCTTTTCATAACGGCTTCTTCACAGCACTCTGTAATCGAGTAGGTAAGGAGCCCAAACTCGAGTTTGCCGGCGAGTCCTTTGTCTGCGATCCCGGAGGAAGCGTGATCGCCCGGGCGGGCAAAGGCACCGAGGAGGTCCTTCTCTGCGATATCGATCCATCAGTAGCTCAACGCTCGCATGCCCGCCGGTTGTTTCTGCGCGACCGCAGGCCCGATCTCTATGCCGATTGGCCCGGGTAGGCTGACATCGGGGCTTGACTTACACGTCTTTCATGGTCAGACTGATAGAAGGAGTCACTACCCCTGTTTCTAACTGTATATTCGGAGGTGCCTATGCCGAGGAATCGAAATGCCCACTTCTTGACACTTGCATGCATCATGACAAGCCTGTGTCTGACAGCCGGGATGCTGCTCCCGGAAGCCACGCTCCATGCCGGGGAGGCCCCGCTCTGGGGTAATCTCGAGCCGGGCCCTCATGCCGTGGGGTTCATGGCATTTGAGGAGTATGACCATTCCCGCACCTTTCAGCCCAAGCGAGACTACTTCGGAACAGTCTTACCGGGCGAGAGGGCGCGACCATGCCAGGTGATGATCTGGTATCCCGCAGCGGGAACCGGGGACGCGCTACCCGTTGTATTCAGCGAGTATGCCTTCACCCCGCCGGAGGAGCAGGACATGCTTCGATTCCTGGCCGGTATCCAGGATCGGGAGATCGGCTTCCTGTACCAGGTCTTCACCAATAACGAACTGGCTGTCCTCGAAGCGCTTAGTACCGAAATGAAGGCCGTCATGAACGCGGATCATGCGGATGGCGTCTTTCCGCTTCTCCTTTATCACAGCGCCTTCAACAGGGGTATCGCCGAGAACGCCGTGATGTACGAATACCTGGCGAGCAATGGCTTCGTCGTGGCCGCTACCCACTCGTTCGGTCTGACCGCGGTCAGAGGCGAACCGGATGCCGCAGGTCTGGAAACCATGGTCGGTGACATGGAATTCGCTATTGCGGCCCTACACGATCTCGACTTCATCGACCATGATAAGCTCGGGGTCTTCGGGTACCGTAACGGGGCGGACGCCGCGCTCTTACTCCAGATGCGCAGTTATAATATCGATGCCGTGGTGGAGATTGAACCGGCTCTTAGAGACACCGCGTTGGCCGAACTGGCAACCGGCAATCCCTACTACGACACCGCCAGGATGACGGTACCGCTCCTCGAGTTATACTCGATCGCCGAAGATGGCCGGGAAGAAGTATCCGTTGAGCCGTTCAGGTACGGCCCAAGAACATCCGTCGGCTTCCGCAACACGAGAGGATTTGATTTCACGACCTATGGCCTCTTCCCCGCGATGTTTCTTCCTCCGGATACGACCGGCGCTCCTACGTCAAACGCGGCAGTCTATGAGGCAGCGTGCGGGTATGTCCTTAACTTCTTCGATGCCTATCTCAACGGAACCGAGGCAAGCCTGGAATTCCTGGCGGGCTCACCTTCTGCAAAGGGCCTCGATCCTGACCAGGTAGTTCTGACCAGCATGGAAGCTGTGGAACGGCCGCCGAGCCAGGACGAGTTCATGGCTATTCTAACGGATGGTGAAGTTGAGACAGCAGTGGAGATCTTTCAGAAATTCCGGGCGGCAGAACCCGACCTGGTCCTGTTCCGTGAAGCAGTGATGAACGGGACCGGTTACCGCTACCTTCAACGTGGTATGCCCAATGAGGCCGTCGAACTTTTCAAGATGAACGCTTATACATATCCGCAGTCGGCCAACTGCTGGGACAGCCTGACCGAGGCGTATATCGCCGCGGGCGATAACCAACGCGCACTTGAGTGCGTCGAAATGGTATTGGAGGTATTGCCAACCGACGAGAACCTCGGTGACGATCTCCGGCAGGCGCTCGAAAGCAATGCACAGCGCTACAAGGAAATACTTACAGAGGAACAAGAGGAATCTACTCAGGAAGATGAATCTGTTCAGGAATGAGGCTACGACAAAACGGAGGATGCAATGGGAACCGACAAGCCTGATGTTACAAGACGCCGCTTTATTTCAACATCGCTGACGGGGCTTGCTGCTGCGGGGCTGGCAGGTCTCGGCCCCGGACTTGCCGCAGCACAGGGAGAAGAGAAGGAGGGCGAAGCCGCCGAAAAGGCCAAGCCCGAGTTGATCTATCGAGATCTGGGTAAGACCGGTATAAAACTTCCCATTGTCAGCATGGGGGCGATGAACGCCGAGAATGCGGAACTCGTCAAGGCATCCTACGAAGCGGGTGTGCGCCACTTCGATACCGCCTCGCTCTACGCATTCGGTCGGAACGAGCAGATGCTCGGCAAGGTGATAAAGGAGATGGGCGTCAGGGACGAGATCGTGCTGGGTACCAAGGAACGGCTTGCCCAACGTGCTGATCTTTCCGACGCCGCGGCCAAGGCTAAGTTCATAAAGCTTACCGATGGCAGCCTCCGGCGGCTTCAGACCGACTACGCAGATATCGTATACATTCACAGCGTGCAGAACGCCGAGGAACTGAACGACGATGCCGTTTTCGGCGCAATGGACCAGATGAAAAAGGACGGCAAGGTCCGTGCGACCGGTGTTTCGACACATCAGAATATGGCGGAGATCATCGCCAAGGTGACCGAGGACGAGCTCTGCGACGTGGTGCTTACCTCCATGAATGTTTCGCTGGCCGATGATGAGGCGCTCGCCGAGGCACTCAAGGGTGCGGCAGCAAAGGGCATAGGGCTTGTAGCAATGAAGACCCAGGCCGGTGGACGCCGGTTGCCCAACCAGGAATCGTTCGGCAACTACGAAAACGCGACTGTCCAGCAGGCCATGCTCAAGTGGGTACTACGGAACGAGGCTATCACAACCGCTATTCCGGGCTACACCAGCTTTGAGCATATGAATGAGGATGTCTCGGTAGGTTTTGATCTGGAGTACACCGAGGATGAGAAGAGATTTCTTGCGGATAACGAACTTCAGATGGGACTGGGATTCTGCCGGCAGTGCCTGCAGTGTCTGGCCAGCTGCCCGCACGGGGTCGAGGTGCCGGCGTTGATGCGTACCCATATGTATGCAGCCCAGTATTCCAACTTCGGCCAGGCCCGCGCGACGCTCGATGAGATCCGGCCGGAGCGGGGCATCGCGAAGTGCGCATCATGCGACATCTGCACCGCGAAGTGTGCAAACTCAGTTGATATCGCTTACAGGATCGGAGATCTGAAGCAAATATACACATAGGGTCACACCCAATTTCGGTGACACCATACTCAATCATCGCCAGCCACGTGAGGTCTATCCATCCGGTGGACATGTACAATCTGCATAGGTTCGTAATTGCTGTAGTGGTAGCCGGAACCATAGCTTTGGGTCTGACCGGATGTGGTCCAAAGCCGGAGGTCACTCCGGAACCCGAGGCACCGCCTGCCGAGAAAGTCCTCACACTTGAACAGCGCCACGAGCTCGCCCGAGTTTACCTGGACGAGGGCCGGGTCGGCGATGCGGCCGGACACTACCGCGAGATTCTCAAGGCGAACCCCGATGATTTCGAAGCCAATCTCAATCTGGGTATCGCCCTCCAGACAATGGAGGATGCGAAGTACGTCAACGAAAGGGACTATACAGAGATCAGACGCAATTTCCTTGCAGCGAGAGATCTCGGCTGGAACGACGCCCGACCGCACTTTCACCTGGGAGCACTCGAGTTTGGGGCAGGAAACTACAGCGCCGCAATCGGACACCTCTCTTCTGCCCGGAACGTAGACCACGCAAACGAGGCCGTGCATGAGATGCTGGGTATATCCATGATCAAGACCGGAGATGGGGAAGCGGGCCGGGATGAGTTAGAGAGGGCCCTTGAAATCAACCCCGATAACCAGGCCGCCAATTTCGAGCTCGGCAAGTTCCATGAGAAGGAGAACAATAACGGGTCTGCGATGACCCATCTTGAGAAGGCCTTGCGGGCAAATCCCAACCTGGACATGGCGACATACGTTCTGGAGCGGGTTTATTATGAGGAAGGACTTTACGACAAAGCCGAGAAGACCTGCCGGCAGTTCCTCAAGTTTCATCCTGACGATATTCAGAGTCTGGAGATCTTAGGCTGGATCTACCGCCACCAGGAACGCACCGCGGAGATGCTTGAGGTCTACAGTAGACTGACACGCATACGCCCGGACGATACCGGATACTGGAGTCCCCTTATCCAACACCACATGGACAATTCCAACTACAGTGAAGCGAGGGATATGCTCGAGGAGTGCCTCGGGCACAATCCATACTATGCTTACGGCAATGTACGGTATGGACAGGTCCTCATGCATTACGGTGACGAGAGCAGGCGAACCGGTAATACGAACCAGGCACTCGAACTGTACACCCAGGCAAGGGAGCACTTTCAGAAGGCGAAGATAGACGACCGTTACAAAGCCTCAGCCTCGCAGCTGATTGACCACGTCGACAGCCTTATACGAAGCACTTCCCGCCGGTAGGCATGGACCGCAGCGTGTTTCTTCCTTGAAATCTGGCTCCACGTGGTGCATAAGAGCAATATGGCAAGTGCAACCAACCCGGGTAATTCCACAATATGCGAGTAGGCGACAGAGATTACAGGGTCAAGCCCGGGCTTACAATATTCCTCGTACTCAGCGTCGTAAGCGCTGTTGTAATCATATATCTCGCTGCCGATCCCGGAACGTGGACCCACCTGAAGGAGCTGCGTCCACAGTATGGTGTGCTCGCGGCTCTTCTGATGCTTATCCACTGGTGCTCCAATACGATCAGGTTCAGAATCCTCGTCAACAGTCTCGATAACGATGTGAGTTTCGTGGATTCTTTTAAGGCCTTCATGGCCAATGTGTTCATGGCGGCCGTGACACCATCCCAGACTGCCGGCGGCCCGATGCAGATCTACATGCTCAAACGGGCAGGTGTTCCGATCGCAAAAGGTTTCGCCGGGTGCCTGATGGGGGGAGTGCTTTCCGTATTCTGTCTTATGGTGTCCACTTTGATCGTGCTGCTTGTAAGGCCTGGTGTCAAAGCCGAGTTCGGAGAGCACCTGGGTGGTATCTGGACTTCCGTGGTGATTGTGTTCCTTGCAGTTGTGGTACTGTTCCTGATTTCGATCTTCCGGGTGGGATGGATCAAGCAGATTATCGGCCGGGGCCTGCTCGTTCTAACGCTCGTAATCAAGACCGAGCGGAGAATCGCATACACCAAGCGTGTTCTCGGCGGTGTCGATCAGTACCGGGAGAGCATTGCAACATTCGCGCGTGCCAAGAAGTCCAAGGTAGCGATTGCGTTGCTCTTCACCCTGGTGGGGCTCGGTGCCAACAGCCTCATATCCCTTGTGCTTCTGTCCGGACTCAATGTCGAGTACAACACTCTCGATGTTTTCCTCGTACAATTCATACTCTTCTTCATCACGTATTTCGTGCCGACACCCGGGGCAAGCGGCATAGCGGAATTCAGCAGCTACTGGTTGCTCTCTTCACTTCATGTCCAGCCAGCGGCCTAACCTTTTCTCCGCCCTCAATGTCTTCGCCCCTCCACCGGTGTGGTGCAGTGATCCGCGCCATGCAAGCGTCTGATGGAGTGAGGGAGGGGGTGTTGAGATGAAGACACAACATTTCGCAGTATTGGGAATCAGTCTTGTGGCGGCGGCGTTCCTGCTGGGAGTGTTCTTCTACGCCGCAAGAGTGCCTGATGATGTTATTTCAGTAGTGGGGGCAGCCACCAAACGACTTGAATCCGATGTTGTCAAGTGGCGCATGACGCTCCGCCGAAGCATCGGACCGGCGGAATTGAGCAGAGGATACCGGATGATTCAAGACGATCTCGAGTTCCTCAAAGGAATGCTTCACGACAACGGGATCCCCGATGACGACATAACCGTACAGCCGGCCACCGCCCAGCAGCGACATGACAAACACGGCGTCCTCAGCAGCTATGATGTTAACCAGGGCATCTTCGTAATCTCAAGGGACATCGATGCGGTGGAAGATCTTGCCCTCAACCCTGTCGAAATCACGGATACCGGTGTAATTATCGAATCCTCGAACCTTCAGTATCTCTATTCAGGACTGGATGAGATGAAGATCGAGCTCCTCGCAGCCGCAACCGAGAATGCCAGACGGCGTGCAGAAGAGATCACAAGTAACTCCGGCGCGTCTCTCGGAAAGGTGAAACACCTGCGCTCCGGGGTCTTTCAGATCCGGGAACCCTTCTCAACAGAGGTTCGGGACTACGGTATATACAGCACACAGACACGGCAGAAGGAGATCACAGTTACTGTGCGTGCGAGCTACCGTGTAAAATAGAGAGAGAAGTACGCTTCTCTTGATGACATCCGCCGCCTCACTGTGATACCCTATACGTAGTTGCGAATCGTCATCACCCGGGAGCTGGCATAAGTCTGTGGAGGTGTTCAT
>JALGZP010000151.1 GCA_025774845.1 bacterium
AAGCGTGTTCGGAACCCGCAGAAGGATGGGTGGTTCAAGGCCCTCATCAAAATGCCCAGGAAGCGGTTTGCGTAAATCGAGGCTGGTTCCCTCCACCTCTACGTCACGTTCCACCAATGCGGCCACTGCTCCACGCTCAAATGCATCAGCAACGTAATCATGACCGTCTTGCGATTCCCCTTCCATAGCGACGAAAAGCCCTCCGGGACCCACAGCCCGTGAATCAACAACCGCGTCGGTAATAACCTCACCTAACCCGGTGACTTCTTGCTCTGTAATCGCTTCAACAAGATGACCTATCGTTAACATTCGCGTACCTGCTCGCTTTACTCTCCGCCTGCTATCTCTTCCCGAAAACTATCGGGAGGTATCTCCAGCATGGCCACGAGACGTTCAGCAACTTCACGAAAGACTGGCGCGGCGACGACCGAGCCCCATGGTGATGATTCCGGTTTGTCCAGACGAACAAGGACGATAAACCGTGGATCAGACACCGGGCCCCAGCCAATGAAGGAAGCGATGGTCCAACGGTCGTCATAGCCATTCTCAGTGGGGATCTGGGCGGTTCCCGTCTTCCCCGCAATTGCATATCCGTTGACATGTGCATACCTGGTCTCCCCTTCGACGGATTCGACCAGCATTTCCGTGAGGGTGGCGGCACTTTCTGCTGAAATCGGTCGTCCCAGCGTCGTAGGCTTCGGCCAGTAAGCCCCCTCCGGACCCACAACAGCCCTGACAATATGGGGTTGAACCATAACCCCTCCGTTGGCGACCGCCCCGATCGCGGCGACCAATTGCACCGGTGTCACCGAAATACCCTGCCCGAATGAATTTGTGCCCAGGTCTGCCTCAGTCCACTCTGGATGACGTGGAGTGCGCATCTGACCGGAAACCTCTCCGGAAAGGTCAATACCCGTCACCCTGCCCATGCCGAAAGCCGTCAGGTAGTCATAAAATGGCGCGGCCCCGAGCTTTTCTGAGGCCACATAGGCCAGGCATACGTTTAAGGAGTGCTGAATACATCCGACCATCGTCTGCGGGCCCCAGGCACCCCCGTTCCAGTTGCGGATTTTCACCCCGCCAACTTCGATTTCACCCCGATCGATAAATTGGTCTTCGGGTTCAATCACGCCGGCGTCGATCGCTGCTGCCATCGTCAGGATCTTGAATGTCGATCCCGGCTCGAATTGCCCGCCCACTGCCGGGTTGATGACGAGTTCTTCTTCCTCTTCCTCAAGCTCGTCCACTTCGACACCCAGTTGTTCAAGCCAGGGTTCATAATTATTAGGATCCAATGCCGGCAAGATCGTCATACCCAATATCTCTCCGTTGCGCGGATCCATAACGATGATCTGCCCCCCTTCAGCCCCCGATTCCTCGATCGCTTCACGCAGGATGTCATTCACCATTTGCTGAATATCGAGATCAAGTGTCAACACCAGGTTGACCCCTGCCGGTGTGTCCGGCTGGATTCGCGCTTCAGGAGGGATAAAACCTCGATCGGTTGTAATCGTCTTGCCTCCCAACCAGTTGTCGTAGAAACCCTCAATTCCGAAGAAGCCCTTTCCCTCCTGGTTGACAAATCCCAGGACATGGCCAGCAAGCGTGCTGGCGGGATACTCACGCTTGGGCGCAGCTACAGGCTTCAACCCGCTGAGATCTGGCGCTTCTGGATCGAGCAGAAAACTCTTCAGCATGTCGGCGGCGACCTGGTCAATCGTGATCGGCCAGCGTTCACCGCCATCGACCTCGCGCGTCAGGCGAATGCGATATTGGCCAACGGAACCCCAATCCGTATTCAATTGGCGGACCAAATCTTCGTAGGGGAGCACAAGCGTCCGGGCAAGGACTGCGGCGATCTGTTTCCGACTTGCAGGGGTTAGCTGGAAGACTTCGACCTCGAGGTAATACATCGGGACATTCGTGGCCAGCAAGTCACCATCGCGATCGTAGATCAAGCCGCGCACCGGTTCGATTTCGGCCTCGGTATCCTCGGCTGCTTCAATCCAGGTGGAAAACACCGGGGCGTACGGTCCAAACTGGACACGAATGAGCTGGATGAACATCGCCAGCGCACTCACACCCATGATTACGAGCAGCACACTGACCCGGCGATAGGGAAGACTATTAGGGATCATGGGCTTCCATCTCTCCCCGGTGTCACCAGCCGGGATAACCAATCACCCAGTGTTTCTGTGTATGCGGGTGATAAACCGCCGTCACGCTCGGTCGTGGAGTCTGGTGGCTGGGGAGCGACAAAAGGATCCGCGGGGACATAAGCAGCGATGACGATATACTCGATATCACCAAGCTCAGCCGGACGGAAGCCTAGCTCGAGCGCCCGCTCAAGCATTCGCTCCGGTGTGGTCAACTCTGCAAGGGTGGCGGTCAGCTCGGAAATCTGCCGCTGAAGCTCGGCGCGCTCCGATTGCATGGTCAGAACACTACGACCGGATCGGGCAACGCGGGCATTTACCGCCAGGTAGAGACCACCGATGATAAGCAGCACAATTGCCGAGAGGACCGTCTTGCTGGTGATTCGAAGCTGGTTGCGCCAGGGCGTGAGTTTGAAGGCCTGTTTTCGTAGTTTTTTCACGTTTTCACCTACGCCAGTAATGCTCGAATCGCATCCTGCAAGTATCATGCCGTCGTCAGTCGTTCCGCGACCCTTAAGCGAGCACTTCGTGCCCGTGGATTCCCTCTAATCTCATCCTCTTTCGGTCTTATTGGCCTCTTCGTCTCAATGTGTAAAACTGCGGTGTGATCACAGACACAAACAAGCTGTTCAGGAGGGCATATGCAGTCCTGACTCTCCTGGCGAAAGAAACGCTTGACGATGCGGTCTTCCAGGGAGTGAAACGAGATCACTGCCAATTTCCCTCCTGGTGAGAGCAGACCGACCGCCTTTTCTAACCCTTGCTTCAGCGTTTCAAGTTCATC
>JALGZP010000082.1 GCA_025774845.1 bacterium
GCCCAATCCTTTCAAAGCAAGTACCTCACTCAGGTTCGAGATTCGAGCGGTTCTGCCGGTGCGCGCGAGGGTTTATGACATAAGGGGCCGCCTCGTGGCCACGCTTATGGACGGCACTGCCTATCCGGGTTACGGGAGCATTGTGTGGGATGGAAGCAGCCGGGGCCGGGTGGTACCCAGCGGAGTCTACTTCCTGAAGGTTGAAACTCCTCGTGCCACCTCCACGACCAAGATCGTTCTCATCCGCTGACCGGGTGAATGGCCCTCCCTATCGTCTCAAATGCTTTGACACCCGGCCCTGAATATGGTACAATTTGTATTGGAGCGGGCCACAGGGCACGCTCTGTATCATAATGAAAAGAAAAGAGATGAGAATGAAACAGCGCATTGCTATAACTGGGCCGGTTATAGCAACACTTGCATTATGTCTACTTCTTTCCCATATTGCGGTTGCCGATGCAGCGGTAATAGTCGAGCATCTTGACTTCCCGCTTCCAGTGGTGACCAACCAGGATAACACTTCCCTGGTAGCCATCGAGGGAATTCAGACAATCGGGAACCCCGGTGAGCCGCTTCTTCCCACCCACGGATTGCAGATATTGCTGCCCCAGGGGGAAGAGGTAGTTGCGGTGAGTGTGAGTGTGGTTGGTGAGGAGGAGATGAAACTCGATCTTCCGATCGAATGGGCTCAGGCGCAGGTACCGCTCAGCATGAGAGGTTCCCGGGCACGCACCACTATGGATGAGAGCATCTACCTGGGTGACACACAGTTTCCCGCCCAACGAGCTGTCCACGTCACCACCGAAATATACCGTGGATACAGCATAGCATTCATCAGAGTCTATCCCGTGACCTACATAGGCGCCAGACAGACGATCGTCTTTGCCCGGAACATAGAGATAACAATTGAGACGGCTCCCGATCCGGCCGCGCTTTCAAGTTCACGGCGGACCCTCAGGGTGGGTACCGGTGACCGTGCCGCGGTTGCCGAAGTGGTTGGCGATGTATCGGCGGCTGACACATATGTGCAGCCGGAGGGACGCTTCAGGACGCTGTCGAGTCTGATCACCCCGGAAGAAACATATCCCTACGTGATCATCACGCACGACACGTTCTTCCAGGCTTTCGAGCCTCTCAAGGAGCACAGAGAGAGCAGGGGCCTGCGCACCAAGATGGTTGCAGAGGGACAGATCAACGGCCAGTACAGCGGCCAGGACCGGGCGGAAAAGATCAGGAACTTCATAATAGACGCTTACCAGGACTGGGAGACCGAATATGTGCTGCTGGCGGGTGATGAGAGCGTTATCCCGCACCGTGGGCTCTATGCAACGGTCGGTGATTATGTCGATGAGGACATAGCATCAGATCTTTACTTCGCAGCGCTGGACGGTGATTGGAATGATGACGGAGACAGCCTCTGGGGCGAATCCGACGAGGCCGATCTGATGCCCGAGATCTGCGTGGGAAGGGCCTCTGTGAGCGATTCGGCCGAGGCGGCAAACTTCGTCAACAAGGTTCTCAAGTATGAGAACTCGCCTGTCGTGAGTCAGATCGATGTCGCCCAGATGGTCGGCGAGCTTCTGTGGAGTGATCCCACCTGGGGAGGGGATTACAAAGACGAGATAAAGGATGGTTCGTCCGCGCACGGTTACACAACAGTGGGATTTCCACCGGCCCATACCGTTCACACACTCTATGATCGCGATCTCGATCCGCTGGAGTGGGACAAGGAAGACCTGATCCCGTTGCTGAACGGTGGTAGGCATCTCGTGAACCATATGGGACATTCCTCCAATACGTATGGTTTGAGGATGGTCAACAGTGATGTAACGACGAGGTTTACAAACGACGGCGTGTCGAACTCCTATTTCATCATCTACACCCAGGGCTGCTACTCAGGTTCATTTGACAACCGGACGAGCGGCGGCTCATACATTGATGACTGTCTGGGTGAGTACTTCACAAACATCGAGAACGGCGCCGTCGCCTACATCGGTAACACCCGTTATGGGTGGGGTTCGCATGCGAGTACCCAGGGCGGAAGTCAATACTATGACAGGCAGTTCTTTGATGCCCTCTTTGGAGAAGGTCTGACAGAGATAGGCAAGGCCAATGATGATTCAAAGATAGACAACATTGTGAACATCAACATAGGGGCACTGAGGTGGGTGTATTACGAACTGGTCCTCTTCGGTGATCCTGCCATGGATATCTGGACCGGTACACCGGATTACCTGACACTGATTCACCCGGAAGTCATACACGTATCGGACAATGAAATCTCTATGACGGTTACGGATGGCACCGATCCGGTGGGGGGAGCCAGGGTCGGCGTATTCAGTGACACCACCTACAGCTACGGATATACGGATGCGAGTGGCGTTGTCTACCTCGATCCCGTTGCGCTGAATCCCGGGTCACTCCAGGTGGCGGTAACGGCACACAATTTCTATGCACATCTCGACACCATACCGGTTGCGACGGCGAATCATCCGCTTGTCATAATAGAGGACTTCACGATCGATGACGACATGTCCGGAGGAAGCAGCGGGAACTCAAATGCCGTTGTCGATGCCGGAGAGACGATCGAGTCCGTGGTACTGCTTAAGAATGTCGGTCAGGATTCTGCCTTCAGCGTAACTGCGGAGCTCAGTACCGATGATCCATACATCGTCCTTATCGACTCATCGGGAAGCTACGGGGACATTGCTCCCGACAGTGTGATGTCACCCGGTTGGAGTTACAGGTACCAGGTATCCGCGTCGGCTCCCGACAGCCATGTGGTCGGCTTCGACCTCGAGATCGTCCACCTGGACAGCACGGTCACGAAACATCTGGCCGCCCAGATAAGTGCCCCGAATCTGGTGATCACGGGTATAACGGTGGCGGATAGTCTCCTCGGCAACGGTGATGGATGCGTGGAACCCGGTGAAACCTTTGAGCTCACACTCTCGCTCACCAACATGGGTTCGGGTGACGGCGAAGGTGTGACGGTCTATCTGACCGAGTCGGATCCATATGCAACGATCGAAGACGACAGCGCATATATAGCCCTGATAGAATCGGGTGGTGAGGGAGATCCCCTGCCGCCGTTCGTGATTGAGCTCACGTCCGGCTGTCCCGAGTTTCGCAGGATAGATCTTAATCTCGACGTTCAGTATGCCAGCGGGAGACAGGCCGGGGAAAGCACCGCAGTCTATGTCGGCGGCTCGCTTGATGAAGACTACGAAAGCGGGATAGGCGGGTGGACCCACAGTGATCTTGGCGACGCGGGTGTTGATGACTGGCATCTCGGGGATTACAGGAACCATACACCGGGCGGAGTCTATTCTTTCAAGTTTGGCGGGGAAGACTCCCTGAAGTATTCGAACTACAGTCATGGCAGGCTTATGACCCCCGCACTGTGTCTCGGCAACAACGCCACGCTTACCTTCTGGCATTGGATAAAAGCAGAACTCCAGGGTGGAGGCTACGCGTGGGACGGTGCGATTGTCGAGATCTCAACCGACGGTGGCGAGACGTGGAACCAGATCACGCCGACCGGCGGCTACCCTTATTCGATTACGCTGAATTCGAGTTTCCCTTTCGAGCCGGGGACCCCCTGCTTCGCCTGGACGGATGTTTGGACCGAGGTAGTATTCGACCTTTCGGCTTATGAAGGTAGTGCGAGGATCGGATTCAGTTTCGGTTCCGACGGTAGCGTCGCGCGTGAAGGCTGGTACATTGACGATATTACAGTCACCGACGATCTTGCATCCATTGATATAGATGAAGACGACCTGGAGGTCATGCCCACGACCTTTGCGCTGCATGGGGTGAGCCCGAACCCGATGAGTTCGCGCGGCACCATCATGTTCGATGTCCCCCGGACCTCACGCGTATCGATTGAGCTCTATGACGTAACCGGAAGATCAATCGATACACTCGCTGATTCGGTCTTCGAACCGGGACGGTACTCGCGCACAATCAACTACGGCTCAAGCATTGCTCCGGGTGTATACTTCCTGAGCATGCGCTCCGCCGACTTCGCCGCAACCAGCAAGGTGATAGTCCTCCGCTAACTGGGGTTCCACCGCGAAGCTACAGTTTGCCAGCGATCGCAAAGTTGCATGGGGTCAGAGCTCGAAATTTGCGCACGCTTCCATCGCGCGCAAATTTCGAGCTCTGACCCCATTGGATTTGCAACTTTGCAAGCCTGACCCCATAGTCTATAATGATGTGCGTGAAGCAACCCACGTATGAGATAACGGGCCGGATCGACCGCTTCGATGAGCGGGACACGGTGTTCGCCAGAGAGACACTCGTCACCGGTGCCAGGGAAGAGATCGACTACCACAAGCGGAACCCGCATCTCAAGGAAATCGACACCGAGCTCAGCCGGTTTATAACCGATAAGATGGACCGGTCGGGTGCGACCTGGGGACGGGTATACTACCAGACAGGGTTCTCATCGATTGCGCATCTGGGGCTCCCCGATTGTGTGGACGGCCTGCCTTCACCCGGCGGGTTTGATCTGACGAAAGACCGGAACACCGAACTTGTCAGGAACCTCGCACACTACCTCGGTGCCGACCTGGTAAACATGGGCCCGCTTAAGCCTGAGTGGGTTTACTCTCACCGGGGCACGCGGCCCTTCTTTGATGATCAGCCTGAGAACCTCCCTCTCTTCGAGGGCATGCCCGAGGGCTATACGGGTAGACTGTGGGGCGATGCGATCGAGATCGGCCACGCGAATGCTATCTCGCTTGGCTTTGCGCAGAATCTGGATTTGCTCAGGGCCGGACCCAGTGAGGCATCGGACCTTGAGATCGGAAGGGTGTATGCGAAGAGCGCCCTGGTTGCATGCCAGCTTGCGAGCTTCATAAGAAGTATGGGTTATCCCGCGCGTGCGCATCATGTTCGCAACTACTGTGTTCTTGCGGTCCCGGTCGCGGTCGACGCGGGTATGGGCGAACTCGCAAGAAGCGGACACCTTCTTCACAAGACCTACGGCTTGAACCTGCGGCTCTCCACTGTCACCACCGATCTGCCGCTGAATCAAGACCAGCCCGTTGACGACGGCATCCAGGCTTTCTGCGAGCGGTGTTTGAAATGTGCCAGGACCTGTCCCGTGGCCGCGATCCCGGCCGGTGACAAGACTGTTGTCCGGGGAGTGAGGAAATGGCAGATCGATCCGGAACGGTGCCTTGGCTACTGGTCGAGGGTGGGGGCGGCATGTGTTATCTGCCAGACCGTGTGCCCGTGGAGCAAGCCGCCAAGCCTGTTTCATAAGACGGTCGCCCACATCGCATCAAGAGCAAGCTGGATGACGCGCGCTCTGGTTTATGGAGATGATCTCTTTTACGGGAAGAGATACGAAAGCAAAAAGGAACCCGGATGGATGTGCCGGAGCCGGGTTGATATCCCCCGCTAGCCCTACACCACACTGACGAATCTTGGGAGGAGTCTAGGGCCGGTTCGTGTTAAAAGCAATTGAACGGCAAAAAAGACTTGACAAGATGGCAGCATAAATGATAAATCGGATTGCAGATGTTGTTGTTTCTTGGGCAGAACTTGAAGATACAAGGATCTGGTGGCAATCTTTGAGAAATGAGCGACCTAAGAAACTAAGGCCAAACGCGTTACTGCTTATTGGAAATATACCCGGGGGCGTACTGGTTCAGGGTGAGGCTTCTGCCTCAGAGGAGCTCAAAAGGTGGGGTGAGAGCCCCACCTTTGCTCTTTTCAAGAAGTTACCAAACTTGCTCAGAATCAGCCAAAGATCACAGGTCAATACAAAATATGCTTGACAAGATTATGGGTCTCGGCCAGAATGGCGATGGTCTGATATGGAGAACTCTTGGATGGACAGCTCTAGGCACTTCCCTTTCGACTCCAGGACCGGAGGAGGGGATGACCTTTCCCTTGAGGGCTGGTCGGACTTCCGCACGAAAGTCCTCACGGCCCCTGCTTCGATTTCAGGATTCAAAGGCCTGGGTGTCTGCTGCCAGGGCATGAGGTGTTCATCTTTGAGGTTCTTTTCGCGCAGAACCTTGAAAAGGAGGTAGGATGATGCGAAACCCTGTCACGAGAACCTTGGTAATACTCTTGCTGATTGGGGTACTGCCGGCGCTCTGCTCCGCTGGGATTGTCGGTAAGATTGCGGGGACGGTCTCCGACATGGAGACCGGGGAACCACTCCAGTTCGCCAACGTGGTCGTTATCGGCACGCCGATGGGCGCCATGTCGCTGGCTGACGGGCTTTTTGCCATCTTGAATGTCACGCCCGGCACCTACGACGTCCAGGCGTCTTTCATGGGCTACAAACCGGTCATGATCAGCGGAGTGGTGGTGAAACCCGATCTCACCAACATGCTCGAATTCCAGCTCGAAAAGACTGTTGTGGAAGTGGTTGACCCGATCGTCATCAGGGCGGAACGGCCGATCGTCGAGGTGGATGTCACTTCGACACGCCACATTCTCACGGCCGATGATATTGAGGCGCTGCCCATAGATAATCCCGTCAACATCGTAAACTTCATCTCGGGTAGCAGCGTCGATGCTCGTGGCACCCACATCAGGGGTGGCCGCGATACCGAGGTCGGCTATTACATCGATAACTCGCCGATCACGGATCCCATCGAGAACGTCTCGATGCTCAATCTCTCGACCGCGTCGGTCAATGAGCTCGTTGTTTTCACGGGCGGGTTCAACGCCGAGTATGGGAATGCGAGCTCGGGTATCATCAACATCATCACGACCGAGGGATCGAACGAATTCAAAGGTTCGTATGAACACCGGATGTATCTCCCCATCGAGATGTTCTGGCGTCACGATGATGAGGGCGATCCTCTGGACACCGGAGAGATCCGCGAGCGGTTGAGTTTCAGCGGTCCGCTCTTCAAGCAGGCCGATCAGGACATGAGATACGCCGTATCTATCGAGGGAACCAACTGGGATGACTACGATCCTCGTGTGGAAGCTCTCGACCGGCCCGGCAGGCAGCGGCTCTATGACGCTACGCTCACATACCGCAAGGGCCGGACCAAGATCAAGGGTGTTTTCAACGCCGAGAACCAGGAGTACGTGGACAGCTACGATGGTCAGCGTCTGTATGAGCGAATCCTGGTGCCCGACACCTGGCGCAACAACGTAATTGACAACTACCGTTTTGCACTGAGCGGCAGCCATATGGTCACCGACCGGTCCTTCATCGAGGCATCGTTCAGCGTGCTTGATGGCACAACGGAGATTGCCCAGGCCGGAAAAGGCTGGGATCCCACCCTGACTGAGCACGACAACCAGATAAAGTTTGACTGGGATCTCGATACCAGGAGAGATGAGGATAACTTCATCACGAGCGGGGACAATCCCTACTATGATTACCAGGAGAAGCGGGTCTATTCCATACGCGGGGCCTATACGCACCAGCGCGGCAGGAATGAAGTCAAGACCGGTATCGATATCAACATGTACGATGTCCTCTACCACGATGTTTTCGCTTCGACCGACAACTACTATATCTACACGTATGATGTGAGTCCGATGGCCGGTGCCTTATACGCCCAGGACAAGCTTGAGTTTGAGGGGCTGATCATGAACCTGGGCATGAGACTCGATTTCTTCGATCCGAGCCACAAGGTCTTCAAGGACTTTGACCATCCCTGGGATCCGGCTATTCCTGCGGACCAGTGGCACGGTCCGGACCAGAACCAGGCTCCTATCGAGATTGAGAGCTACGATGACACCACCGGCGCGTACCTGGGTGGCGGTCTGGTGGATGCGGATACCAAGTGGAAGCTGAGCCCGAGGCTCGGTGCATCGCATCCGATTACCGAAAACACTTACCTCCACTTCCTCTACGGCCACTTCTTCCAGATGCCGTCATTTGACTATCTGTATGAGAATGAGAACTTCCATACGCGTGGCCGCTGGCTCCGTTCCGGGAATGCCGACCTTGAGGCCGAGAAGACCGTGGCCTACGAGGTCGGATTCAACCATCTGCTGAGCCAGAATACGGCGATCGATGTCACGTTCTTCTACAAGGACATAACCGACATGGTCGAGACCGTGACCAGGGGCCCGCAGGCGGAATCCAACCCGCAGGCCGAGGCGAATTACGTCTCATACAGTAATTCAGGTTACGGAAACGTCCGTGGTTTCGAGATCAATCTCAAACGGCCCCACTTCCAGAGATGGCACTATCACGCCGCCTACACCTTCATGGTGGCCAAGGGTTTCAGTTCGGATTGGGACGAGGGCTACCTGAGAAGGTTTGATGATGAAGAGTTCCCGACCCAGCAGTTCTATCTCGACTGGGACCGGAGACACTCATTCTTGGTCACCGGTGGGTACGGTAAGGCCAAGAACTGGGGTGCGAATGTGGCGATATCATACGCGACAGGAGCTCCCTTCACCCATCCACTGTCGCTGGGCAAGAAACCATCGCGCAACAGCTCGCGCTACCCGGCGATCAGCAATGTGGACGTGGAAGTCCACAAGGTTTTCAATATTCTGGGGCTTGACACTCAAGTCTTTGCACGTGCGACCAACCTCTTTGACCAACGCAATCTGACGAACTGGGATGACGTAGATCAAGATCTGAGGAACTGGCTGATTATTAATCCGGGCGATTACCTTGGCCCGTTTGAAGATTATACGGTCTATGGACCGCCGAGGAGAGTTCTCGGTGGTTGCAGGGTCAATTTCTAAGGTTGGGTTCAAAAACAGGGAGGCTGTTGATCATGAGAAACCTGGTCTGTCTTGCGCTCGCAGTATGTCTCCTCACCTCGTTCTGGGGAGCCTCTGAGGCAAGGAATACTCCTGAGAGGCTGAGAGAGTTGGAGGAAGGAGATAGGTCACCTATCGTGAAGCGAACAACTGTCGACAGCGAGTTCTTCAACGATCTCCACGTCGGCGCTTTCTGGTTTCCCGCCGTCAGAAACAAGGGATATGTGGGCTACTACGATCTGTCCGCATACTACCCCGGTGGTGGTGACCAGTCTAACGTCTGGCAGGCCGGTATGTGGGCCGGTGGCTACGTCGACGATGGAGACGGATTCGGCGACAATGCCTGGCGCTGGCATGGTTCGGATGGACGTCATGCCGATCCCAACAAGTACGATACTCTCGACGAGCAGGCCATCGTTGAGAACGAGACCGACTTGGGTTACCCGTATCCATTCCGGCGTCTGACCGTGCATGTAAACACAGATACCAAGCCTCTTGAGCCGCCTGACGCCGACCCGGTCGATGCGGTAGACGGCGACATGGGTATGGACGTGACCTTCGAATACAACCAGTGGGGTGTCCGGGGCTACGACAACTGGGTCTTTGTCCACGTGACCGTCGAATTCTCAAAAGACATAGAAGACTTCTACTGGGGATGGATGAGTGACTGTGATGTCGGTGACGTAAATGTACCCGACTTCTACTTTGATGATTTCGCGGGTTGGGATGAGGACTTGGAGTTCTGCTACATGACGGACTGGGATGGTGATCCCCTTCCCGGACAGCCGCAGGCTACGAGCACCGAAGACAGTCTCTTCCTTTCCCCGAATGCGGTTGGTCAGGTCCTGCTGGCTGCGCCCCCTGTGGGTGGCCCCGTAACCGCAGCTCCGAGTCCGGACCAGCGGTGGGTATCGAAGAACTACTGGGACTGGAACAACGACGTATCGGGCGTCCAGGATCAGTACAACCGGCTGGCCGGTATCTGGGAAAACCCATTCCCGCCTGAGACTGATTTCGACTACAGGATCGTGAACGGCGTCGGCCCGTATGACGTCGAATCCGGTGACATCGCCGAGTTCTGGATGGCCTATGTGATAGGCGAGGGTTATGATGATGATTCCCAGGCAACCTTCGGTCTGGGTACGCTCGTCGACCACGTAGGTGATGCTCACGATTTCTACGATGGCGGCATGGTGATTCCGACCGATGCCTACCCACCTCGAGCACCCAATCTCGATCCTGACCTCGATGTGGATGTCGTAGCCGATGAGTTGACAGTCCACTGGGATGGCTATGCGAATATCACCGGCGGTGTAACGGCGGATAGTTTCATTGTCTATACGAGCACGATCAGCAAAGTGGGACCATGGACGCGTGTTGCGGCGTTCGGAAGTGCCACCACCAGCACCGTACTTACCCTGGCCCCCGGATTCTACACTTACGTCTGGGTCGAGGCCTATGATAACGACAACGGGGGAAGCAACGCGTGGACGCTCTCGAGCCGTCTGTGGGAACGTGACGGCAGTGACATTTTGCGGGCGAATGAAAATACCATCGTCAGTGTGATTGGTAACACGGCCGGCGAGTCCGAGCTTGATGATATCACGGTTGCACCGAACCCCTATGTCGGTTCAAACCCTGGCGAGCTGGAAGAATATGAGACACTTATCGGCTTCCACCATCTGCCCGAAAAGTGCGACATCTACGTTTACACGTTGCTCGGCAACGTCGTGGACGTGATTCATCACGATGCCCAGTCAGGCTCCGAGTTCTGGGACATGACGACAAGGACCGGCGAGGCCATTTCGTCAGGTCTTTATGTCTATAGAGTCAAGAGTGACGACGGAAAAGAGAAGATAGGTAAGTTTGCCGTGATTAAGGGGCAGAGGTAATTCTTTGGGCCAACGCAACGGAGGATAGAGCGAGGTGCAGTGTTTCTCAAGATGGATATGAGCCCGCGGACCGCTGCCCTCGGTAGGGCCGCTGTGGGTATATCGGATGACATATCCGGCATATTCCTGAATCCTGTGGCTATCGCCCACATCGAGGGGAACCAGGTATTCTTCTCCGAGATGGAGTACATGGTCGATATGAGGGCCCTGGCCGGTGTCTTCTCTTTCCCGCTGCCTAAACACATGGGAGGCCGGGCTGCCGTTCACTATACCGGCTTTTTCTCAGGCGATATGAAGAAGACGACAGCTACGGATATCGATGGTGAGATGACCGACGAAAACTTCAGCTGGAATGAGTTTGCCATCGGTGTAACCTATGCACGTGCCTTCACGGACAAGTTTTCGATCGGTATGGGTGCGAAGTACGTGAGAACCGATGTGGCGGATTTCTCTGCGCAGACGGTAGCATTCGATGTCGGTACGATGTATAAGACCGGCTTCCGGAATCTCAGGATGGGTATGTCCACGACAAACTTCGGGCCTGACATGAAGTTCCATGGGAAGTACGACAACACGTATATCTCGAGCATCTGGCAGGTCCGGTTGTCTGAAGAATACGGCTACTATGCTCTTCCCATATCATTCCAGGTCGGTATTGCGGATGAGGTCTATACGGCTGAAAACATGCGTGTGACTGCCGCGCTGGACTACAGCCATCCCAATGACCTGGCTGAAAGGGTCCATATCGGTGCTGAGTTCGCCTACGATGAGATGTTCTTCATACGTGGCGGGTTCTTCATGGATATGGATAAGAGCGATATCCCGGATCCTGT
The DNA here is from genome assembly GCA_025774845.1 of bacterium. Taxonomy (GTDB): domain Bacteria; phylum Arandabacterota; class Arandabacteria; order Arandabacterales; family Arandabacteraceae; genus Arandabacterum. Next base: position 11,435 of record JALGZP010000082.1, read on the forward strand.
CAACCCGGACGATACGGCCCTTGACCGGTTCAACGAACTCCGGTTCGGTGCCGGCGTCAAGCTGAGCAACTTCAATGTGGATTACGCCTGGCAGGATCTCGAGGATCTCGAGAGTGTTCACCGGATAGGTGTGAGTGCCGCCTTCTGATAGATAGGGGTACTACAGACATAGTATAGCCGCTCCTACGTGTCAGTGCGTAGGCTCTCCGGGTCTTGAGGCGGCATGAAGCCGGGATACCGTGAATCTCCCATAGCTATTGCCCACAAGCCACCAGTACGCCTGTTATAGCATTGCCACCCCTATGGTATCGTGTTGATGCCGGGCTGTGATTCGCAGCCGCACTATGGTAAGATTTCCGCCGGTGTACCTTACGACGATCTGAACTGAGGTATAACATTGGATCAGCCCAAGACAACACGTGATCTCACCACCGGAAGCATCCTGGGTAATGTCCTTTACATGGGCGTACCTTCGATGATCGGTTTCGCTGCGATGGTGATCTATGAGCTGACCGACATGTTCTGGGTGGCGAGGATCGGGACGGCTGAGGTTGCTGCGGTAACCCTCTTCGCATCATTTGCCTGGGTCTTGAGCTCGATAAACTCACTGGTCGGTGCCGGATCAGTCCCAGTTATATCACGCAGATTCGGCGAGAAGGACTTAGACGGCACCGTAAATGCGATCAAGCAGACCCTCGTCATGAAGTTCCTTATCGGGCTTCCGATGGGGATAGTAGGCTTCTTCGTCATCGATCGTATCCTCGGACTGATGACAAGCGACCAGGATGTTGTCAGGCTTGGGGTCGCGTATGGCCGGATCTTCCTCGCCGGTCTTCCCTTCATGTTCACTTCCTACACGGTCTACACCGCGTTCAGGGGGATAGGTGATGCACCGAAGGCTATGTACGTCATGCTCTTTTCGACGGGTCTCAATATGGCCCTCGATCCCCTCTTCATTGTCAAGTTCAACATGGGTGTTGAGGGGGCGGCCATAGCCACAGTGATATCCGCCGTATGCGGGGTGGGGGTAGGTCTCTGGATGCTGAGATTCGGGTCAGGCCCTGTGAAGATACGCTTCAGGGGCTACCGCATCGACACGAGCGTGATGAGCCGAATTCTCAGGGTAGGTTTTCCACCCTTCATAGAGAGCTTAGCCCGGGGCACATCTTTCTGGCTCTTTGCGATCTTCGTCGCTCACTTCGGCACACTGGTTGTCGCCTCCTACGGGATCTGTCTGAGGATCTTCGAATTAGGTATTGTCTTTGCTGTCGGGCTTGAGCTTGGCGCTTCGGCCATCGTCGGCCAGAACATAGGTGCAGGCAAGCCTGATCGCGCCGGGACCACCGCAAGGAACGCGGGGCTTCTCGCCCTCGGTCTGGCTATCACACTCTCAACGATCGAGATCGTCTTCGGCCAGCAGATAATGCAGGTCTTCGGTAACTCCCCGGAGGTCAAGATCCGCGGGGCGGAGGTGCTGATGTACTTCGCGATCTCCCAGCCGTTCGCTGCGACGGCGATCGCGCTCTCGTCGGCGTTCTTCGGTTCGGGTAATACCTGGCCCCCCACCATAACAGGGCTTCTCACCTCGTGGGGGTTCCAGATACCGCTTACGGCCGTATTCATCTATGTGTTAGGCTCTACGGCGACCGTCATGTGGATCCTCATGATTCTCGCCAATGTGATCTATCTCGGGATGCTCGTGGTGTGGTTCAGGAGGGGTAAGTGGAAGGAGCGAGAGGTGTGATGCCTGAGCGCAGGGGAGGCTTCAAGTTCGATGTCGTTGGTATGGGACTCAATGCAGTCGATCATCTCTGCGTGATACCCAGGTTTCCCAGGTATGAAGAAAAGCTTCGGATGACGGACTTTAAACGAGCGGGCGGAGGCCAGGTCGCCAGCGCGATGGTCGCCTGCAGCCGGTGGGGTCTTAAAGCTAAATACATAGGCAAGGTTGGTGGAGATGAGATGGGAGACTTCTCATACGGCGCCCTTGAAAAGGAAGGCATCGATCTCAGCAATGTCGTCCGGGTCGATGGTGCCCTCAACCAATTTGCGTTTATTCTGATTGATGCGCGTACGGGGGAGCGAACGATCATCTGGCGGAGGGATCAAGAACTTGAGATAACGCCCGATGAGGTGCCCGCGGAAGCAGTCAAACAGGGTGAGTTTCTCCTCCTTGACGGGCATGACTCCCACGCCGCCGCACGGGCTGCGGCGATCGCGAGTGAGGCGGGTGTCGGGGTTGTCGTCGATGCCGAAACCGTGAAGCCCGGTACGGGAGATATGATCAAGTCCTCCCGGTATGTGGTCTGCTCCCAGGACTTCCCCCGCGCCTTCACCGGCGAGACCGATCTCAAGACTGCGCTTAAGGCGATCATGGATACCGGGCCCGCGTGCGTTGTGTCGACCCTTGGGAAAGAGGGTGCCGTGGGCTTGAGCGATGCGGGCCTCACCCGGTCACAGGGTTTCAAGGTGGATTGCATCGATTCCACCGGTGCCGGTGATGTGTTTCACGGCGCTTTCATCTACGGTCTCACGAAGGGCTGGGAACTTGAGCGCATCCTTGATTTCTCAAATGCCGCCGCGGCTCTTAACTGCGCGGTTATCGGAGCCCGGGGTGGTATAAGGCCTCTGGATGAGATTTTTGACTTGATCGAGACGGGTGAGAGGTGGTAGCTAGTTTAATGTGAGGGGTGAATATGATGAAACGCAGGGATTTCGTAAAACTGACGGCCAAAGGCAGCATAATCGCTCTGGGTGCACCCGCCTTGCTGGATCTTGTGGCCCGGGACAAGCTGGCTGCCGCTGACGTCCTACCTCCTGAACTCAAAGGAGTTCTCAAGGCCGCCCTTGCCAATGGGGGCCAGTTCGCAGACGTATATCTGGAACAGGTGGATCGCACCACCGTGAGTCTTGCCGGCGGCAAGGTCGAATCCGTTGAATGTGGAATCCACAGGGGTGGTGGAGTGCGTCTTCTCAGCGACTGGAAAACGGGTTATTCCTCCTGTGACTCCTGGGAGGAGGAAGAACTCAAGCGGGTGGCCGGAGTGGCTTCCCAGATGGCCAGGGGAGGGGGAGAGCCTGAGATAGAGGATTTCACCCGGAAGGGTGAACGCGGGATCGTAGCCTATGAAATATCTCCGGATGAGATTGAATCTGCACGAAAGGTTGAGATTGCCACCCACGCCGACACCATTGCGCGTGCATACGATCCGGCCATAAAGCAGGTCAGGGTAAACTACACCGACGAGATCAAGCGGATCGTGGTTGCCAATTCAGACGGCGTTATGGTCACCCATGAGGTTCCGCTCGTCTGGATAACAGTGAGCACGCTCGCCCAGCGGGACTCGAAGCAGCAATCCGGTTATATTCGCAGGAGTGCCAAACGAGGCTTTGAATATGCCGGCCTGGCTTTTGCCGAGGAGGCAGCCCGGGAGAGCGCCAGACAGGCCGTTGATATGCTTGAAGCGGGCGAAGCACCCGGTGGCGAGATCCCCGTGGTGATCGGTTCCGGCGGTGGTGTTGTGTTTCATGAGGCCGTGGGGCACGGGTTGGAGGCGGACGGTGTGGAGAGGAAGACCTCGTTCTACACCGGAATGGTGGGTACGAGGGTCGGTTCCGATCTCATAAGCATAATCGATGACGGGTCGATTCCCAATCTCAGGGGCTCGTTCGATTACGATGATGAGGGGACACCCTCCCAGGAGAATGTTCTCATCGAGAACGGGATTCTCAAAGGCTATATATACGATCTGCTGACGGCATGGAAACTCAAGGCCAAGCCTACCGGGAACGGCAGGCGGCAGTCCTACATGCACTATCCCATGGTGAGGATGACGAACACACATCTTCTTCCGGGTGACAGCAAACCGGAAGAGATCATAGAAGCGACACCCAATGGCATCTTCACGCGTCATCTCGGTGGCGGAGAGGTCGATACCACGACGGGGGACTTCACGTTTGGTGTGCGTGAAGCATACCTGATTGAAAATGGAAAGATCGGCGCTCCCGTAAAAGGTGCAACGCTCATCGGCAACGGGCCTGAGATCCTCAAGCGAATCGACATGGTCGGGGATGACGTCGATTTCTGGCCGGGTACCTGCGGAAAGGGGCAGTGGGTACCGGTTACCTCAGGAGCACCGACCCTGCGAATCGCCAGTATAACTGTCGGAGGCAGAGGCTAGGAGGCAACGGTGGACGCAGAGAAGCTTTCAAAGCGGTTGCTTGCCCTGATCGAGGCGAGCGGTATCGCCGAGGGCGAGGTCTATGTCCGGAAGACCCGGGGTCTCGAAGTCACACTCCGAGATCAGGACGTTGAGCGACTTCAGAACACGGATGCCGGCGGATTCGCCCTGAGGCTTATCGACGACCACAGGATGGGCTTTGTACATAGCTCCGATCTTCGCGATGCTTCAATTGAGCGTGCTGTTGAAAAGGGCGTCGATCTGGCGAGGAACGCCACTGCGGACGAATTCAATTCACTGGTAGAGCCCGCGCCGGCTGCCGGTAAGGTGGAGACCTATGACGACACGATAGCCAGTGTGGAGTATGAACGAAAGATCAGTCTCCTCAAGGACGTCGAAACACTCTGCTTCGCCTACGATCCGTCGATCTCCAAGATCGCGGATCTCTCCTATGAGGACTCCGAGGTGGAGACGGTCATCGCAAACACAAAGGGAGTCTTCCAGCAATCATCTTCAACCCGCTTCTCAGTGGGTGTGGATGTAGTTGCCGAACGCGACGGTGAGGTCGAAAGCGGCGGCGAAAGGAGCGAGAGCAGGTTCTTCGAAGATCTCGATCCTCCATCCAGGCTCGCCAGCAGGGCCTGCTGGAAAGCCACGTCACTGCTTGGCGGGAAAACACTCCCAACCCAGAATGCCCCGGTCATCTTCAACAGGGATACGGGCTACGCACTCTTGCGCCATTTGTTTGCAATGATAGACGGCCGGAACGTAGCCGACGGCCTTTCGCTGCTCGGGGGGCGGATCGGTGAACAGATCGCCTCACCCCTCGTGACCGTGATTGACGATGCCACAATTTCAGGTGCTATCGGAAGCGGTCGATTCGATGCGGAGGGTACGCCGAGCGGACGCACCGTTATCGTGGACGGCGGGACTCTCAGGTCTTTCCTTTTCGATTCGAGAAGTGGGAGAAAGGCCGGATCGACCACAACGGGCAACGCCAGACGCGATGGTTTCAGGGCTCTGCCCGCAGTCGGTTACACCAATCTCTTTCTCGAGGGAGGTACGACCTCACCCGATGAGATCATGAAGACGACCGAATCCGGACTCTTGCTCCTCTCGCTTGCCGGTTGGTGGATGGGCATAAATGCTTCAACCGGGGATTTCTCAAGCGGTGCCAAGGGTCTCTGGATCGAAGGCGGTGAGGTAGCACACCCGGTCAAGAAGGTAACCATAGCATCGAACATCATCGACATGCTGGGGGCGGTGGATGTTGTGGGGGACGATCTCGAGCTCAGACACGCAGCCAGCAGTCCGACACTGAGAATAGGCGAGATGAAGATAGGCGGCGTATAGCTCGGGTATAAAGCTTACCTGTAGAGGGCCTTCACTGATCCCCAGGTCGGGGAATCCGATGCAGTCGGGCAGGACAGATCTTCCCGTGTTACCTTTCCCATCAGGAGACCTTGCTCGTTGGCCGGAAACCACCTCAACGCGGTGCGTCCCGTGGTGGACAGCACACTGAATCCGGCCATTCGTCTGCCCGCGTGGATTGGGTTGGAATCGGTCTCGAAGACCACTTTGTCGGGCGAGTGGAGCAACTCGGGCATGATAGCTGCGGTCCATCCCCTCGGCCAGGCAACCGGTTCGATGAGGGTGCCTTCAAGCGCCTCGAACTCGATGAAGTAGACCGCATCCCAGCAGGAATCAAACACCTCGATCTCAAAATCATAGCGCTCGCCGCCGTATACGTGAGTGCACCTCACACATGATATTCTTGCGGCGGCCGAAGGTATGTTCTCCCGGCCCCCGTCTTCGTACGGGACTGTTCTTGACCCGCCGGCCAGCGATATAGCATTTGACAAAACGGGC
>JALGZP010000029.1 GCA_025774845.1 bacterium
TATCCGTGACTCACAAAGGTACACTCGCAAGTCCCCAAGCCTACTCGATCGTATGTTCCGAACCGCTCGGAACGGCTACGCCGGATACTGAAGATCCGGTGGTGACGGTGACCGCGCCGGATGGTGGTGAGACATGGAATATCGGTAGTGTCTATGACATCACGTGGACGGCAACGGACAATGTGGGGGTCGACTTCGTGGACATCCTGCTATCAAGCGACGGGGGGGCGACTTATCCCCACACGATTGCGACAGGTGAGCCCAACGACGGTACCTTCCCTTGGCCGGTAGATGTGACGCCAACCACTCAGGCCCGCATCTTGGTGATCGCCTATGATGCGGCCGCCAATAGTGGTGAGGATGAGAGTGATGCCGACTTCACCATCGCCGATGGTACCGATCCGGTTGTGTTGGTGACTCAGCCCAATGGTGGTGAGACATGGAATATCGGTAGTTCCTACGATATTACATGGACGGCGAGTGACAACGTTGGTGTTACCTCAGTCGCCATCCTGCTATCGAGTGATGGTGGAGCCACCTATCCAGACACGATAGCTCCGGTTGAGGCCAACGATGGTGTGTTTAACTGGGAGGTCGATGTAGCACCGACAATGGGGGGACGTGTTAAGGTAATCGCATACGATGCGGCAGCCAATAGTGGTGAGGATGTCAGCGATGACATCTTCATAATAGCCGATGGTACCGATCCATCGGTCACGGTGACTCAGCCTAATGGTGGTGAGGGATGGGATATAGACAGCTTCTTCGACATCACATGGATTGCAACAGACAATATCGGTGTCACCTCGGTGGATATCCTGCTCTCAACCGATGGTGGCATGACTTACCCTTACGCACTAGCGTTGAGCGAGGCCAACGATGGTGTGTTCCCATGGCTGGTAGATGTTGCACCGACCACCCAGGCACGTGTGAAGGTGATCGCATATGATGCGGCGGCAAATAGCGGTGAGGATGTGAGCGATGCCGACTTCACTATCTTTGATGGCACCGATCCGGTAGTCACAGTCACGCAGCCCAATGGCGGTGAGACCTGGTATATCGATAGCTTCTTCGACATCACATGGAGTGCCACCGACAATGTGGGTGTTACCTCTGTGGACATCCTGCTTTCAAGCGACGGTGGAGCAACGTATCCAACTACGTTGGCTATCGGCGAGGCTAATGACGGTGTGTTCCCGTGGCTGGTGCTGGATGAACCACCTACCACCCAGGCGCGCATAAAGGTGATCGCGTACGACGCGGCGGGCAACAATGATGAAGATGAGAGCGATGCTGACTTCACTATTGCTGACGCTACCGATCCAGTCGTTACTGTGCTTGCACCTAATGGCGGCGAGACCTGGTATATCGACAGTTTCTTTGACATCACATGGACGGCAACCGACAACGTCGGCGTCACCTCAGTAGACATCCTGCTATCAACTGATGGCGGGGCCACGTATCCACGCGCCCTGGCGACAGGCGAGACTAATGATGGTATCTTCCCTTGGATGGTGGATGAACCGCCGACCACACAGGCACGCATAAAGGTGATTGCATACGATGCAGCTACTAATAATGGTGAGGATGAGAGCGATTCCGACTTCACCTTAGCTGACAACACCGACCCAGTGGTAACGGTGACCCAGCCCAACGGAGGTGAGACGTGGTATATTGACAGCTTCTTCGATATCACGTGGAATGCTGCTGATAATGTGGCTGTTACCTCAGTAGACATTCTCCTATCAACCGACGGGGGAGCAACCTATCCACGTACGTTGGCTACCGGCGAGGCCAATGATGGAGTCTTCACGTGGTTGGATGTCGACGAGCCACCGACTACTCAGGCACGCATAAAGGTGATTGCATACGATGCAGCAGCCAACAGCGGTGAGGATGAAAGTGATGCAGACTTCACGTTAGCCGATGGTACCGACCCTGTGGTGACAGTTATCCAGCCCAATGGTGGTGAGACCTGGGCAATCGACAGTTTCTTCGACATCACCTGGAGTGCCACGGACAACGTGGGAGTAACGTCAGTAGACATCCTGCTTTCAACCGACGGTGGAGCCACGTATCCAACTACGCTGGCTATCGGCGAGTCCAATGACGGCATCTTCCCGTGGATGGTGGATGAGCCACCCACGACCCAGGCGCGTATCAAGGTGCTTGCACACGATGCGGCCGCTAACAGCGGTGAGGATGTGAGCGATGCCGACTTCACTATCTTTGATGGCACCGATCCGGTAGTCACAGTCACGCAGCCCAATGGCGGTGAGACCTGGGCAATCGATAGTTTCTTCGACATCACCTGGACGGCAACCGATAATGTTGGTGTTACCTCGGTAGACATCCTGCTATCGAGCGATGGCGGAGCAACCTACCCTCACACCATTGCCACCGGTGAAACCAACGACGGGATCTTCCCATGGTTGGTGGACCAGCCACCGACTACGCAGGCCCGTGTGAAGGTGATCGCATACGATGCGGCTGCTAATAGCGGTGAGGATGTTAGTGACGCTGACTTCACCATTACGGACGGGACCGATCCTGTTGTGACGGTGACCCAGCCCAATGGTGGTGAGACCTGGTATATCGACAGTTTCTTCGATATCACGTGGTCCGCCACTGACAATGTGGGTGTCACTTCAATAGACATAGCAACCGGCGAGGCCAACGATGGGGTCTACAACTGGCAGGTGGATGTAGCGCCTACGACGCAGGCCCGCGTGAAGGTTGTGGCACATGACAATGCCGGCAACAGCGGTGAGGATGAGAGTGACGCAGACTTCACGATTGCCGATAACACCGACCCGGTTGTTACTGTGCTGGATCCCAATGTTGGTGAGACCTGGTATCACGGTACCTCACGTGATATCAACTGGACTGCCTCCGACAATGTGGGGGTCACCTCCGTGGACATACTGCTCTCAACCGATGGGGGAGCTACTTATCCACGCACGCTGGCGACAGGTGAGCCTAACGACGGTACTTTCCCCTGGGTGGTGGATGAGCCACCGACTACACAGGCACGCATCCTGGTGATCGCATATGATGCGGCAGGCAACAACGGTGAGGATGAGAGCGATCTCGACTTCACCATTGCAGACGGTACGAATCCTGTGGTCATCGTCACACAACCCAATGGTGGTGAGACCTGGGCAATCGATAGCTTCTTCGATATCACCTGGACAGCCACCGACAATGTGGGGGTCACCTCCGTGGACATACTGTTGTCGAGTGACGGTGGTGCTACCTATCCCCATACGATTGCCACGGGTGAAGCCAATGACGGTATCTTCCCGTGGTTGGTGGACCAGCCGCCCACGACGCAGGCACGTATTAAGGTGATCGCATACGATGCAGCTACCAATAGTGGTGAGGATGAGAGTGACGCCGACTTCACGATTGCCGATGGGACCGATCCGGCGGTGGTGGTCATTCAGCCCAATGGTGGCGAGACCTGGCACATCGACAGCTCCTACGATATTTTGTGGATTGCGACTGATAACGTAGGTGTGACCTCAGTGGATATCCTGCTTTCAACCGATGGCGGAGCTACGTACCCAGACACACTCGCGACAGGTGAGCCTAACGATGGGACGTTCTCCTGGGTGGTAGATGTGTCACCCACTGTGCTGGCGAGTGTTAAGGTGATCGCGTATGACGCCGCGGGCAACAACGGTGAGGATGAGACCAATGTCGTTTTCACAATTGAGGATAGCACCGATCCGTCTGTCACCGTCATACAGCCTAATGGTGGTGAGACCTGGGCAATCGACAGTTTCTTCGACATTACGTGGACTGCCACGGATAACGTGGGTGTTACCTCGGTAGACATCCTGCTATCGAGCGATGGCGGAGCAACCTATCCTCACACCATTGCCACGGGTGAAACCAACGACGGTATCTTCTCATGGTTGGTGGATCAACCACCGACTACGCAGGCACGTATCAAGGTGATCGCATACGATGCGGCCACCAACAGCGGTGAGGATGAGAGCGATGCTGACTTCACCATTGCTGACGGCACCGATCCGGTCGTGACGGTGACGGCGCCTAATGGTGGTGAGACCTGGGCAATCGACAGCTTCTTTGACATCACATGGACGGCCACGGATAACGTGGGTGTTACATCAGTAGACATCCTGCTATCAAGTGATGGTGGTGCTACATATCCGCATATGATCGCCACGGGCGAAGCCAATGACGGTATCTTCCCGTGGATGGTGGACCAGCCACCCACGACGCAGGCACGTATTAAGGTGATCGCATACGACGCAGCTACCAATAGCGGTGAGGATGAGAGCGATGCTGACTTCACAATTGCTGATGGTACCGCTCCGATTGTGACGGTGACGGCGCCCAACGGCGGTGAGTTATGGGCAATCGACAGCTTCTTCGACATCACATGGACGGCTACCGATAACGTAGGTGTCACTTCAATAGACATTCTGCTGTCGAGGGATGGTGGCACCACATATCCGGATACAATCGCCACCGGCGAAACCAACGACGGTACCTACTCGTGGCAGGTCGATCAGCCGTCCACAATGCAAGCTCGTGTCAAGGTGATCGCATACGACGCAGCTACCAATAGCGGTGAGGATGTTAGTGATGCCGACTTCACGATTGAGGACCTCACCCCACCGGTGGTCACGGTGACCCAGCCAAACGGTGGTGAGACGTGGAATATCGGCAGTTCCTATGACATCACATGGACAGCAACTGACAATGTGGGTGTTACCCACGTGGACATCTTCTTGTCGAGTGATGGCGGGGCGACGTACCCTCACACCATTGCCACCGGCGAAACCAACGACGGTATCTTCCCATGGTTGGTTGATCAGCCACCCACGACGCAGGCACGCGTCATGGTCCGTGCGTATGATCTCGGACCGATCGCCAGTGAGGATATCAGCGATGCCGATTTCACCATTGCCGATGGTACCGCTCCGATTGTGACAGTGACCCAGCCCAATGGTGGGGAGTCATGGAATGTAGATGGCACCTATGACATCACATGGACGGCAACCGACGATGTGGGCGTTGCCTGGGTGAATATCCTGCTCTCAAGTGATGGTGGTGCCACATATCCGCATATGATCGCTGCTGGTGAGGCCAATGACGGTATCTTCCCGTGGATGGTCGATCAGCCGCCCACCACACAGGCGCGTATCAAGGTGGTCGCCTATGATGGAGCGGCCAATAGCGGTGAGGATGTGAGCGATGCCGACTTCACAATTGCGGACGAGACTGCTCCCAGTGTTACCGTTACGGTGCCCAATGGCGGTGAGGTGTGGGATATCGACTCGACCTATGATATTTCCTGGACCGCAACCGACAACGTGGGTGTCACCTCGGTGGACATCCTGCTCTCAAGTGACGGAGGCGCCACTTATCCGGATACCATAGCCACCGGCGAGACCAACGACGGCGTGTATCCGTGGCTCGTTGATGCCGGTGTTACGCTGACGGCCCGGGTCAAGGTGATCGCGCATGACGGGGCCGGGAACAGCGGCGAGGATGCAAGTGACGTCGACTTCGAGATAAGCGATCCGATTGCAGGAATTACCACGGAGAAAGAGGTCCCCTCTCGCCTGGTCATAACAGGCAACATGCCGAACCCGTTCAGCCGACGTACGACGGTCAGGTTCGGGATACCGCGTGACGGCTGGGTTGATATGGCTGTATATGATGTCTCAGGTCGACTTGTAACGAGACTTGCTGAAGGCTCACACACAGCCGGGTATCACACCGTGGAGTGGTCCGCGGATGGTGAGGTGGGAACCGGTATCTACTTCCTGAAACTCCGTCTCGGGTCGGAAGACGTAACACGCAAGATTGTAATATCGAGATAACGTCGTTTCTGTGAGCATCGGGGCAGGTTGGCCTTCATGGGACCTGCCCCAACCGTATCCTTGTTATCTTTTCCGGCGGACGGGGCGGCGGCCGAGGCTGCGCTTCTGACGCGCGTGCCTCAGCTGAAATGCTGTCCGGGGCTTGGGTCCGAACTCTTCTGCGGGAATCTCAGGATGCTCCGATAGTGATAAGGACATCTTGATCAGCTTCTCGATACCGCGTACATCTCTACCCTGGTCGGGGGTGGCAAAGGAAATGGCGCGCCCCTTCTTACCGGCCCGGGCGGTCCGGCCTATCCGGTGCACGTAGGCTCCCGGATCGTCAGGTAGGTCATAGTTTAAGACCAGCTCTATCCCGTGAACATCAATCCCCCGTGCCGCTATATCGGTGGCTACAAGGATGCGATACTTGCCCGACTTAAAGCCGTTCAGTGCTTCCTTCCGCTGAGGGAGAGTCCGGTCTGAATGGATTTCGGCCGCGGCCCTGCGTGACTTCCTCAAGGTCCGCGCCACTTTCCATGCCCCTCGCTTGGTCCGTGTGAAAATAAGAACCGGACCCTTGTACTGGTCCAGCAGTCTCTCGAGCAGTGGGACTTTGAAGTCTTTCTTCACCACGAATACTTCATGCGAAACACCTTCCGCAGCAGTCCCGGAAGGAGCGATCTCCGTATGGACCGGCAGATGCATGTGGTCAGACGCTATATCGACTATCGCAGTGGGCATGGTCGCTGAGAAGAGCATTGTCTGCCGTGCACGGGGAACGACCTTGAGTATGCGTTCGATCTGAGGCTGAAAGCCCATATCGAGCATGCGGTCGGCCTCGTCGAGAACGAGAACACACACATCTCTAAGGTTGAGGCACCGCTGACCCAAGAGGTCGATCAGACGTCCGGGTGTGGCCAGAATGATACGGGGCTTCCTCTTGAGAGCAGTTATCTGTGGGCCTTTGGATTCACCCCCTATGAGCACCGCGGTTCTCATATGCATAGCTTGAGTGAATGGCCTGAGGGCATCTCTTATCTGAATGGCCAACTCCCGGGTCGGGGCGAGCACCAGTCCCCTGCCCTTCTTCTTGGCAAGGTGCTGGATCATAGGAATGCCGTACGCAAGAGTCTTACCCGTACCGGTCTGGGCAATACCGATTATATCCTTGCCCTCAATAGCGATCGGTATCGCCTTAAGCTGAATGGGAGTTGCCGTGGTATACCCCAGGGCCTCGGTCTTATCAAGAAGCCTCGGCGCGATGCCAAGCCCGTAAAAATCGTCCTGTGTTCTTTTCATATTCTTACTTCCTTGTTCCGATAGACCTCATTCTAAGACGTGGCTACCAACTTGGCAAGGATTTCAAGTGAAATTCTGTCTGAATCGGTACTCTTCAAGACGCTTCGAAACGGTTGAAATCCGCTACTGGATATGGTACAATATACTAAATGAGGTATGTAGTATTAGAACACCCATTGATGAAACAGGTTAGGTGAAGCACATTTTAGCCATTCAAACGTGGCGCGGGTTGTAAGACCGCGTTTTCACTCTTCCATAGGAGGTAACAGCATGCGTGGATTGTGTCTGGGTTCTGCCCTGTTGCTTGTTTTTGCTATCGCTGTAACCGGTCTTCAGGCCATGCCTCCTCATCCTGAGCTCGTGGAACGAATGGCGAAGGAGGGTACACTCAGCAAGTGGCAGACCTATATGGAGGACCTCAGGGAACGGGGTATCAACAATATTGAGGGCAATAAGGTCTACAACATTGCCCCCGGGATGACGCTTGTGACGATCCAACGCGAGTCCATCGTCATCATCGTCGATTTCGATGACAATACGGCCGACACGGGCACTTATCCCGCATCCCACTATGAGGATCTGCTTTTCTCGGTCGGTACGTACCCGACCGGAAGCATGAGAGACTACTACCTCGAAAACTCCTATGGCAACTTCGAAACGGTCGGTGAGATCTCCGGCTGGCACAGGATGCCCCAGGACTATTCTTACTACGTGGATGGGCAGAACGGCTTTGGCAGTTACCCCCAGAACGCCCAGAGACTCACGGAGGACGCCGTGTATGCCGCCGATCCCTACGTGGATTTCTCCCAGTATGACAATGACGGACCCGACGGCATTCCCGACTCGGGCGATGATGACGGGTGGGTGGATGCCCTCTTTGTGGTGCACGCCGGCCCGGGCGCCGAGGTCACAGGCAGCGACCATGACATCTGGTCCCATGCATGGGGGACCTACAACAACCCTTATGTAGACGGTGTCTATGTCGGGGCGTACTCACAGGAACCCGAGGACGGAGATATCGGGGTCTTCTGCCACGAACTGGGACACGTGCTAGGAATTCCGGACTTTTATGACTACGGGTATGACTCAAGAGGAGTAGGCTACTGGTCGGTCATGGCCGGAGGCTCCTGGGGTGGTGGCGGTGTCACTCCGGTCCATTTCGATGCCTACTCGAAGGTACTGCTGGGCTTTGTGACGCCGATCGTTCCGACGAGCAATCTCGTTAATGTGCTGGTACCTCAGGTTGAAACCAATGCTGTCGTTTACAAGATCTGGACGGATGGCTTGCCCGGCGATGAGTACTTCATGCTGGAGAACCGTCAACAGACGGGTTTCGACGTAAGCATACGTGGTGAGGGTATTGTTATCTATCATGTTGATGACAACACCTACGGCAATGATAACCAGAGATGCGGGAGTGGAAGTCCCCACTATCAGCTTGCTGTAGAACAGGCGGACGGAGAATGTGAACTCGAATACAACACCAGCAGCGGCGATGCGGGTGACCCGTGGCCCGGCTCGGGCGGCGCCGAGAATCCCAACTACGCCTTTGACAATACATCAACACCGAACACAAGAGACTATAGCAACAGCCCCACCGATGTTGAGGTCTACGACATCTCGATGGTAGGGAACGACGGCTATGTAAGCATCAAGGTGACAGATACGCCGGCCGACACCGAGGATCCGGTGGTTACAGTAACCGCGCCCAATGGTGGGGAGACCTGGTATATCGATAGTTTCTTTGATGTCACCTGGACGGCCACAGACAATATCGGTGTAACCTCAATTGACATTCTGCTGTCCACGGATGGCGGTGCAACGTATCCCCGCACCCTCGCAACCGGTGAGGCCAATGACGGCACCTTTTCCTGGCTGGTGGACGAGCCGCCCACTACGCAGGCGCGTATCAAGGTGATTGCCTACGATGCTGCCGGAAACAGCGGTGAGGATACCAGTGATGCCGACTTCACCATAGCCGACAACACCAACCCGGTGGTGACGGTGATTCAGCCGAATGGCGGCGAAGTCTGGGAAGTAGGGCAGACGTATGATGTCACCTGGACCGCAACGGACGCGTCAGGTGTGGCCTATGTGGATATCTCGTTCTCAGATGATGGCGGGTTATCGTATATCTCTTCGATATCCGGCGAGGCCAACGATGGTGTTTACTCGTGGCTGGTTGATATGTCACCGACGACTCAAGCGCGTGTGAGGGTTATGGCTTATGATATATACGAGAACAACGGCTATGATGTGAGCGACGCCAACTTCACCATAGCGGACAATACCCCTCCATCGGTCACAGTCACTCAGCCCAACGGCGGTGAGACGTGGGATATCGGGATGACGTACGATATCACGTGGACTGCAACGGACGCGTCGGGTGTGGACTATGTGGATATCTGGTTCTCAAATGATGGCGGGGGATCGTATATCTCTACGATATCTTTGGGTGAGGCCAACGATGGCACATACTCGTGGCTGGTTGATGTGTCACCGACGACTCAAGCGCGTGTGAGGGTGAGAGCGTATGATATATACGGCAATGACGGTCAAGACGAGAGTGATGCTGACTTCGAGATATATGATCCGCTGGCCGGAGTGATCGCCGAGAAGGAGATGCCGTCTCAGCTGGTTATCAACGGCAACACGCCCAACCCATTCAGTGGTCGTACTACGGTCAGATTCGGTATCCCCCGGGAGGGCCGCGTGAACATGGCGGTCTACGATGTATCGGGCCGACTCGTTACGGAACTGCTTGATGAGTCCTACCCGGCCGGGTACCACGCCGTCGAATGGGCCAGCGAAGGTGATGTTGCGACGGGACTATACTTCATTAGACTCCGTCTGGATCGGGATGAAGTGATGCACAAGGCAGTGATCTCAAGATAACGTAGCAACTGACAGTACCGGGGCAGGTTTGCCTGTGTGGGACCTGCCCCTGCCGTATCCAACCCACCTCCCCCAGGGGTCGAATCCCGACTTCCAAAGCCTGACCCTGGCTTGAAGGAATTTGTAGAAGGAATTTGTAAGCTGGTACCGAATTATGTGGGCACGGGTTTTGCACTATAAATCCGCTGCAGACACGCAGACCCGGGCCATCGCAGCAGATGACCGAGAAACGATACAGTTCTTCAGTACCGGGTACCGAAATACGCCTTCCCCGTTTCCCTAAGGTTGGTGCAAGATGCAACGCGCTGCTGTTGCAATTGGGAACAGCCCTGTGTCTGATACTCGCCATTGCTGCCGGTCTTCAAGCCGGGACGATCACCTTTGCAGGTTACCGCTGGGGAATAAAGGATGGATACTGGGGACCGGGGCCCAACCTGTGGTCCGATACTGATGAGAGCGTGTGGGTGGATGAAAACGGCCGGTTGCATCTTAAGATACGCCAGATCGACAGCACCTGGTACTGCGCGGAAGTGGTCTCGCGGGCACCGGCAACACACGGTGTTTTCAGGTTCTACATGGTTGGAGACCTGGACAGCCTTGACATCAACGCGGTTGCATCACCATTCCTGTATGCAGGTGATTCCTCCGAAGTCGATATCGAGTTCTCACGCTGGAAAAACCCCGCGGCATGCAGAAACACCCAGTATGTCATCCATCCGGTGGACTTTGCAGACAAGTGTATTCCCTCGAGTAGCTATGAGCCGTTCACCATGGAGCTGGACGGGACATCCTCCACACACTCCATCGACTGGCAGCAGGACTACCTTACATTCACGAGCATCAACGGGCACTACGAGGTGCCACCCGAACCGGACTCGCTGATACACGAGCGTACTTTCACGCGAAGCGAAAACGGTGACATTCCAGTCGAGACCGACTCACTCAGGGTCCATATCGACCTCTGGCTCATGAACGGAACCCCGCCCAGCGACGGTGAGGAAATCGAGATCGTTGTGGCGGCAGCCGACCTGGCTCTCTCAACCCCTCCGACCTCCCCTTCGAACCTCGCGGCCTCCGACGACCGGCACGATGCGATAAGGGTGTCCTGGGACTGGACCGGACTCTGCGGCGTCGGTTTCAAGGTCTACCGGGACGGGTTGCCGGTCTTTACAGGCAGCGACGTCGACCAGCGTGCCTGGGATGATACGGGTGTCGCACCCAACACGGTCCACACGTATTACGTAGCTGCATACAACGCCACCGGGGCAGGCCCCCCATCCAACACCGACACCGGCAACCGGCTGGATGCGCCCCGGAGTTGGTTTATCAGAGCCGACGGTTTGGGAGACGCGCCGACGATCCAGGCGGGAATCGATTCGGCCGCGTCGGGTGATACCGTGACCGTCGCCTGTGGAGCCTACCACGAGCATTCCATCACGCTTAAGTCAGGCATCCTGCTCACGAGCGAGACCGGAGATGCGGCGTGTGCGAGCATTGACGGCGACTCGCTGGGTGTCATCATCCTCTGCGGCAATGTCGATAGCGCGACCGTAATCAGGGGGCTTACGCTGACAGGCGGGTTCCATGACTCCCTCGGTGGAGCGGTCTATTGCAGTGCATCGTTTCCCTCATTCATCAACTGCGCAATCGCTGGCAACCGTGGTGAGACCCGTGGCGGCGTCGTCTGTGAGAACTTCTCCGCGCCGACGTTTACCAATTGCGTCTTCTCCGCTAACTCTGCCGGGGATGACATAGCTTCCGCCGGATCCAAGGGAGGCGGCCTTTACAGTTACTCCTCGGCGCCAACACTCATCAATTGCACGTTTTCCGGCAACTCCGCCACAACCGGTGGCGGCATTTACAGCCGGAGATCGATTGCGACACTTGTGGGTTGCACCTTCGAGGCCAACTCGGCAAGGGAGGGAGGTGCGGTCTTAAGCACACTGCACGGGTCGCTCAGCGTGTCGGGCTGTACCTTCACTGGTAACTCAGCGACAGTCGCAGGCGGTGGACTGTGCCACTGGTACACAACGGGCTCCGCTACGATCACGGACAGCGAGTTCCTTGCCAACTCGGCTATGGTAGGTGGCGGTGCAGCAACCGCGGGTGTATGTACACTCTTGGTATCCGGTTGTACGTTTACCGGTAACTCCGCCACATCAGGCGGGGCGATCGCCTATGAGTGCAATGCGGGCACCCTGGAAAGAACGACGATGGCATTCAATACCGGCGGTGCGGCCCTGACCTGCCCGACCGGCGGCCCGCCTACTCTGAGCTGCTGTGATATCTACGGCAATACCGGCGGGGACTGGATCGGGTGTATCGCAGGTCAAGCGGGTATCGATGGGAACTTCTCGGCCGATCCGCTTTTCTGTGACCTGGATAGCGATGACTATCATCTGCATGAGGGATCTCCATGCAGTCCAGCCCATCAGCCGGCCTGCGGTTTGATCGGTGCCCGCAACGTGGGGTGTTATGCGCTTGTGCCTCGCAACGGCAACATTTCTGTGAGGGAGCGCCCCCTCCTGGATGTCATACCAAATCCGTCCCGGACAGGGTGTGTTATCAGCCTTGATATACCCGGCGGCACCGGCAGGTTGCCCGTTGACCTCAAGATCTATGATGTTACAGGTCGCCATGTAGGAACAGTCGCAGAGGGTACCTACCCGGCCGGGAGATACACCACCAGCTGGGATGGCCTCGATCGCGAAGGGCGTCCGCTACCGCCGGGAGTCTACTTCTGCAGGCTGCGTGCCGGCGAGTTTGCCCTGACCCATAAGATTGTACGCACTAAGTGACTCAAAAGTGCAGTCACACCGCTACAGGTAGCCATTTCCGGGGTTTCCGGAACATCCCGCACGGAACTTTCACTTGACTATTAGGCGAGATTTAGGATACACTTATTGGTGAAAGATTGTACCAAATTGCCCAATAAGAAGCGTTCCTCGATATATCAGGTAGCTGGAAGGGTGGCCGCTTTCTATGATTTCATTCCGCAGACAACTCCTTCTGAATCTTTACAAGCTGTCTGATGTAACGATCTTGATCGTATCTCTTCTTGCCGCCTCCTCGTTTAATGCCATCTACGGTGACGGGTTCACTATAACCGAGTTCCTGGCTATGCGCATCAAGGTGGTCAATCTCGCGCTGTTTCTGATCATGGCACTCGCCTGGTATCTGGTCTTCCACCGGTTTCATCTCTACCGCTCGCGAAGACTCAAGGGAGCCGTGCATGAGTGGCAGGATGTTCTCAAGGCCACGACGGTCGGAAGCCTGTTCATGCTGCTTGCGGGGCTTGCTTTCCGGTTCAGGGTCTTCGGACCCTATTTCGTTCTCCCCTTCTGGCTCTCAAGCAGTGTCTTGACCGTCTCGTTTCGTGCCACCCTGAGGTATGTCCTTAAGAAGATCCGGCTTCATGGCAGGAACCTCCGGTTGATTCTGATCGCCGGTACCAACCGGAGAGCCTATGAGTTTGCTGATATGCTTGAGGAGAAGAAGGAGCTTGGATTCCGTCTAATAGGCTTCATTGACAACGATATCTACATTCCGCGGAAGAACGTTGAGCTCCTCGGGAAACTGGATGACTTTCCCCGAATCATACAGGAGCGGATAGTGGATGAGGTGTTCATCGCTCTACCCATCAAGTCCCATTATGAGGAGATCCAGAGAATCGTCCAGAAGGCTGAGGAAAACGGTATTCCGATCCGGTTTCTATGGCAGTTTTTCGATACCAGCATCGCCGTGTCCCGCTCAGAGGAGTTTGAGCACCTTCCCACTGTGATGATCACGTCCGGACCTCAGGATGGATGGTCCTACCTGGCGAAACAGGTTATCGATAGGATGCTGGCTTTTCTGATGATAGTCGCAACAGCCCCCGTCATGCTGATAGCGGCCCTTGCCATCAGGTTCTCATCGCCGGGACCCGTTCTTTTCAGCCAGAAACGCCTGGGACGGAACAGGCGGGGCTTCCATCTCTTCAAGTTCCGGACGATGGTGCTGGATGCCGAAGAGATGCAGCCGGAGCTCGAAGACCTGAACGAGATGGACGGTCCGGTCTTCAAGATAAGAAACGATCCGAGGATCACAGGTGTCGGCAGATGGCTACGCAGGTGGAGCATCGACGAGCTTCCGCAGCTCTTTAACGTTCTCAAGGGCGACATGAGCCTTGTGGGACCGCGACCCCTGCCGCTACGCGACTACGATGGTTTCAACCAGGATTGGCAGCGCAGACGCTTCAGCATTCTCCCCGGAATCACCTGTACCTGGCAGGTCAATGGGAGAAATGCGGTATCATTTGAGGATTGGATCAAGATGGATATGGAGTATATCGATAACTGGAAGCTTTCCAACGACATAAAGATTCTTTTGAGGACCATACCGGCTGTTTTTAAAGCTCAAGGGATGTGACCGAATTGCCCGATTTAACAGATGAGGGGGATATCCATGATCGGAGGCAGTAGTATGAGACGGAACTATCTACTCTTTTTCGCGATCCTCTCCCTGATCTTGGGCTGTAGCTCCGGTCCCCCGCCGGGGGAGATTTCCGGTTCGACGGCCATGGAAGAGTATCGGGAGAACGATGTGAAGATCTCCAGTCTGACCCTGGGGGTGGGTGACGAGATAGAGATCAAAGTCTGGCGGAATCCGGAGTTTGACGGGACATATACGATCGAGGGGCAGGGAGACATCTTCGTACCGATCGTGGGGCAGATCCGGGCCTATAATCTCACACCGATGGAACTCAGAGAGACGGTTGTCGAGGCCCTCTCCGAGTACCTCATTAGCCCTCACGTCAGGGTGACAATTACCGCCTATCGCAGCCGGAAGGTATATGTCCTCGGGGAAGTGCAGAGACCGGGGCTCTACAACATGGGTGGAGGAATGGGCACTCTGATCGGAGCCATCGCCAGAGCGGGCGGCTTCACCGACGAGGCTAACTCGAACCGGGTGTTTCTGATCAGGAACGGCCTCGAGGAAGGCCAGCGCGAGGTCTACAATGTGGATCGCCTCATGGACACGGGTGACACATCCCAGAATCCGGAGCTCGTCCGCGGGGACATCGTCTATGTCCCAACCAGCTTTATCGCTAACACGGACCGTTTCTTCGGTCATCTTCAGACAATGCTCAACCCTATTGTAACGCTCGAGCGAGGCATAATCCTCGAGCCGGCCGTCGAAGATGTTCTTCAAGGGGAAGAACAACCCGGTGTGACTGTGATCATACCGAAGTAGAGGGATCAGAAACATGGATCTGGCAGGCAAAGTCGCCCTGGTGACGGGAGCATCGAGAGGGATCGGCCGTGACATTGCGCTGCTCCTGGCCGAGAACGGCGCTGACGTGGCGGTGAACTATCATACCAGCGACGAGGCAGCAGCAGAGATCGAAAGTGAGATCGTCAAGCTGGGGCGAAAGGCAATGCGAATCAAATGCTCGGTGGCAGATTATGAGGCGGCGCAGGGGATGGCTGCCGCCGTCAGGGACGAGCTGGGCCCCGTCGACATTCTCGTCAACAATGCCGGAATCCTCCGGGACAAGTTCTTCATCAACATGGAACCCGAGGACTGGACCGATGTGATCCAGACGGACCTGATAGGTCTTTTCAACGTCACCAAGATGATCGCGTTCTCCATGGTGCGAAGAGGTAAGGGTAAGATCATCAATGTGTCGTCTCTGAGTGCCCTGGTGGGCGCACCCGGGCAGACCAACTACACTGCGGCCAAAGGCGGGGTGATCGGGTTCACCAAATCGTTATCGAGAGAGCTGGCCTCCTTCGGGATTGCCGTCAACGCAGTGGCGCCCGGTTATATCGATACCGATATGCTCAAGGGGATGCCCGAAGAAGTGCTTTCCCGCTACCGGGAACTGATCCCGATGGGGCGTCTCGGAACGGCGGAAGAAGTTGCCCAACTGGTTGTATTCCTGGCGTCAGATAAATCCGGTTACATCACAGGACAAGTGATAAGAGTCGATGGTGGGCTCTACTGAGTAGAAAGAACACCAGAAGGAGAAAGAATGGAAGAGAAATTCGACGAAACTGAGGCGAAGGTGAAGAGCGTAATCATGAGGGTGTTACAGGTCGACGATGCCGCCGTAACGAAAGCCTCGACGATCGCCGATCTGGGCGGGGACTCCCTGGCTGCCCTGGGAATCCTGGCCGCTCTCGAACAGGAGTTCGAGATCGACATTCCAGACGAAGAGGCGCTCAAGATCACTTCCTTTGTGACAGCAGTTGAGGTGGTCAGAAAACACACGAACTAGGGGAGACACTCGCTCTATGACGGATAAGACTCAAAGAAGAGTTGTCGTAACGGGTATGGGGCTTGTTACCCCTATCGGTTCCGGTAAGGAAAACTACTGGAAGGCAGCTTCAAAGGGCACGTCGGGGGTGAGAAAACTCACCCGGTTCGACACCGAACCCTACCGCACGAAGATCGCGGCCACGGTTGAGGACTTCAGCCCCGATGATTTCATCGAACGACGGGTTTCCCAGCGGATGGACCGGTTTACCCAGATGGCAATCGGGGCCACTGCCATGGCAATCGAAGACAGCGGTCTTGATCTCGATGATGAGACCAAGGCCAAGACCGGTGTACTGCTCGGTTCCGGAGGCGGAGGAATCATCTCCCACGAGGAGGCGGCAGAGGGGTTCTTTGTCAGAGGATCTCGGCATGTCAACCCCCTGTCGGTTGCGCTTGTGATGCCCAACGCCGGTTCGAGCTATATCTGCATGCAGTTCGGGTTCCAGGGTATAAGCTACTGCCTGTCCACGGCCTGTGCCGCGGGATCGCATGCGATCGGCGAGTCCTATCAGAAGATAAAGAACGGTTACGCAGATGTCATAGTCACCGGTGGAGCGGAAGCACCGATCTCGGTTGTCCATTTCTGTGCATGGGACAAGCTGAGGGCGATGTCGACCCAGAACGACGATCCGGAGAGGGCAATCAAGCCGTTCAGTAAGAACCGGGATGGCCTCGTTATGGGAGAAGGGGCGGGAATCCTCATCCTCGAGAGTCTTGAACATGCACTGGGTCGATCCGCCACGATACACGGCGAGATCATCGGCTACGGTTCGAGCAGCGATGCGTTTCATCTCACTTACCCCAATCTCGATACGGAAGTCCTGGCCATGCGGGGGGCTCTGGCGGACGCAGAGATCGATCCGGGTGAGATCGACTACATAAACGCCCATGGCACGGCGACTCTGGCCAATGACAAGGTTGAGACGGCTGCGATCAAGCAGGTTTTTGGAGACAGCGCTCAGTCCATCCCTATCAGCTCGACCAAGTCGATGATCGGCCATCCTCTCGGAGCATCCGGGGCGATCGAGCTGATCACATGCCTGCTGGCGATGGAGCGGAGTTTTATTCCCCCTACTATCAATTATGAGGTTGCCGATCCCGAGTGTGATCTCGACTATGTCCCTAACTCAGGGCGCGAAGCCAACTTAGGAATGGCGATGTCTAACTCCTTCGGTTTTGGCGGTACAAATGCTATTCTGATTGCAAGGAGATGGGAAGACGATGGGTCATGATTTGAACAGGCGGGTCGTTATCACGGGGATGGGAGTGGTGGCCCCGGCAGGCATCGGCAAGGGGGCCTTCTGGGATTCGATCTCCCACGGCAGGTCCTGTGTGAGTGCCATAGAGGATTTCGATACCTCACCGCTCAGGACCAAAATCGCCGCCCAGGTGAAAGACTTCGACCCGGCCGCCTACCTCACACCTCAGAAAATCTATGCCACGGACCGCTTCAGCCAGTTTGCCCTGGTGGCTGCTTCAGAGGCCCTGGGTGAGAGTGAGCTCCCTATCGATGATGCCACCAAGAAACGCATAGGGGTGGTCTGGGGGTCGAGTGAGGGGGGCGTTACGACAATGGAACAACAGTATGAGATCTTTTTCTCGAAGGGTTGCAGGGCCGGTGACCCCATGACGCTCCCCAGGGCAATGGGGGCGGCCGCCTCCACCAACATTGCTATTGAGCTGGGTGTGACGGGAATCAACTATACTATCACCAACACGTGCTCAACCGGGGCCGTCGCCGTGGGTGAGGCCTATCGCCTTATCAGGCACGGCTACGTCGATGCCGTTGTTGCCGGTGCGTCTGATGCCTGTGTCACCGCCGGAATGCTGTGTGGATGGTGCAAGTTAAGGGTGCTTTCCACTAGAAACGATGAGCCCGAAGGCGCGGTGCGACCTTTCAGCAAAGACAGAGACGGGCCTGTGTTGGGTGAGGGATCAGGAGCACTGATCCTGGAGAGCCTGGACCAGGCCATAGCCCGATCTGCGCCGATCTATGCAGAGATTGCCGGATACCACGCCAACTCGGATGCCTACCATCTCACCTTTCCCAATGTTCAGGGTGAGACCGAGGCAATCGAAGGAGCGCTTGCCGACGGAGGAGTCTCGGTCGACGAAGTGGACTATATAAACGCACACGGCACGGCTACCCAGGCAAATGACAAGGGGGAAACCGAGGCGATCAAGAACGCCTTTGGCAAACGTGCATACTCGATCCCGGTCAGTTCCACCAAGTCGATGATCGGGCACCTCCTGGGTGCAGCCGGAGCCGTGGAAATCATAACAACCGTCATGGCGGTCAAGAACCAGTTTCTACCGCCTACTATCAATTACGAGATCCCGGATCCGGAATGTGATCTTGACTACGTTCCCAATAGTGGCAGACAGGGTCAGATCCGTGTCGCCATGTCGAATTCGTTCGGGTTCGGCGGGGCCAATGCCGTCGTCCTTCTGAAAGGATTTGCCTAAGAGGGAGAAGAAAAGTTGATTGAGTCTACCAAGGAAGATACACTCTTTAATCTCTTCTATGCTGTTTTCAGACGACGGCGAGCCAGCCTGTGGTTGTTTGCGGCCACCGTCTTCTTTGTGATGTTCTTCACATACCTGATAACACCGAGATGGGAGGCCACGACTCTTATTCTCGTAGAAGCGAATCCAAAGAGGCAGCTGACCAGTGTCCCCGAGCTCTCCACCCCCGGTCCGCCCACCTCTCCGGAGGTTCAGGCACACAACCTTGTCGCCCTTCTGACCGGACGAAATATGGCTTACCAGATTGTAAAGGAATTCGAGCTCGACAAGCGGCTGCAGAAGCGGAAGACAGATCCGGATAAACCTCGCGACATTCTTAAGAAGGGCCTGATCGATGTCTTCAGAAGCCCCGTCCTGGTACTCAGAACGCTGAGGGCCCTTAAGCCACGCGAGCGGGACTGGGTTGACGAGGCTGCCGGTGATCTGGTCGAGAAGTCTGAGGACATCGATGTCGAGGTGCAGACCCAGGTGATCAACCTGACTATTCGTGGCGAGACCCCTCAGCTCGCAACGGATATCGCCAACAGGATGGCAGACCTGTTACAGGAGAAGACTCTCGAGATGTCCCGGTCTGAATCCCGGATCGCATATGACTGCACGCGTAAGGAGCTTGAGACAACCGAGGACAAACTCCACCTGGCCCGGGTAGAGTTGAAACAGTTCCTTGAGGCGAACGTGGTGGGCGATATTCATGAGGAGAAGAAGCAGAAGATCCAGAGGATTGAGGATCTCAGACTCCAGTATCTCCAGGCCAAGAGCGGCAAGGAGATGCAGAGCGCACTTCTTAAGGAAACCCGGAACCAGCTCAAGAAACGGGATCCCTCGATAGCATCATCCCCGTTGGCCTCGGATAATCCGGCAATACTCCAGATGCAGACCGAGCTCAGCAGGGCGGAAATCGACCTTGCAACGGCCCTGACGGAGAAAACAAGTAAGCACCCGGATGTGATCAGGTTGGAGGCCGAGATCGAGAGACTCACGGGTCTCCTTCACAAGGAAGGCGAGAGAATAACCCAGGGCAGTGCAAGATCCTCCGACGCCGCGTATAACCGGCTCTTGAATCGCGCAATTGAACTCGAGACCGATGTCTCAACGGCTGATGCCAGGCTGGCGGCTCTGGCCAGGTCGATAAAGGAGAGCGAGCTTTCGCTTCAGGAACTCCCCGCGGTGGAGATGGAGCTCGCCTCGCTCAGCAACCAGGTAGCGGTCTATGAGGCCATGGATCGAGGCCTGAGAGCCAGGCTGGAAGAACTCGGTGTCCTATCCAATATGAGCATTGATGACAATAAGCTAAGAGTTATCGAAAGAGCACATGTCTCTCCTCTTCGGAATCCTGACTGGCCAAAGTCCATGATCCATTTCGTGGTCAGTCTGTTTTTCGGTGTGGTGATCGGGATTGGCTACGCATTGTTCATCGAATACTGGAATGATTGCTTCAGAAGACGGCAGGAGATTGAACAGGTACTGGGTGTCCCGGTTATCGGGGAGATCCCTCCCGCGGACGGTGTATAATGATATTCTTGGGTGGTAACAACAGAGTGAAAACGGTTCCTGACTTGTTCAACGATCCGGAGTTTCGTGCTTCCTTGAAACGAACGGCAGTCAACTTTGTACGCTTGTCTGAAGTTTCCAAGAAGAAGGCCTTCCTGATGACGGGCTCAAGCCCACTGCATAAAAAGAGCCCTGTCGCTGCCGTGCTGGCTTATGCACTCGCCCAGGAGGGCAAGAGGACCCTCTTGATCGCGGACTCAAGCGATCTTCAAAGGTGGCGTCTCGAGCAGGACCAGGATTACAGGGAATCCCTGAGTACGGGCGATCAATTCCTCGGGATCCAGCCGGCTGAACCGAATCTGCTATCGCTCGGAATCAGCGAACCCTCAGGTCTTGAGCTCTATGACAGAGCCAAGACGGTCGGATTCATAGAGACTGCGAAGGCACACTTCGACTTCGTTATAGTGGACTCCGCATGTCTTTACTCCCACCCCCTGCCGCTCTTTCAGACGACCGTTGTCGATGGGGTGATACTCCTGGTTCGACTCGACACGAGCAAGAGCTCCGCCCTCTTTGTGAAGAAGAAGGTTGAGGAGGCTCACGGGGAACTCGTGGGTGTGATCATGAGCCAGATGACCTGTCCGATCCCTCCGGCGATCTTGAGGCAATGGAATCTCGATTGACCGGGAGGTCAGTGCTTTGAACATCCTCTCCGGACGGGGCATGGTCAGCGGCACCCTGGTACTTCTCATCGCGAAAGTTCTTGTCGTCGTTCTCGGATTTTTCCAGTTCCTGGCCATGGCTTACTTCTTCGGGATCAGTGCTTCCACCGACGCCTACATAGTCGCCCACAGCGTTCCGCTCCTCTTCGCCGGGATCGCTGAGGGCGTTCTCAATTACACGTTCCTGCCGGTCTTCATGGAATACCGCACCACCAAGGGAGTCGAAGAGGCACTGATCATCTCCAATACAGTGTTCTTCTCATCGATCGTGCTCCTGGCAGTGATCGGCCTGGCCATTCTGGGCGTGGCTCCCCTGATCGTCTCTTTGCTTGCACCGGGGTTTTCGGACACCACACTCAAGCTCGCGGGCCGGCTGCTCATCATCATGACGCCGCTTATTCTCTTAAGATTCCTCTCTTCATTTCTGTGTACACTCTTTCACTCGCTCAACCGGTTCTTACTGCCCGCGGTGACGGCCGTGCTGCCCGTGATCGGCGGAATCACCTTTCTCGTTCTCGGGGCCGAATCGTTGGGAATCGCCTCCCTACCACTCGGATACGTTGCGGGTACCCTGATCCAGTTCGTGGTTCTCTTTATCGCCATTCACAGGTACGACATGAGGATAGGTTGGCGGATCGCACTCAAACATCCAGGAGTTAAACAGATCGGCAGGCTTTTCGGACCACGTCTCCTGGATTTCTCAACGAACGGCCTGAATCTCCTCGTGGACAGGTGGTTCGCCTCTCTCCTGGGCGCGGGTTATGTGTCCGCACTTACGTTTGCACAGAAGTTCATCCGGATTCCGAATTCCATGGTCATGGGCTCTCTGGGGCGGACGATACTCCCGGTTCTCTCTGACCAGCGGAATCGTGGGGATGAAGCCGGTGCGCGAAGACTTCTTTCAAAAAGCATCCGGCTTATGGGATTCGCTACGATTCCCATTACTTTCTTTGTGATATTCTTCCGTACGGAGATCATCGGGCTCGTCTTCCAGCGCGGTGCGTTCGATTCGGAATCGACGAGCATCACCGCGTACGCTCTTCTCTTTTACTCCTTCGGGATCCTTGCCTACTCGATCCGGCCGATTCTCAAGGTTGCCTTCTTCTCGATCCAGGACACACTGACACCGCTCAAAATCAGTGCAGTGTTTGTTGCCGTAAATGTAGCTCTGGACTACTCGCTTATGAAGGTCTTCGGCCACGGTGGCATTGCGCTGTCGACATCGATCGTCATGACCTCAGGTACTGTTGTTCTCTGGGTGCTGCTTCGAAAGAGGATAGGCCATCTGGCGGGCCGCGAGATCATGAGTTCCCTGGGCCGGATCCTCATTGCATCACTGGTAATCGTTCTGGGCCTGAGGATCCTGTCCTCGTCTATCCTATCCATAACCGACGTTCAAGTTTGGAGTTTCATCAAGATGATCCTGCTTCTCATGATCGGCGCCACGGTGTTCCTCGGTGCCTGCAAGGTCCTCAGAATTTCTGAATTTCGCGAGATCTGGACCTTGCTCAGACGGGAGAGAGGATTGGACACAGCATGATGAGACCGGCGGTTGCACATATTCTGGGCGGACGGGAAATGGGTGGTATCGCCACAGTGGTTTTCTCCTTACTGGAAGAGCAGAGCCGTTCAGGGAACCCCATCCTGCTCGCGCTGGACGATTCTACCCTGGCGGAGATAGCAAGGCGAAAAGGTTACAGGACCGATGTGTTCCGTGCCAGCCCTCTGGCTGCCCCCGTCGCGTTCTACCGTGTGGTCCGGCTGCTCCAGAGGGAACATGTCGCCCTGATTCATACGCACAGCGTCCTGGCCCATATCTTTGGCTACTTCATAAAGAGGTGGATGAGAAAGGTCTCTTTCCTTATGCATGTACATGCCAGTATCCAGAGGGAGCTCGTGAGTCAGGAGAATATGTTCCTCAAACGAAAACTATACGCCTACGCAATCTCGGTCGCTTTCAGAAGTTGTGACGCGCTCATAGCTAACTCGGATGCGGTGCGGCGCGATCTTATAGAGCGTGGTGTCAGTGCTGGGAAGATCAGCGTTATCCACAACGGTGTTGACGTAGAGAAGATCCGGCTCGCGGCTAACTCGCCGGAGGCCCCCCGGTCCTTGTCCGAGAGATTCGGGGAGAATCGAATCATCGGCACGATTGGACGATTCACTCCAATTAAAAACCAGAAGCTTCTGCTCCTGGCCGCACGGACGATCGTGAAGCAGCATCCGGATGTCCTCTTCGTACTCGTGGGAGACGGTAAGGAACGCGGCCGACTCGAACAGATGGGGCGTGAACTGGGTCTGGAGGACAAATTGATTTTCACCGGTTGGCTAAATTCCCCCTACCCTATTCTATCCCGTATGGATATTCTGGTACTGCCCTCTCTCTGGGAGGGCCTCGGCGTGACGATACTCGAGGCCATGGCACTCGGTAAGCCGGTTGTTGCAACCAGGGTCGGGGGGATTCCTGAGGTTGTAGGCGATGGTGAAACGGGCTTACTCGTCCCATCAGACGATGAAGAGGCGCTGGCATCCGCCCTTCACAAGCTTCTCTCGGACCCCGAGCTTGCTCAAGATATGGGTCACAGGGGTAAAGCCGTCGTCGAGAAAAGGTTCCCGAGCACACGGACGGCCCGGGAAGTCGAAGAGGTCTACGAATCGTCAATGAACGGCAAAGGAGGAATGGCTATATGAAATCCACTGTTAGAGTCCTGGCCTCCATCTGCCTTGGTTCACTGGTACTTGTGTCGCTCACCTGTGATCTTAATACCAAACGCAAGAATAGGACATGGAAGCAGCCCCCGAAACAAAGTGAATTGCCTGAACCTGAGATCTATGACCGCTTCGGAGGCTGGAAGGTTATTCAGAGCAACGCATCAGGCTTCTTCCGGGTGGAGATGGTGGATGGCGTCCTTTGGCTGGTTACCCCTGATGGAAATGCTTTCTTAAGTAAAGGGGTGAACGCCTTCTGGTGTCCTCCCGTAAACGAGGGGGAGGTAATCGCCTGGCTCCAGGGTCTGGGATTCAATACTCTGGGTGCCTGGTCGGGTGCGGGTAGCAGCCAGAGGATAGTGCAGACGAGAGTTCCTTACGCCAAGTTGCTCAACCTCCTCAAGTCCTATGCGTCGATAAAGGGTGCGCGCGGCAAGGACTGGCCGGACATGTTTTCGGAGAAGTTTGCCGTGTCGGCGCTCGAACAGGCAGAGGAGAAGGTCCGGCCTCTCGCATCCGATCCGTATCTGATCGGGTGGTGGACGGACAATGAACTGAAGTGGGCAGGCGAGAACCCTCCTCTTTTGGATGCCTACATGGAGCTTCCATCCGGCGCCCCGGGAAGACAGGCGGCAGAGGGTTTTCTGACTGACACGTTTGGCTCACCCGCCCTGCCTGAGGACGCAAGCCGCCTCGAGTCGGCCAGGGACGGCTTTGTCGAAATGGCCGTAAGACACTATGCGGAGGTGACCACTAATGCGATCCGGGAGTATGACGAAAATCATCTGATTCTCGGCCCCCGGATTTTCTTCACCCCGGTTCCCTGGAGAAATATAATGCCGCAACGGCTCGGAGGCTTCGAGGCCATCGCCCGGGGTGCAAGAGATTACTGGGATGTTCTTTCGATCAATGCGTATTTCGACGAGACGCCGACCCATCGTCTTAGGAAGGTCTTCAACATCTTTCAGGGCCCCATCCTGATCAGCGAATTCAACATATGGAGCGCTAACGAGGAACACGGAATGGGCGGTGAGGCTGAGTGGACGGCCAGGGCGGAGATCTCCGTGGCCGGATCAAGAGATCAGCTGCCGGAGCTTTTCGGGGAGCCATACATAGTGGGTTATCACTACTTCCCGTTTTCCAACTACGCTGACCCACGGGATAACAACAGCCGGGCCGGCTTGGTGAATTTCGCAGGCGAGCCCAGGGATCTACTGATCGATGCCTTACGCGGCGTCAATCTGGAGATTGAGGAGATTCACAGAAGCGGTATGAGCAGGGAATAGTACAGTTATGAACGAGATCACAGACCGACTCAAGGGTTTAGTGGCCGGCCGGCTGGCTGCGGGCGCTTTTCTCATCGGGATTGTGATGCTGGGGCTTGTATTCTCAGTAAACCCTGTGCTCGGCATAGTCGTTTTCTTTTCCGCGGTGCTCCTCTTCCTCTTCGGTTTCTGGATCAATCTCGGACTATACACCATCATCTTCTCACTCCATTTCGATAACCTGACCCGTCTGAACCTGGAAAGTACAATGACCTTGACGAAGGTGCTTATCTTCCTGGTGATGGCCCTGATTGTGTTACGGACACTTCTACGCAAGGACCCGCAACCGATCAAGAGCTTCAATACCAACCCGTTGACTCTGACCATCTACGTCTTCTTCACCTTTTCGCTCGTCTCCATAATCAATGCTCATGAATACCTGATCTTCGTCGGCCAGAACTTGAGGAGATTCAACCTGGTCCTTTTCTATCTGCTGCTGATCATCCTTATCCGCGATTCCCGTATCATGAAGAAGCTCTTTCTCGTCATACTGGTAGGAGCCGTTATCGCCGGATGCATGGGCATTTACGAGGTCGCAACCGGAGTCAACATCCTCGAACTCCGCTGGGGTAAGGACGCCGTAGAAAGTGCCGCTTTCGGGACGTTGACCCAGCGTGTATTGCTCAAGGGAGCCGTCGGTGAGGCAAGAGTCGAGCAGTTGGCACACAGGGTCCTCGGACTGAGTGGTAACCCGGACTTCCACGCTCATTCGATGATCATGCCCTCCATGCTCTTGCTGCTCCTGATCTCGCTCAGCAGGTCCTGGCTTGCCCGAATCGCAGGGTGTGCAGCCTTCGTGATTTTCCTGGTCAATATCCTGGCTTCGGGGGCGCGGGGTGGACTGATTGCCCTCGCGCTGGGCTTCATTGTGTTTCTCATCTTCCAGAAGATTAAACGCAAAGGCCTGATTGCGACTATTGCCGGTGGCGCCGTACTGATCTTTATTGCCATCTTCTTTGTGGCCGCGCCCCCGTCGGCTTACGAGCGCTTTGCATTTGCTGCCGATACGGAGACCATCGCATTTCGGGTGGGTCTATCAAAGATGGCGATCGCCATGATCGAGGATCATCCCTTTCTCGGGGTGGGCACCGGCAACTTCTTGACGGAATACAACCGGTACATTGTAGCCTCGGTCCCCCGATCACCGCTCTGGACTCACAACTGCTTCCTTCAGGTCTGGGCCGAGAACGGCATTTTCGGCTTCCTGAGCTATCTGGGGCTCTATATCTTCGCGGCGATAAATGCCCTGCGCGTGTGGCGGAAATCCAGGGATCGCTTCATAAAGGGAGCGGCAGCCACCGTGTTCGCAATTGTAGTATGCTATTTCTTCTACGCCGGTATCGATCCCCTGATCGAACATGAGGCGCACTGGATTGCATTCGCTCTTTCAACGGCTCTTCTGACCATCTCCAGGAAGCAGCACCTCGAAGGAGCGACCGCGTGAACACTCCTCGGTCGGATAAGAAAACCTTCATTCTCGCACTCGACGGCGGCACCTTCGACGTGATCCTGCCGCTGGTGGAACAAGGAGAACTTCCAAATATCAGGCGCTTGATGGAACGAGGATCATGGGGAAGGCTACGTTCAACGATACACCCGATCACACCGGCAGCGTGGACGAGTTTTATGACCGGGCTTAATCCCGGTCGTCACGGTGTTTATGACTTCGTCGCACCCGAAGCGTCAGGCTACGGATTCCAGCTGACCACCGCTCTTAACTGCAAGGAAGAAACCCTGTGGAGCTACCTCAGCCGGCACGACAAGCGGGTCATCGCCGTCAACCTCCCCTTCACATATCCACCCGAAAAGGTGAACGGAGTCATGATCTCGGGTCTCGACGCCCCCATGGTCAGACGCGAAATCGCCAGTCCCCCTGAGGTCTTCGATACGCTTGTCGGTCAGTTCGGGGAGTACATCATGGATTGGACGATGCCGGTGGGACGCCGGTTCAACCTGGCTGAATACAAAGAGAACCTGTGGCGAACGCTCGAGTTCCGGTATGAGAGTGGCCGGTATCTGATGACTAATTACCCCTGGGATTGCTTCATGCTGGTCTTCAACTCCACCGACCATGTCCAGCATGTTTTCTGGCAGGCGGAGGACGAGGCGAGATCGATCATCGAGGAAACCTACCGGCGGGCCGACGTCTACCTCGGGAAATTCCTTGAAGAAGTTGATGACGATACAACCGTTCTGATCGTCTCCGACCATGGAGCAGGACCCATCGAGCGGGTTTTCTATCTTGACCGCTGGCTCGAGCGTGAAGGTTATCTCGTTCTTTCAAGCTCGACCCTTTCACCGGGGCGTGTCCTCGTTGGGCTGGCAAGGAAGGGACGAACCTTTCTCAGACGCCACTTGCCCGTGTCCGTGAAGAAGCTCCTCCGGTACGCGCTGCCTGGGACGCGCGACAGGGTTGAGACCCTGATCGCCACCCGGAATGTTGACTGGTCGAGGGTCAAGGCCTATTCATCCGGCTACTACGGCAACATCTACATAAACCGTAAGGGAGACAAGCCCAAAGGAACAGTGTCAGCTGAGGACTATGATATGCTCTGTTCCGAAATATCAGACAAACTCATGCAGATCGAAGATCCTTCGACCGGTGAAAGGATCGTTGAAAGAGTCTACCGGAAGCATGACATATACTCGGGGGAACAGGTTCGATATGCCCCCGACCTCATCATCCGCTGGCGGGACTATGCTACCTACACGGAAAAAGGTCTTGAGGCCGCATCCGGGGATAAAACCGGCGGCCTCTTTGCCGACCGTCACCTTAACGTGGAATCCTCCGACTTTCCACTTACAGGGACTCACCGGATTGACGGCATCTTTATCGCAGCCGGCCCGGCGATACGCCAGGCCGGAGAAATCGAGAAACTCAGTATTCTAGATCTCTTTCCGACGCTCCTTCACACCCTCAGCCAGCCGATCCCGGATGATCGAGATGGCCGGGTGATTGAGGAGATTTTTGATCCGGCCTATTTCGCAGAGAATCCCCCGAGATATATCCCGGCAGATACGTTATCATCGAAGAGGGATGGTGCCACAGGCGGTCTCAGCGAGGACGAGGAAGCGGCAATCGCAGAGAGGCTCCGGGGCCTCGGTTATCTCGGGTGACAAGGATGAATGACGGTAAGATAAAGATCTCGGTTGTGATTCCCACATATAACTCGGAATCAACCATAAGGGGCTGCCTCAGGTCGGTGCTCGATCAGACCCTCCCGCCGGAAAAGTATGAAGTGATCGTGGTTGACAGCTCGACTGACGGCACGCCCGAAATCATACGTGAGGAATTTTCCCGGGTCCGTCTCATCAAAGCGGAGAAGAAACTACTTCCCGGGCCCGCACGAAACAAGGGAATCCGGATTGCCGGGGCCGATCTGATCATGTTTATCGATTCGGACTGCATTGCCGGGAGAGACGTCCTCGAACGCATGCTCGACCGTCACCGGCAGGGTGAATACGCTGCGATCGGCGGGGCGATCCTGAACGGCACACCCCGTAGCGCCGTTGGCTGGGTCGACTACCTGATGTCGTTCAGCCCGTTTATGCCGGCCATGAAGGAGCGACTTGTACCGCAGATACCCACCTGCAACGCTTGTTACAGAGTCCAAGTTCTCGAGCAACACGATTTCTTCCCCGCGTACGATTTTCTTGCGGAAGACCTGATCCTGAACTGGAGGATCTTCAGCGGAGGGGGCCGGCTTCTTTTCGATCCTTCCATCAGGGTGATCCACATCAACAGAACCGAGGTGTCCTATCTTCTCAGGCATCAGTGGTCGCTGGGATGGAGTTTTGCCCTTGCCTTGAGATGCACGGACATGTCCGGCCATACCTTTGTCCGGTACCCGGCACTCGCGGTCTTTCTTCCCATGCTCCGGTTTGGCTCGCTCCTGTCGAGGGTGGCGCGGCGGAGTATCAGGGTGCTGGCACTCTCACTGGTTCTTTCGCCTTTGTATCTCCTCGGCGCCTGTGCCTGGGCCAGGGGATTTTTCCGCGGGGCAACCATGGGAGACACGGAATACAAAGCACGGCTTGAGGCTAATACATGAGCGTTTATAGAAAGATCAAGGGAGCTGTGGCAGTGATTCGTAACCAGGGTGTCACCACCCTGTGGAATACAGTGCTTACGAAATACGCTCAGAGACGAAGGCCGGACAAATGCCCCAACCAGCCGTCCTTCGCACAGATTGAGATCACCACGCACTGCAATCTTCATTGCGCGACGTGCAGGGGCTTGATCGATGAGCTGGGCCCCGGGATACAGCAGTCGAGACACATGTCCTTCGATGAATTCAAGAAGATAATGGCCCGATTGCCATATATACGGTGGGCATGCCTTAATGGCACCGGTGAACCTCTCCTCAATCCGGATTTGCTTCCCATGATCCGGTACCTGACCGAAAGAGGAATCCAGGTGACTTTTTTCACCAATGCCATGCTGCTCAAGGGGCAACTGGCGGAGGACCTGGTCGAAAGTGGCCTGGGCGCGCTTAAGTTCTCAATCGATGCCGCCGATCCAGAGGTCTTTGAATCCATAAGAAAGGGCGCGAAGATGGCCGAGGTCGTTGAGAATATCAGGAACTTCGCCGCCCTTGCGAAGCGTTCCGGGCGCGCCGCACCGGCCCTGAGCGTCGTCACCACCGTAACAAAAACCAACGCCGGGGAGGTCCCCGAGATCGTCCGGCTTGTTCACTCGCTGGGAGTCAACACGCTCCAGCTAAAGAGGATGATCCCCTGGACAGCATCGCTTGATGATGACCGGGTCTCAGATGAGGAGCTCAAGAGCATTCACTGGGCGAAGGAGATCGCCCGCGGCCTCGATTTTCGTCTGATCGTAGGTCCGCTTCTACACCGCCAATTGACAGGGACAGCAGTCATTCCCGAGCGTCGTACCAGAACCTGCTGGTGGCCCTGGACCGGCACATACATTACCGTGGACGGCAATGTGACTCCATGCTGCAATCTGTTTGATTCTGATAAAATCAAACTTGGCAATATCTTCGAGGACGACTTCCGTGAGATCTGGAACGGCTCCCGTATCAGGCACCTGCGATCTCAACTGAAGACGACTCTCCCGGAGATCTGTCATCTCGCCTGTTCGGCGGATGACGCGACTGGATAAACGACTATGGTGTGCAGATTGTGTGAATCGAAGGAGATCGCAACCAGGTATCACTTGCCGTCGCTCGATGTCCTCCAGTGCCGGCAGTGCGGACTGATCTTCATTGGTGGCCAAGCAGTTGCCTCGTCCCTGGCGGATCGTTACACCGACACCTACTATGAAGAACGGAGCGCCTACTATTATCAGAACTGCGTGGTCGATCCCGAGGGTGGTGTCGAGCATGGGACGATCAAGGACTTCAGGCACGGTCTGGAGATCATCAATTCACTGAAACAACCGGGCCGGATTCTCGATGTGGGCTGCGCGATGGGTATATTCCCGGCAATGGCCGGACGCGAGGGCTGGCAGGTTTATGGTGTTGATGTTTCTGACTTCGCCATCGAATTCGCAAAGAAGCACTTTGAAGGGGAGTATCACAGCGGCTACCTGCGGGATGTGCGGTTCCCCGACCGGTTTTTCGACGTAGTCACGCTCTGGGACTCGCTCGAGCACTTCGAGAATCCTCTCGAAGAACTTCTTGAGATCAGGCGGATCCTCAAAGATGACGGGATCCTGCTCTTCGACACGCCAAACGCAGACTCGCTGATGCGTTATGTCGCACACTGGATCTACCGGTTGAGTGGGGGTACGATTCACTATCCCGTGCGAAAGCTGTATCATGTTTACCATCTGTACTATTTCTCTGCCGAGACCGTCACCCGGCTCTTGGAGCGGGCCGGGTTCAGGGTCCAACGGCTTGAGAGGAAAACGATTCCTTTAGTCAAAGCCCGCGCCGGGAAGATGGAGAAATTGCTGGTCAGGGGTTTGTCCTGGCTCGAGCGGGCTTTCAAACGCGAGTATGAGCTCTTTATCCTCGCAGTCAGAGAGGACTCCGCATCATGAGGATTGCCCTCGTCACACGCAGCTTCAGCCCTTTGAGCGGTGTTGGAAGGGTCGTCACTGAACTGGCGAAGTATTACAGGGATCAGATGGGTCATGATGTTCACATTGTGCTTCCGGCGGGTGAGGTCTCGCATGGAGAGTATGAGTTTCACCGCATTCCTCTTGTGAAATACACTTTCGAGACCCGGAATCTCAGTTTCTTCTTTAGAAGTGGGGCGCTACTCCGCCGCGAGAAGTTCGATGTTGTCCACCTCCACGCGCCTTGCCGGTACTCGGACGGGGTTGTCACGTGCCACGGGCTGGCGCGAATCGGCATGCGATTGATAAAGACCCTCGGGAAATCACACCGGAAGGAAGTCCCGCTCCTATACAGGCTGAGAATCATGCTCGCCTATCCGATGTCCGACTACAACTACCGTCCCGGCGGATACCGGAAGATTCTCGCGCTGTCGAGGGAGATCCGCGATTTTCTCTTGAGCTATTACAAGGTGCCCGAGGAAGCCGTTGAATTGCTTCCCAACGGTGTTGATCTTGTCGCATACAATCCGACTAACCTGAAAGAGCGCAGGCTGCCGACGCGGTCTCAGCACGGGATTGCGGATACGGATTTCACTTTTCTGTTTGTGGGAAACTTCTTTAAGCGAAAGGGGCTTGCCTTTGCCATTGAGGCACTGGCCCAAATCAGGAAACCTCAGACCAGACTGCTGGTTGTCGGCAGAGACCAGGTCGACCAGGAGCGCTTCGAGGAGTATGCTCGGAAAATGGGGGTGGAGAAGCAGGTTATCTTTGCTGGAGAATCCCTTGATACCAAGCCATACTACGCAGCCGCCGACGCGTTCCTTTTCCCGAGCTTCTATGACGCATATCCGCTCGTGAACCTCGAGGCGATGGCAAGCGGTCTGCCCATCATAACTTCTGCTAGAACAGGGACGGTCGATATCCTGAGAGACGGAGAAAACGGTCTCATCGTGACCGACCCCACAGATGCGGATGAGCTGGCTCAAAAGATGCTGGTGCTTCTCGAGGAACCGGCAATGAGGGAATCGATGGCCGCGCAAGCGAGAAAGACCATGGAAGAGTATTCCTGGGAGGTGATCGGCCGGCGAACGCTGGAGATCTATCGTGAGATTCAACGTTGATGTCCTGGCAGGATAGAGGGGAGTAGCCATGTCTCGAAGGGTGCTTGTCATAGGGCTCGATGGAGCCACGTTCGACATCATCCGTCCGCTCCTTGGAGAGGGCCGGCTTCCCAACCTCGCCCGGCTTATGGAAAGAGGATCATCCGGGACCTTGATGTCCACCATTCCTCCAATCACTCCCCCCGCCTGGACCTCCTTCATGACAGGGAAGAACCCCGCAAAGCACGGTGTATTCGAGTTTGCACATCATGCCAGTAGCGGGCCCGGAGGCGACCTCAAGCTTGTGAGTTACAACTCCATCGCCGTGCCGACCCTGTGGGATATCCTCTCGGCCAAGAACAAGAAGATGATTCTGATCAATATTCCCCTGACCTACCCCCCTCCCGCGATTAACGGGATTGTGATCTCGGGTCTGATGACGCCGAATGATTCCACCCACTTCGTGCATCCCCCTGAGCTACAGGAGAGGATTGATCGGGAAGGTTACCGCGTGGACTTTCACCCACTCACGGACATCGGTACTCGCAAGAAGGAGGAATGGCTGAGGGATTACTTCGATATCGAAGAGCACCGTCTCAAGACAACCGTGGAGCTCCTCCGGAATAATGAATGGGATCTCTCTATGATAGTTTTCGGTGTCACGGACCGGATCCAGCACTTCTGCTGGAACGAGGTACGTGAGATGCTGGACAGCTCCTCATCGCTTTCCGGCCCGGTTGCCGAGGCCTATGAATTGAGCGATCGCATGGTCGGCGCCCTCCTCGATGAGATCGATGACCAAACCTCCGTCGTTGTCCTTTCAGATCACGGCTTCGGGGCGATCGACAAGGTCTTCTTTGCAAACCGCTGG
The DNA here is from genome assembly GCA_025774845.1 of bacterium. Lineage (GTDB taxonomy): Bacteria > Arandabacterota > Arandabacteria > Arandabacterales > Arandabacteraceae > Arandabacterum. Next base: position 33,107 of record JALGZP010000029.1, read on the forward strand.
CTGTTGGACAACGACTTCCTGCACCTGTTGTCACCATCACTGAGTCGGTGGAAAGAGGTTTATAGTTTCGCGGTCCATCCGATACCGGTTCGCGGACTCCTGAACAGAATCGGGATGCGGGCAATCGCTGCCCACTTGCCGGACTCTATTGCAGGACTCAAAGTCAGGCTACCGCTGATCCGGCGAAAAGTCTCTCCCTCTGTCGTCGACTGGAAGAAGACGGTGGCCTACTTCGATTCCTTCGGGATCTACGTCAACAGAAAGGGCAGGGAGAGCCATGGCATCGTGGAGTCCGGGGAGGATTACGAGGCAATCCGTGATGAGATCATATCCCGCCTCTACGACCTCCGTGATCCCGAAACCGGGGATAAGATCGTGGACATCGCGGTCCGAAAGGAGAAGGTGTATTCAGGTCCTCACGTGGAAACGGCGCCCGACGTGCTGTTTCAGATCAGGAACTTCTCCTACCTCTTAAACCGGAGTTTCTATTTCCGGCGGCTCTTCATGCCCAACAGAACAGGTCATCATCGCATGGAGGGGATCTTCATGGCCCGGGGACCGGGCGTGAAGCAGGGCTCCACGGTCAGCGGGGCTGAGATCATCGATCTGGCCCCTACGATCCTCTACGCAATGGGACTCGGAATACCCGATGACATGGATGGAAAGGTACTCGAGCCCATCTTCGAGGAGAAGCATCTGACCGAACACGTCAAGACGTTTGAACCTGCTGCCCGGTTTAAGAGGCTCGTCCAGCATGATATCTACACCCCGGAGGAGCTTGAGAAGATCAAGGCGTCGCTTTCAGCACTGGGTTATCTATCATGACGGGTCGAGTCTGCGTGATCGGCCTGGACGGCGGAACACTGGACCTGCTCCAACCACTGGTCGACCGCGGAGTCATGCCCAATCTGGGACGACTTATGAGCGAGGGGGTGTGCGGCCCACTGACGACGTGCTTTCCGCCAAGCACGGGCCCGGCTTGGGTCTCTATAGCTACGGGAAGAAACCCGGGAAAGCACAGCATATTCAACTTCCTCAAGAACTCCTCCAGCGGATTCGGACAAAGGATCATCACCTCCGCGGACATACAGGTTCAGACGCTCTGGGAGATACTGTCGGACAAGGACAGGAAGGTGGGAGTGATCAATGTTCCTATATCCTACCCACCCCAGGAAGTGAACGGATTCGTCGTAAGCGGGTTGATGACGCCAAGTGTGGAAAGCGGACTGACCCATCCGCCGGACCTCGCAAAGGAGATCCTCAGCATAATCGGTGATTATGTCATAACTGTCAAATGGACCCATTACGGACCTGAGAGAGCGCGGGAGCTTGTCTCGGACCTTCGATACTGTCACAAGCAGCGAGGCAGAGCGGCGCTCTACCTCATGGAAAACAAGCCCTGGGACTTCTTTATGATCGTCTTCACCGGAACAGACCGGATTCAGCATTCGCTCTGGAACTATCTCGATCCACGTGGTTTTCCCGAGGGACTCAAGAAGGACCCGTCCGTGGAAGAGGATATCTATCAATATTACCGGGATCTCGATCAGACGATCGGGCAGATTCAGGAGCACCTCACCTCCGATGACGTTCTTCTCATCGTTTCCGACCACGGATTCGGCGCAATGGAAAAGAAGGTGCACATGAACAAATGGCTTGAGGTCGAAGGCTATCTCAAAGTGAGGCGAGGCAGGTACCTCTATTCATCATTCAAAGAGAGGGCCTGGCGGGGCTTGAGGAAAGCGATCGCCGGTGTGGATCGGTGGAAACTGAGACGGAAACTCATGACCGGAGCAAGCGCAAGGGTTCTCGCGAAACCGGTAGGTCTGGAAGACCGCCTCACCCAGTTCTACCGGTGTGTGGATTGGACGAAAACAAGGGCCTTTGTCAGTGCGATCACAGAGCAGACAGGTATCTATATCAACCTCGAGGGCAGGAGTCCTCTGGGTATCGTTCCCGTCGAGCAGTATGAACCGCTGCGGGATGAGATTATCGAAAGGTTGAAGAATCTCCGGGATCCCGAAACCAACGAACCTGTCATCACCTCCGTCATGAAGCGCGAGGAGTACTACTCCGGTCCGTTCACGGAGTGCGCACCGGATATCCTGATA